>DATKZS010000001.1:0-50474 GCA_035527835.1 bacterium
GGCGCGGGCGGTGGTGGCCGCGCTCTGTCCGGGCCGGCGGCGGTCGAGGTCGCGCTGCACGATCTCGCGGTTGATCCGGACGCCGGGCGGACAGCCGTCCACCACCGCGCCCAGCGCCACGCCGTGCGACTCGCCGAAGGTGGTCACCCGAAAAATATTCCCGAAGCTGCTGCCCGACATCCGTGCCCTCCCCCGCCCGTCAGTCTCTTGGGCGATGCTGTAATTATAGAGAACGGAAGGGCCGCTGGCAATGCCGCGTTCTTGAATTGCGTCCGGGTGCTGATAGAATGTGCAAGGGCCGGCGGCACGAGGACCACCGGTTGTAAGCCGGTGGCACGTAAATTGGAGGGAGAGAGATGGAGATTAAAAAGGTGTGCGTGGTCGGGCTCGGGACCATGGGCTCGCAGATCGCGGGGGTGTTCGCGCGCGCGGGCCTGGCCACCGCGGTGGTGGAGGCGGACGCGGAACGGCTGAAACAGGGGATGGCGCGGATTGACGCGTTCCTGGCCCGGCAGGAGCAGAAGGGAAAGATGACGGCGCAGGAGCGGGAGGCCGCGCTGAACGCGCTGGTCCCCACTATGTCCCTGGAGAGCGGAGCGGGCGACGCGGACTTCGCGCTGGAGGCGGTGTTCGAGGACGCGGAGACGAAGAAGCGGGTGTTCGCGGACCTGGACCTGGCGAGCCCGCGGCGGGCGGTGCTGGCGACCAATACCTCGACCATCTCCATCACCGAGATCGCCTCCGCCACCGGCCGGCCGGAGAGCTGCATCGGCGCGCATTTCCTGATTCCGGCGGCGCTCACTCCGCTGGTCGAGGTCACTCGGGGGGTTGCGACCTCGGAGGACACGGTGAAGGCCACGGTGGCGCTGCTTGAGCGGTGCGGCAAGGACACGGTGGTGGTGAACGACGCGCCGGCGTTCGTGATCAACCGTCTTTACATCCCGCTCTTGAACGAGGCGTTTTACGTTCTGGGCGAGGGGGTGGCGAGCGCGGAGGACATTGACAAGTCGTGCGTGAAGGGTCTGGGCATGCCGCTGGGCCCGCTGGCGGCGGCGGACGCGTCGGGTCTGGACGTGGTGCTGGCGTGCGTGGAGACGCTGCACCGGGAGCTGGGCGACAAGTACCGGCCGGCGCCGCTGTTGGTGAAGCTCGCGCGGGCGGGGAGACTGGGGAAGAAGACCGGGCGGGGGGTGTATGAGTATCGGAGGGCGTAGGTCGGAGGGCGAATGTCGGGAGGCGGTTCTTATACGCTCTACGCTCTGCGCTCTACGCCCTACGAACTACAACAGATCATGTGAGGAGGGGCCATGAATTTCGAGGACATAATATTTGATAAGCAGGACGGGGCCGCGCGGATCACGATCAACCGGCCGGACAAGATGAACTCGTTTAGAAACCGGACGCTGCTGGAGCTTAGAGAAGCTCTGGGGGACGCGGCGGCGGATAGTGGTGTCGGGGTGATCGCGATCACGGGCGCGGGGGGCCGGGCGTTTTGCGCGGGGGGTGACGTCGCCGAGATGCTGGCGCTGGACCGGGCGCGCGGCCGCGAGTTCCTGAACACGTTCTCGAACCTGTTCCAGCAGGTCCGGCGGGCGCCGCAGCCGGTGATCGCGGCGGTGGACGGTTACTGCCTGGGCGGCGGCAACGAGATCAACATGGTTTGCGACCTGACGCTGGCCACGGAGAAGTCGGTGTTCGGGCAGGTGGGTCCGACGGTGGGGAGCATCCCGGTGCTGGCGGGCACGCAGTATTTGCCGCGCTGCGTGGGCGACAAGCGGGCCAAGGAGATCATCTTCCTGTGCCAGCGCTACAGCGCGCGGGAGGCCATGGAGATGGGATGGGTGAACAAGGTGGTGGCGGACGGCACGCTCGCGGCCGAGCTCCAGGCCTGGATTGACCGCATCCTTTCCATGAGCCCGCAGGCGCTACGCATCGCCAAGCTGTCGCTCAATTTCGAGGGCGACCTGCTCTACCCGTCGTTCACCCACGGCATCGAGCTGCTGTCCATGACCTACGGGTCCGAGGAGTTCCAGGAAGGCATGAACTCGTTTTTGGAAAAGCGGAAGCCGGACTTCATGAAGTTCAGGAAGTGAATCTTTCTGGCTTGGGGCTTGAGGCTTGAGGTGATGCTGAGGCTTTTGCCTCAAGCCTCAAGCCCCAAGCCTCAAGCCCAGCGCCTCTAATAGGAGCGGCAAGGCAAGATGGCCGAAGAACAGAACAAGAACGTAAGCCGGGCGGTGAAGCGGGAGGACGAGGTGGTGGTCGAGCCGCGGGCTTTGCGGATTGATCCCAGGATTTACGATCCGGTGATCCTGTGCCCGGTGGGGCCGCTCACCACGATGATGGCGCGGATGCACAAGGCGAGCAAAAAGTTCATGCCGTTCGAGCCGGCGCGGGTGTATACGATCAGCTCGAAGGGCCGGAAGGCGAGCCTGGTGGGCCCGTGCATGGGCGCTCCGGCGGCGGGCTATGTTCTGGAACGTCTGATCGCGAACGGGGCGCGGCACGTGGTGATGCTGGGTCTTTGCGGCTCGATCAACCGCGAGGCGCGGATCGGGAGCCTGGTGGCGCCGATGGGGGCGCGGATCGAAGAGGGTGTCAGCGGGCACTACATCACGGGTGACCGGCGGTCGTTTCCCGGGAAGCAGGCGCTCGCGGCGGTCCGGGAGGCGGTGGAGGGCTCGGGCCGGAGCTACCACCTGGGCCCGGTGTGGACCACGGACGCGGTGTTCCGTGAGACCAAGGCGAAGGTCGCGGGTTTCGGCGAGAAGGGCCTCCTGGCGGTGGAGATGGAGGCGAGCGCGCTGTTCACGATCGCGATGTACCGCGGCATCGAGCTGGCCGCGCTGCTGGTGGTTTCCGACGAGCTGTTCGACCTCACCTGGCGCACGGGCTTCACGCGGCCGCGCTTCATCACGGCGCTGCGCCACGCGTGCCACATCGCGCTGGACGCTGCGTTCCGGATGGCGGCCGGCGCTCGGGAGGCGGTGGCGGCGGTGGAGGAGCCGGCTGAAGACGGTCCCGGACCCAGCAGGGAAGAAGGGGAGGCGGCGCCATGATCGTTGAGATCGAGGCCGAGCAATCGGCGCGGGTCATCCGGATGCGGAGCGGTGACGAGAACCGCTTTAACCGGGGCCTGGTGGACGCGCTGAACCGGGCGCTTGACGAGATCGAGGGGGAGTCGTCAGCGCGGTCGGTGGTGTTCACGGGCGCGCACGAGAAATATTTTTCGAACGGCCTGGACCTGTCGTGGCTGATCAGTCAGCCGCATCAAATCTGGAGCGACTTTCTGGTGGACTTTGACCGGATGCTGTACCGGGTGTTTACGTATCCGAAGCCGGTGGTAGCAGCGATCAACGGTCATGCGTTCGCTGGCGGCCTGTTCCTGGCGCTGTGCGCGGACTGGCGGGTGATGCGGGAGGACCGGGGATGGATGTGCATCCCGGAGATTGACCTCGGCCTCGACCTGCCGCCCGGCAACATCGCGCTGATCGAGCAGGCCATCGGAAGAAGGCAGACCGAGGTCCTGAGCCTTTCCGGCACAAGGCTCTCCGCGGCGGAGGCGCTGAAGATCGGGATGATTGACGAGACCGCCCCGGCCGACCAGGTGCTGCCGCGCGCGCTGGAAACGGCGAAGAGACTCGGGGCCAAGAAGCCCGCGCAATACGCCTCTCACAAGAAGGGCCTGCGGGCGGAGGCGGCCCGCATCCTTGACGAGGAAGACCCGCCTTTCATCCGTTCGCTGGTCAAGGCCAGGCAGGGAAGGTGAGGAAGAAAGAGGAGGAGTTAATTAGCCGCAGATGAACGCTGATGAACGCGGATAAGATAGATCTGAAAAAACATCCGCGTTAATCCGCGTTCATCTGCGGCTAAAATATTTTTTCCAATATGTCCTCACGAAAGCTGTTCCAGAAACGCCTCGATGCGGGTCATGGTGCGGGGGTCGAGGGTACCGGGCCGGTCGGCCTCGATGGTGAGGACGGGGACGGGGAGTTTTTCGCGCAGGAGGATGGCGTCGAGCTGGCGGTGGCAGAAGGTCTGGGCGTAGTGGATGATGCCCTGGAGGCCGCGGCGCGTGATTTCCGGGCCGATGTCTTCGTGGACGCGGCGGAAAGTTTCCAGAGGATAGGTATAGTCAGCGTATTGCCCGGCGAGGTTGGCGGCGCCGGTGATCATGGCGAACTGGCGCTGGACCTCGTTGAAGACGACGCGGGCGCCGCGTGATTCGATGAACTGGTAGAGGCCGTCGCAAATGGGGGGCACTCCGACGTATCCCAGGCGGATGAAGTCGCGGGCGCTTTGCCGGGCGCGGGCCTCGTCCAGGAAACGCTGGAGGCCGCGGGTGAAGCTCTGGGGGTCGCCGTTGAAGTCGCTGGCGCTGACGAGCCAGAGATGGTTCTCGAAGCCGGTGACCTTGCCCTCCCTCCAGGTGAGGTCATCGAGCTCGCGGAGCATGGCGCGGACGGGAGCAAGCTCGCGCCGCTTGGCCTCGGCCGCTTCGAGGCTGGTGCCCAGGAAGCCCGCCAGCAGACTGAGCTCATTCCTCATATTATCCTGTTGACTCGCCGGCGGGTATGAGAACGGGATGCAGTTCACTCCCTCATGCTTCCAGATTTCCACGAGCTTCTCCGTGCTCGAGCAATCGCCCCGGACCACGCCGATGATCCTCTTGATGTCCATGACCCTGGCCGCGGCGTAGATGCCCTTGATCCAGGCGCAGAGGTTGGCGGGAAAGCCGCGGGCCTCGGCCGAGGCGATCATGGCGGCACGGTCGGGCGCGGTGATGAAGACGTTGTTGAGGTCCACCGGGATCAGCCCCGCGGCCAGGACGACCTCGACCGGGACCGTGGTGGTAAGTCCGATTCTGCCGCTCATCTTTTCCATGGTCTCACGTGATAGTCTAGCGGGAAGCAAAGGCGGGAGCAACCAAGGGGCCGGCGGCGGATCCCGGGGATTTACTTTTCTTGTCCTTGTCCGGCGGGTGGCGCAAGGGGCCTCCCGGACGCCGCGCAATCTCGGGCCGCGGCGGCGGCCGCGATGGATTCGTTATGTTTATTACGCTTAATCCGGTGATATTGTTCTGTAAATTTAGATGGTTAAAGCATAATGCCCACTCCTGGCCCGGGATTTGCCTTTTTTGCTTGCGTTTGCCCGCAAATTAGTATAGGTTATAAATGATAATGAGGGCGCGGGATCGAAAACGGATTCTGGTAGCAGACGATACACTGCCCATGCGCATTATGCTTCAGGACGTGCTCTCGGAGGCTGGTTACGAGGTTACTATCGCTGCTGACGGTGAGGAGGCTTGGGGCACGCTCCAGACCGAGGGGGAAGATATTGACCTTTTGATTCTGGACCTTCTGATGCCCCGGATGACCGGTTTTGAAATCCTCGAACGTTTCCACGAGCTGGATCAGACCCACCCCAAGAAAGTCCTGGTTATCACCGGCATCTTCAAGAGCCAGAAAGAGGTGCAGCGCTTGCGGGAGCTGGGCGCGAACGGTTACATCACCAAGACGGCGCTGGTGGACGAAATTCTGTTCCGGGTGAACCAGGTGTTCCACCTGGGCCAGGAGAACTCGCGGAAGTTCCCGAGGCTCTTGATGTCGCTGCCCATAGATTACAAGGTGCGGGACGGTCAGTACTCGAATTTCACGTCGAACCTGTCGGCGGGGGGCGCGTTCATCCGGACGATTGACCCGGCTCCTCCCAATGAGACGCTGGAGCTCACGTTCTGCATCCCGGACACGAACATGGCGGTGAGCGCCACGGGCCGGGTGGTGTGGACCAATGAATACGAGACCTACCGCAAGAAAGCGTGTCTGCCGGGCATGGGGGTGGAATTCGTTGACCTGTCCCCTGACCTGAAGAAGCACCTCTGTGAATACGTGAGCCAGAAGCTGGTGAACGAGCCGGTCTGGCTCGAGACCTGAGGGCCGCTTTGGGGTGCGCCGGCATGACGGCGCTTTCATTAGCGTTGCTATCCATAAGCATCTACAATACCGCAGAGACGCAGAGGTCACAGAGAAAATAATGAAAATTCTTTCTCTGCGTCCTTTGCGTCTCTGTCCTGAAAAGGAATGGACAGGATTAACAGGATTTACAGGATGGAAGAAAAAACCGAGCATTGGTGTTAATCCGGTAAATCCTGTTAATGCTGTCCGATAATCTTCTTTTCATGAACTTAGGGTGCCGCCTCGCGGCATGAATGACTGCGGTTAATTGCCACTTTCCAGGACTCCCATCGCCAATGAAAGCGGCGTCGTGCCGCTTGCAGCGGTGCAACCGCCGCACTCCCAATGACCCCGTCTGCGCCGATAGTGTTCCTTCCCCTATCCCCTCGATTCGAGTAAAATGGATTAATCATGTCCAGTAGTGAAAACGCGGGTAAAAAGACGATCGGTGGGCGGCTTCGGTCCGCGCTCGGCGTGATCAGCGGCCGGTCGGCGCGGTTGGAGGCGAGCAAGGCGCGTGCGGCCGGCTTGAAGCAGATGTACGAGAACTTCCGTGAGATCCTCAACCTCAACGATTCCATGCTGCAATTGATCGCGGACATCGAGGACCGGCTGTCGGGGCGGGCGCCTTTTTCGCTCAACATGATGATCCACCGGGTGCGGCGCGGGGTGATGGACACGTTCTCGATGGCGAAGTATTTGAACCAGATCGCTGACGGCCGCTACAACGACCTGTTCGACGCGCTCCGGCGGGTGAACGCGGAGATCGAGACGGAGTACGCGGGCCGGCGCGCGGGCGCGGTGGGTCCGGCGGTGATCAAGCTCGCGGACCTGCGGGCGGGCGACGACGCGCTGGCGGGGACCAAGATGGCGAACCTGGGGGAGGTGAGCAACGCGCTCGGGCTCGCGGTGCCTGACGGGTTCGTGATCACGACGGCGGCGTTCACGCGTTTCATGACGGCCAACGAGCTTTGGATCCGTGGAGAGCGTCTGGAGGAGGTGCTGGAGGCGTTCGGGAGCAAGGTTACGGCGGAGGCGTGCCGGGAGGTTCAGGCGGCGATCATCGCGGCGCCGGTGCCGATCGAGGTCGAGACCGCGATCCTGGAGGCGTTTGAGGCGCTGGCGCAGGGCCGGGATACGCTGGTGGCCATGCGTTCGAGCGCGAGCGGTGAGGACCGGGCGGCGTCTCACGCGGGGCAGTATTACACGGAGCTGAACGTGGGGCGGGGGTGGCTGCTGGACGCGTACCGGTGGGTGATCGCGAGCTCGTTCGGTCTGGAGCCGGTGTCGTACCGGCTGGAGCATGGGCTCACGGCGGCGGACGCGCAGATGGCGGTGGGGTGCATCCGGATGCTGGAGCCGCGGGTGAGCGGGATCATGTTCTCGCGGAGCTTCGAGGACATTAAGACGGACCAGATCGTGATCAGCGCGACGCCGGGCCTGGCGGACGGCCTGACGCGGGGCTCGTCGGCGGCCCAGGAGATCCTGCTCGCCCCGGGGGAGGAAGGCGCGAAGGCGTCGGGCCATCTGAGCGCGGACGACCTGGCAATGCTGGTGAAAGCGGCGCGGATCGTCGAGGCGCATTTCAAGGCGCCGCAGGACATCGAGTGGGCGATTGACGGTGACGGGAAACTGTTCATTCTGCAGTCGCGTCAGATGGCGGCGATGCCTTCCGCCAACCGCCGTCTGGTGGAGGTCTCGGAGCCTCGGGAGGCGCTGCTGGCGGGCGGGCTGGTGGCGTGTCCGGGGGTTGGTTCGGGCCCGGTGTTCCGGGTGCGTCAGGACGAGGACCTGGACCGTTTTCCGGAGGGCGGGGTGCTGGTGGCGGCGCACTCGTCTCCCAAGTTTTCGCGGGTGATGACGCACTGCGCGGCGATCGTCACGGACCGTGGGTCGCCCACGGGTCACATGGCCATCCTGTCGCGGGAGTTCGGGGTCCCGACCATCGTGGGACTGGAGCAGGCCACCAAGTCGCTGGCGGACGAGCAGGTGGTGACGGTTGACGCCACGTCGGCCCGGATCTACGCGGGCGTCGTGCCCACGGTCGAGAAGGCGGGTCCGGAAGGCGCGGCGCAGCCTGACTCGCCGGCGGTGCGGAAGCTTCGGCGCATCGCGAATTCGGTGACGCCGCTCAAGCTCGTGGACCCGGCGTCGCGTCATTTCACTCCGGCCAATTGCGAGTCTCTGCACGACATCACGCGGTTCGTTCACGAGAAGGTGTTCGAGGTGATGTTCCGGTTCAGCGACCGGTCGAACTACGACGAGCGGAACTCGTTCAAGCTGGAGGGGAACCTGCCCTACGACGTATGGGTGCTGGACGTGGGGGGAGGGTTCGCGGACGGGGCCGGGAACTCGGGCCGGGTCGCGCCCACCGATATTTTGTCGGTGCCGTTGCAGTCGTTTTTAGAGGGGCTGTTGGACCCGCGGATCAAATGGGCTGAGCCGCGGGCGGTGTCGGCGCGCGGGTTCATGTCGGTGCTGGGCGAGAGCATGGCGGGCCCGCCGGCTGAGGTGCAGGGCGTGGGGAGGGCCTCGTTCGCGATCATCTCGGACCGGTATATGAATTTCTCGACCAAGGCCGGCTATCACTTCAACACGGTTGACACCTATTGCGGGAAGAGCCTGAACAAGAACTACATCCATTTCCGGTTCGCGGGGGGCGGCGCGGCCAAGGAGCGGCGGGCGCGGCGGTGCCGGTTCCTGACCATCGTGCTCGAGGGGCTGGATTTCAAGGTCAAGTGCAAGGCCGACCTTTTGGTGGCGCGGCTGGAAAAATACGACCGCGAGTTCATCTCCAAGCGGCTCGTGGACCTCGGCCGGCTGACCCTGTGCTCGCGCCAGCTCGACATGCTGATGGACACGGACCAGAGCCCCGAGATCTTCGCGCGGGCGTTTTTGGCGGGGAAGCTGGATAAATTTTAACTGCATCCGTTGCCGTGCAAAACATTTCCCCGAAGGGGAACAATGTGAGTAGCCGGGAGGTGAAACCCCCGGAAAAGCGCCCGACACCAGACCCTGAAGGGGTCGCACCTCGCCGCCGCTTTCAGTCCAACCCTTTCAGGGTTGACGGCCGGGGGGCGCTGTTCCGTAGGTTGCACCCACGGCTACTCATGTTCCCACCCCTTACGGGGTGCGGGAACGGAGATGCGGAGAGGGAAGTTATATTTTTACTTCTCCGCGTTCTCTGCGTCTCCGCGGTTTAATCAAACGCCCGGGGAGTATCAACGCCAATGAAAGCGCGGTCATGCCCGCGCAAAGCTGGGCTTAGTGCCCTCCTCCTCCCTTGAGCTCGTCCTGCTTGGTCAGGTTCATGACGCGGATGGCGGTGAGGTTTCCGGGCTGGCCGCGGTAGGAGAGCCTGAGCTCGTCGCCGGGGCTGGGCTCGGCGCCGACCTCCGCGCCCTGCAGGGAATAGGTCTCTTCCTGTCCGTCCAGGCCGCTGTCCTTGATGACCAGGGTCTTGGTGTCCGGCTGATAGCTTACCACAATGCCCTGCGTCACCTTGGGCGGCTCACCGCAGGCGGCGGCCATCAGGCCGGCGGCCAGGCACAACATTGCAATCCATGTCAGGGCTTTCATTATTTTCCCTCCAGTCCGCCCAGGGAATCCTGGCCGGACTGTTTTTTAGAGGCCCGCTCGCGGACGATGCCGACGATCAGCCATCCGATGATGACGGAGCTGATGGCGATGCCGGCGGTGAGGATCAATATTGATGAAGCGAGCTGGAACTTGAGCTGTTTCATGAGCACGGAGGCGCAGGCGATGAAGATGGTGATGGCGAAGAGGAGGCGGATGGAGTATCCGCGGACGTACTTGACGGCGACGGTGCCCATCTGGGCCCCGACGGCGGCGCCAAAGAGCATCCAGATCGCGGCGACCAGGTCCACCCTTCCCTTGATGCCGTAGGTGAAGGCGCCGTAGGCCCCGGTGATCATGACCTCGAACAGGTCGGTGCCCACGGCCACCAGGGTGGGACATCCGACCAGATAGATGAGGGCGGGCATGCGGATGAAGCCGCCGCCCACGCCGAGCACGCTGGCCACGATGCCGGTGGCGAGTCCGACCATGACGGGGAGCCAGAGCGAGCAGGTGATCTTGGAGGCCTTGAAGTGGATCATGGGCGGGATGTTGATGCGCTGGAGCTTGTGGGCGAAGGTCTCGTGCTGGACGGTGGCGGGCTCGCCCGCCTTGGCGGCCTTGCTTTTCTTGAAGACGTAGGTGATGTAGTCGTAGAGCACGTAAGAGCCGATGAGGAGGAGGAAGACGACGTAGAGCTTGCGGATGTACGATTCGGCCAGCCCCATGCGCTCGAGGTACATGACCAGGCGGGCGCCGAGCTCCATGCCCACGGTGGTGCCGATGATCATGGAGAGGGCGAGTCGGACGTCCACGTTGCCGAACTTGCCGTGGCGGATGGTGGAGACAATGGACTTGCCGCCCATGTGGGCCAAGTCCGTGCCGATGGCGTAGGGCATGGGGAAGCCGAAGATGTTGAGGGCGGGGGTGACGATCCAGGCGCCTCCAATGCCGAAGAAGCCGCCGCAGACGCCGACGGTGAAGCCGATGAGGAGCAGGAGCAGGACATTGAACTGCATGCCCGCGATGGGCAGATAAATATGAAACATGTCCATGGCCGGGTCCCTCCCTCGTGGGCTACTCGCGGTGGTCGAGCTTGCCCAGGTCAATGCCCGAACGGCTGATGAGCCAATCAAAGCCGAAGCCCAGGACTGCGCCCATCCCGGCCATGACCACGACCACCAGGAGCCCGTAGAGCCACAGGTTCTCGTTGTACACGTTGGCGATCCAGAGGGCCGGCCCGGACTCCATCATCCGGGTGTCGGCCACATTGACCAGCTTGGTCGCGGGCTTGCCCCCCGCGGCCAGGGCCGGGGAAGACATGAGAAGAAAAATCAGGACGCATCCCCGCCGGTAGAGCCCGCAAAGCCTCGGCCAGGCCCCTCCTGAAAACACCTTGATCTTGTGCATTACTCACCTCCCCGCGCCGCATGGCACAATCGTTCCTGCTTAACAAACAAAATTTCAGTTTCCCGGATTGATAAATAGCAACGGCCATGCCAAGAACCGAACAAGCCAGGTTGCGCGGGATGGCAGGGCGGGAGGGGCAGCGAAGTTAGGGGCGGGAAGCGCAATTAGCAGGGCCCTCAACCCTGGCGGCACGATTAAAAGCCCTAATCATGCTGATGGCTTGCCCCCTATAAGCATGGTCGAATCTGTCAGAATTTCTTACAGGATGTAAAATAAAACGGGATGGAGGGCGAACGGAGGCCCGGTGTCTTAGAGTTCCTTAATAATCAGGGCGATTTCCGGTTGCTCTTTGGGCGGAGTCATTGTTAGGAGCGGCAGCGCGTATCGCTCGGAGAGTAGCGCGTGCCGGAGAAGCAAGCCAAGCCCCTTCTCCGCTACGCTCTTCGCGATGCTCGCTGCGCGCCGGCAGGGTCGGATATGTCAGGAGGCCGTTTTTTCGTCAATGGCCATGCGGAGCCGGTCGGAGAGGTCCTTGAGCCCTCCCATCAGGCTCTCGATCTCCTTGACGCCTTTCTCGACTTCCCTGGCGACCTGCTCGACCTCGCGGATGGAGACGACCATCTGTGAGGTGGCGGTTGACTGCTGGCGGGTGATGAGCCCGATCTCGGATGCGGAGTGGCGGGTGGTCTCGACCATGTCCAGGATGTGCTGGAAGTATTCGCCGGTTCGTTTCACGGACTCGGCCCCGGTGACGACGGCCTTTTGCTCGTTCTCGGAGAGCATGACGATGGCGGAGGTCGAGCTGCGGATGGCGTTGACCATCTTGCGAACGGACTCGGTTGATTCGAGGGTGCGGTTGGCGAGATGGCGGACCTCGGCGGCGACAACGGCGAAGCGTTTACCGGAATCTCCGGCGCCCGCGGCCTCGATGGCGGCGTTGAGGGCGAGGAGGTTGGTCTGCTCGCTGATCTCCTCGATCAGGTCAATGACTCCTCCGATCATCTGGGCCTGCTCGGCGAGGCTGACGATCTGGGTGGTGCCCTTGTTGACCTGCTCGGAGATTTGTTCCATGTCCTTGATCGAGCTCTCGACGAGCTCCTTGCCGTGGACGCTGGCCTCGGTGGCCTTCTGGGAGGCCTCCTGGACGGAGGCGGTGGAGTCGGCGATGCGGCTGGCGGTGGATGCCATTTCCTCGGCGGTGGAGACGACTTCCTGGACGATGGCGGCCTGCTCGGTGGCGCCGGCGGCCTGCTCGGTGGTGACGGTGAGGAGCTGGCCGGTGGTTTCGGTGAGCATCATGATGGCCTCGGCGATACGCTCGATCATGGCCTCGGCGCGTTCGGTCTGGTTCTTGATGTTCACCACCATTTCGTTGAAGGTCTGGGTAAGCAGTCCGATCTCGTCGGAGGATGTCACCTCGACCCGGGCATCGTACCGTCCCTGTCCGATCTCGCGGGCGGCGGAGGCCAGGCGGTTGATGGGCGGCAGGATGATGCGGAGGGTAACCAGGATCAAGCCGCCTCCCATGACCATGACCGCAACGATCAGGGCCACGCCGAACTGCCAGGCCCGGTTCAGCTCGCGGTTTAACTCTTGCACGGAAATCCCGATGCGGGCGTAGCCCATGGGGGTCTTCTCATCGGCGGGGGAAACGACCACGGCCCAGAAGTCGCGGAACGGCTCTCCGTCCAGGGACTTCACGTCCTGGACGATGATCTTGCCGGGCGCGGGCGGCGAGGCGGAAGGAAAACGGAACTGGGCTGATTTCAATTGCCCCTGGAACCGCTCCGCGATCACCTTGGACTCCGTGTCATAGATCACGGCATAGGAGATGGTGGTGTCCGCGAAGAGCTTGTCCATCTCGGCGGTGAGCACGTCGTGGTTGGCGGAGAGGATGCCCAGGATGATGTTCCCGGAAAAGTTTTTGAGCATGGTCTTGCCGTGGATGTCATAAATCAACAACTCGGCCCGGCTGCGGTCCCGGGTGGTGTAGTAAACGTAGTAGATCATGAACAGGGCGAAGATGGATACGCCGATCATGAGGTAAACGGCGATCTTGAGGCCCAGTCTGGTTCCGGAAATTTTCGGCATGATCAATACCCGCTGAAAATCGGACAACGCCCTAGTTGATCACCTCGTCGGCCGTGGCGGCGACGTCGGAGGGGAACGCTATTTTAAGCATGGCCGCGCTCTTGAGATTGAGGACCATTATACCCTTGGGATAGATGACGGCGCCGGCGGCGGGGGCCTTTCCCGAGATGATGCCGGCGGCTTCCCTGGCGGCCTTGCCTCCGGTATCGGCGAGGTCGGGGACGAAGGCGGCCGTGGCTCCGCCATGGGCCAGGTCGGCGTCCCCGCAGAAGATGGGCAGCCCGGCGGAGATGGCCTGGAGCACCAGGTACTGGGTGCTGTGGCTGGAGAGCACGGCGGGGTCGGTCAAGACCCAGAGCATTTCCACCTTGGGGATCAGGGCCTGGAGTTTCACCGGCATCTCCTTGATCGAGGCCAGGGCCACGATTTCCAGGGTCCGTCCCTTGGCGGCGGCGGAGGCGGCCAGGGCCTTTTCATCGAGGCGGGCGTATTCCGGGCAATAGACTAGGCCGACGTGCTTTTTCCCGGGGAATAGCTTGATGAGGGCGCTGAGCTGGTCGGCGGGGTCGGTCTCGTGATATATGCCCACGGCCTTGCCCTGGGTGGGCGAGATCATGGGGGCGCGGACCGAGTCGCAGTAGACGATGGGGACATCGGGAATGTACCATTTGGCCATCTGCACGGCCATGTCGCCCACCACCACGGCGGCCGCGGGCGGCGCGGCCTTGAGCTCCTCCCCCGCCTTGCGCTGCTTCTCCTCGGAGCCTTCCAGGTTGATCTCGCGCAACGGCCCGTGAAACGAGCCCTTGAAGCCGGCGGCGACGGCCTGGTACTCGGGGCTGGAGGAAGAGAGGACGAGCACGGTCTCGGCCGCGCGCGCCGCGCCGGAAAGAAGCGCCAGGGCGATCAGCCAAAAAAATATGGACCGGGTTGTTTTCATTGCCATCCTCTGCTTTCCTCGATCAAGATCAGAAGCATCATCGCATTATCTTTCCGATAGTCAAAGCCGCCCGGGCAGGCCTGGGCGCCCATGTCCCTCAATGCCGCGCTCAAGCCCGCCCCTCATGACGGGCGGCCCTCCACCCCGCGCTTGACGCCGTCCAGGACGGCGCGGGCCCGGTCCGGGACCTCGGAGATCGAATACAAGAGGTCCAGGGACTCGGGAGCCTCCCGGTCGGGCATCTCAAAAGCAAAGACCAGTTTCAGCTCGCTGCCCGCGCCCTTTTTCCGGAGCTCCAGCCGGGCGCTCATCAAGGTGTCGAGCGCGATGATCCAGACGTGTTGGGAGCAGGCGGCGCCCGTGCCTTTCTCCCATCCGCCGCGGCTCAGCGCGGTGGCGTCCAATCGCACGGCCCCCGCCTGATAGGACGACGGGCAATAGATCAGCTCGCCGGGGCGGGACCAGAGCAGTTGCTTATCCTCCCCGCATTCGCCCTCGAAGGTCAGGTTCGGGAAGAGCTCGGGCAATTTGCCGCTCTCCCTGATCCAGCGTATGACCTGGCGCGGCGGCGCATCCAGGCGGATGGAGGCCTCATAGCCCTGCAGAAATCCCCGGGACAATTCTCCGCGCAGCCCCTTGCCGGGCCGGCGCCGGGCCGGAAGATCGGGATTGAACTCGGATTCGAAGAAGGCCGCGGCCTGGTCAACCTTGGCCGCCACCGCCCGGACCAGCGGCACCACCTCCATTACGTAACTTAAGGAAGCTGAAGGCTGGGCCATGATCCGGATCTTGACCCTGGTCCCCTCCGGCACGGCGTCGAGCCGGTAGCGGAACAAAAGCCATGAGCCCTTGGTGTAGGTCATGGTCCAGAGCTCGCGGTCCGGCAGGTACTTCAGGGCCGTGTACTGGCAGGGGAACTTGATGCCCATGATCCGGATGTTGAAGTCCATCACCTGGCCCACGTCGGTCAATTTCATGCCGGGCCGGAGGCCGGTCAGCTCGATGCGCAAGGTGGACGAGGTCTTTTCGAACCAGGAGAGGTCGCGGGCGAAAGAGTCGAGCACGGTCTCGGGATCGGCATTCAGCGTGAACGTTGCTTCATATATATAAACCGGGATGGGGAAGGAATTGTGCCCGGGCGTGGACGGGGCCCCGGGCGACGGCGGCTTTTTCACCGCCGGGCAGGCCGCTGGGCCGAAGCCGGCGGCGATGGCCTGGTATTCCGGGCCGGAGGAAGAGAGGACGGGCACGGTCTCGGCCTCACGCACCGCGCCGCAAAGAAGCCCCAGGGCGATCAGCCCGAAAGACATGCACCGAATTGCTCTCATTGCTGTCCCCTGCTTTCCTCAATCAGGACCAGAAGCATCATCGCATTATCCGGCCGATAATCAAAATGCACCGGGAAAGACCCGGCCCGGGTCGCTGGATCCGGCAGGCCCGGCGCGTCATATGCCCTCCACCCCGCGCTTGACGCCCTCCAGGATGGCGCGGGCCCGGTCCGGGACCTCGGAGATCGAATACAAGAGGTCCAGGGACTCGGGAGCCTCCCGGTCGGGCATCTCAAAAGCGAAGATCAGTTTCAGCTCGCTGCCCGCGCCCTTTTTCCGGACCTCGATCCGGACGCTGGTCAAGGTGTCCAGCGTGATGATCCAGACGTGGTGGGAATAGGCGGGTCCCGTCCCTTGCTCCCAACCGCCGCTGCTCATCACGGTGGATTCCAATCGCACGGCCCCCGCCTGGTAGGACGCCGGGCAATAGATCAGCTCGCCGGACCGGGACCAGAGCCGTTGTTTGTCTTGCGCGCATTGGCCCTCGAACCTCAGGTTCGGGAAGAGCCCGCGCAAACGGCCGCCCTCTCCGATCCAGCGCATGACCTCGCGCGGCGGCGCGTCCACCGGGACGGAGGACTCGTAGCCCTGCAGAAATCCCCGCGCCAACTCTCCGCGCAGTTCTTTTCCGGGGCGGCTCCGGGCCGGGAGATCGGGATCGAACTCGGATTGGAAGAAAGTCCCGATCTGATCAATCCTGGCCGCCACCTGTCGGGCCAGCGGAAAAACCTCCAGGGTCGCGTCCAGGGAAGGCGAAGGCTGGCCCATGATCCGGAGCTTGAGCCTGGTCCCTTCCGGCACGGCCGCGAACTCGTAGCGGAACAGAAGCCATGAGCCCCTGGTGTAGATCATGGTCCAGAGCTCGCGGTCCGGCAGGTACTTCAGGGTGATGAGCTGGCAGGGGAACTTGATGCCCATGATCCTGATGTTGAAGTCCACCACCTGGCCCACGCTGGTCAAATCCATTCCGGGCCGGAAGTCGGGCAGCTCGATGCGCAAGCTGGAAGAGGTTTTTTCGACCCAGGAGAGGTCGCGGGCGAAATAATCCTGGAGCTTGTCCGGAGAGGTGTTGACCACGAAGGTCGTTTCATAGGTGTACACGGGAATGGGGAAGGAATTCTGTCCGGCCGCCTTCGGGGTCCCGGGCGAGAGCGGCTTCTTTTGCGGCTGGCAGGCCATGAGGGCCAGGCCGGCGGCCAGGGCCATAATCAGACAGCGGGTGGCGGGCGCGGTTTTAGTCATGGTATTCCTCCCGGGTCATCCTTTCGGTTCGACCCCTTGCTTGATGATCATGAGCCGTTCCTGCAAAATCCCGGGGATTCCGGAGATAAAGAGCATGAGGTCCGGCTGCGGGGCTTCGACGTCCACCGTGTTTTCATAGCCGTTGAGGGGAATGGTAAAAGACCGGCGGGTCATGCCCTCCGGTGCGCGCTTCACGAAGATCTTCCTGATTTTTTCGCAGCCGGGCGTGGCGAGGGTGGAGAGTACAATCAATAAAATGATCCGGACGTGCCTGGACAACGCGTATGCTCTCATGGTTCCTTTACTCCCGGCGCGATTGTGATCGCTTGAATCGAGGACTCTTGAAGCGCGCGGCTCGATGAGCAATCAGGTAATATGTTAAGCAAAGAACAGGACGCCTGTCAATGGCCCCCGCTCCTTTAACGGCTTTGGCGTTCCGCCCCCTCTTTCTTGGCCATCACGGATTCCCCCGGCTCGTCGGGAATGCCGGGCATTGCGGCCATGAGGTCCATCTTGTTGGGGCCCGCGCCGTCGGGGATCTCGGTGAGCAGGATCTCGCTGATCCTGGCGCCGCGGGCAAACCGGGAAAGGGGGACCGGGCGAGGGGCCCCGGGCAGTCCTGGCCCCGCGGTCCGCGCTGTTGAATCACTTCCGCGGCCAGGCTTCAGCCGATGACCTGGAAGTCCTTGACCCGGAGCTTGAGGCTCTCCTGTCCCTGATAGCTGTCCAGGATGGGGGTATAAGCGAGGTCGAGGCGGTTGCCCGGCTCGGGGATGCGGTGTCCCAGCCGGAAGCCGACCGCGGGCAGGGTCAGGTTGTTCTCCTGCACGCCCATCATCAGCGTGTTGTTCCTGGCCTCTCTCGCCCACTTGACCAGGACGCCGCGGGCGCAGAAGACCGGCTCCGGGTTGCCGATGCCGTGGGGCTTCAGGCAGGCGAGGTCGTCAATGAGGCGGCGGTCGCAGCGGGCGATGGGCCACTCCGCGTCCAGATTGAGCGCGGGCTCGAAATTGTGATCGGGCGACTCCGCGGCCACGGCCTCGATAAGGGCCGTGACGAAGGCGGGGATGTTCTGCTCCTTGATGGAGATGCCCGCGGCCTGGGGATGGCCGCCGAAGGTCTCGAGCAGGTGGGACAAGCGGCAGAGCGCCTTGAAGATGTTAATGCCGGGCACGCTGCGCAGCGAGCCCTTGCCCATTCCCTGGTGGACGCCGATGACGGCGGAGGGGCGGAAGAAATTTTCCGTGATCCTTCCGGCCACGATCCCGATCACGCCGATGTGCCAGCCCTGTCCAAAGGCCACGATGGCGGGCGCGCTCTCCATGCCCGGGCTCGACTCGATCTGGGCCATGGCCTCGGCCATGATCCGCCCCTCCACGTCGCGGCGGGTGCGGTTCATTTTTTCCAGCTCCTCCGCCAGCAGTCCGGCCTCCTTTTCGTCGTCGGCCAGCAGGAGCTTCAAGCTCGGCTCGCCGCTGTCGAGGCGGCCGGCGGCGTTCAATCGCGGCGCGAGCTGGAACGCGAGCTGGCCCACGCCCACCGGCCGGTCCAGGATGCCGGCCACCCGGCGGAGCTGGATCAGGCCCGGCCGCCGGCCCGCGTTCAGCTCCTTCAACCCGAAGTGCACGAGCAGGCGGTTCTTGCCGGTCATGGGCACCACGTCCGCCACCGTGCCCAGCGCCACCAGGTCCAGGAGCTCGCCCAGGTGCGGGCCGTTGTCCTTGAGCTTGCCCGTCTCGCGCAGGTGCGCGCGCACGCCCGCGGCCAGGTAAAACGCCGTGCCCACGCCCGAGATGTCCTCCCCCTGGAACGGGCAGTCGGGACGGTTGTGGTTAAGGATGGCGATGGCCGGCGGCAGCTCGTCCGGAACCTGGTGGTGGTCCACCACGACCACGTCAATCTTGAGCTCATTGGCGCGCACGATGGCCTCGCGGTCGCTCACCCCGCAGTCCACGGTAACGATCAGAGAGGCACCCTGGTCCGCCAGAGCGTCCACCCCCAGCGGCTTCATCCCGTAGCCCTCCCGCTGCCGGTGCGGGATGTGCCAGACCACGCTCGCGCCCAGTGCCCTGAAAAAACGGATCAGCAGCGCCGCGCCCGTGATGCCGTCCACGTCATAGTCGCCGTGAACGCCGATGGTCTCCTTCCGCTCCAGCGCCAGCGCGATCCTCGCCACCGCCTTATCCATGTCCGCCATCGGCTCCCGCGGCTCCAGGCCCCCGAGCTCCGGGTGCAGAAACGCCCTCCCCGCCTCCCCCTCCTCGATGCCCCGGTTCAACAGCACCCAGGCCACCACCGGAGACACGTTCAAAGCGCGGGCCAGCTCAGCCACCCGCTCCTTGTCCTGTTTATGGATTCGCCATTTCATGGATAGCATCTATTATTGAAGAGCGCGGCTTCAATCTTCGCCGAGCCGTCGGTACCAAGTGTAATACAAAATGACGGCGGAGGTAACGGATACGAAGAGCCAGGCCGAGGTCTGGAGGTACCAGTGGCCGACCAGGTACATGGGCGCGAGGTAGAGGCCGGTGATGCCGGCGACCGCGATCAGGGTGTTGAGCACGGGCCGCCACGCCTCGCCGCCGGATTCGCCGCCGCGTCCGCCATCGGGCACGGCCGCTACGTCCCGGCTGATTTTCCCCCACGCCCCGAACGGACGCACCTCGGCGTAAAACGACTTCAGCGTCGCGCGGTCGGTAGGCTCGGTGAGATACGACGCCGCGACCACCGCGAGGAGCGATCCCGCGCAGATCACGGGGAAGGTCAGGTACACCGGGAGCCCGGGCCGGACGAGCGGCAGGATGGAGAGCAGGATGCCGGCGGCCATGCCGGTGGCGTAGCCCCATCCGTTGATCCGCCACCAGTACCAACGCAGCAGGTTGGGCACGATCACGGCGGCGCCGAGCGCCATCATGATCCAGCCCCAGATCGAGGCGATGCTGTCCGCGAACCAGCCCACCACCATGCCCGCGACCACGATCGCGGCGGTGGCCAGGTAGCTCATCCGGACCAGCGAGCGCTCGTCCGAGGTTTTGCCGAACAGCGGCTGCCAGATGTCCTTGATAATGTACGACGCGCCGCTGTTGGCGGTGGAGCTGAAGGTGGACATGAAGGCCGCGAGCAGGCCCGCGATGACCAGGCCCCGAAGCCCGGCGGGCAGGTACTCGCGCAGCACCGCCGGCATCACCATCTCCGGGTCGCTGACCTGCCCTACCCCGGCCAGCGCCAGCATCACGATCGCCGCCACCATGGCCCACCGCACCACCAGAAAAAACGGCCACGCCGCCGCCAGCTTGGACGCGTCCGCCGGACTCCGCGCCGCCAGGTAGCGCTGGAAGTCGTAGAGCTGGCCCGGCCCGCCCGCGTTCAGGAACAGGCCCTTGATCACCCAGACGATGGTGAGCAGCCCGAACATCTCGTAAGAAGCGTTGGGCGTGCCGTGGAACTCGGGGATGCGCCACACCGGCAGCCATGACGACCAGCTCGATGGCGCGACTTGCGCGGCCACCTCGGGAGTGACTTTTACGAACGCGATGCCCACGATCAGTATTCCCGCCAGCGTCAGCACCACCGTCTGGATCACGTCGGTGACGACCACGCCGAACAGTCCGCCCATGATGACGTATAATGTGGTGATGCCGAGGACGAGCACGGCGAGCGTCTTGGGCTGATAGGTGGTGACCAGCGGCTTGATGACGGGCGACCAATCGGCCAGCAGCTCGAGCGGAATGTAAACGGTGGCGAACTTGCCGATGCCCTGGAAGGCGTAGCCGATGAAGCTGGTGCAGGTGATGACCGCCATGACCGCGTACATGGCCCGCGCGGCCTTGCCCCCGCCATCCTCCCCGAACCGCGTCTTCATCCATTCCGCGCCGGTGATCACGCCCGACTTGCGCACCCACTTGGCCATGTAAGCCAGCCCGAACGCCGGCAGCATCACGCCCCACATCCAATGGTGCCACCACGACTTCATGCCCAGCAAATACAGCACCGACACCATCCACATGGTCCCGGTAACGTCGAAGTTCGACACCGCGCCCGACATGGCCAGCACCAGCCAGTGCATCTTTTTGTCGCCCAGGAAATAAGAGCGCAGGTCGCGGGAGGCCTTCTTGGAAAAGTAAACGCCGGCGCCGATGACCACGGCGAAATAAAGCGCGATGACGATGACGTCGAGCAGGGCCATGGCGCTCGTCACCCGTTCCGCACGGCCTCGAACATGGCGATGATGTTCGCGGGCTGGACCTCGCTCATGATGTTGTGCACCTGCTGGAACACGAACCCGCCGCCGGGCGCGAGAATCTCCACCTGTTTTTTCACGTGCGCACGGACCGCGGCCGGGTCGCCGCCGGGCAGGACCGCGTGGGTGTCGCAGCCGCCGCCCCAGAGCGTGAGCCTGTCGCCGTACTTGTCCTTGAGCGCGCGCGGGTCCATGCCCTTGCAGCTTATCTGGACCGGGTTCACCGCGTCCACCCCGGCCTCGATCAGGTCGTCGAGCAGCGGCTCGATGCCGCCGCACGAATGGAGCAGCACCTTCACGTCCGCGAGCTGCTTGGCCCGACGCCACAGCTTTTGGTGGTACGGCTTGTAATAGCGGCGGTACATGGCCTTCGAGATGAGCGGCCCGTTCTGGCCGCCCAGGTCGTCGCCGAACAGCACCACGTCTAGGTACGGCCCGACCGCGGCCATCCACTTTTCCAGGTTGGCCGCGTACATCTCGTATAACACCTCGGACAGCCGGTCGCAG
The DNA here is from genome assembly GCA_035527835.1 of bacterium. GTDB lineage: Bacteria > RBG-13-61-14 > RBG-13-61-14 > RBG-13-61-14 > DATKZS01 > DATKZS01. Next base: position 21,289 of record DATKZS010000001.1, read on the forward strand.
GCCTCCGGGTAGAGCGCCATGTAGGTGAAGTACTTGTCCATGCCGAAGAGGAACTGCGGGGCCTCGAACATGTTGCCGCCGAACAGGCCGATGATGGCGCGGTCGCTGGACTCGCGCAGCGCCCGGGCGCCGGCGGCCAGGCGGGCGAGCCCGGCATCATCAAGCGCGAAGTGGGCGCCCGGCGCGGGGATGCCCGTCCACATGGACTTGTTAAAAATTTCCGGCAGGTCCTCGAAGGCCCCGGGCTCGAAGGCCCGGCCGGCCATGGGCCAGAAAACCTGCTCGAAGAAAACGCTGCCCGCCTTTTGCACCGACAGGTCCCGGCCATCCTCCGCTTTCAGGAACGTGTCGCCGCCGCGCCTCTCCAGATGCACGTATCCGGGAATCTTGCAGGCCGTGCCGTCGGGAAGGGTCCAGTCCTGCCATTCCGCGTCATCTTGCATGAACCCGCGCCCCAGCTCGATGCAATCCACCCCGAACGCGTCCAGCACCGCAGGCTCCACGATCGCGAGCTGCTGCACCATGTCATACACGTACACGTGTCCGCTCGTGATGCCCAGCGCCTTCTTCAGCCGGCCATAAGCCATGGCGTTGATCCCCGACGACCGATGGCCCCCGAAATCAATCGGCGCCACGTCCGGCTCCCGGTGGTCAAGCGCCGCCAGCACTCTTTCCCTTGGTTTCATTACCCTCTCAAATTCAGCTCATTAAAAAATTTGCGTGATGATGACCGCCGCCATGGCGACTCCCATGGTGCCTTTGACCAGGACGGCGCCGAGTCGGCCCATGAAGGCGCCGATGCCTGCCTGTCGAGACTTGGTCAGGTCTTTTTCCAGGTAGTAGGTGATGAGGAATGCGCCGAGGTAAACGCCGAGGAAGGCGCCGATGAGGGCGCCGATGATGGGGATTGCCATGTTGACGAGGATGGCGCCGATGAGGCCTCCGGCGAGCGCTCCGGCGATGGCCTTTTTGGAGGCGCCGTATTTCTGGGCGCCGTAGGCGGTGAGGATGAACTCGGCGAGCTCGCCGGCGCCGGCCATGATAAGGAGGGCGAGGAGGTCATACCATCCGATGCCCTGATCGAAATGGGTGATCAAGGCATAGACCAGGGCCTCGGCCAGTATGATCCAGGTGCCGGGGATGCCGATGACGATGGAGAGCAGGGCCAGGGCCATGATGAGGAAGAAGAACACCAGTCCGATGATGGAGAGTACGCCGAGCCAGGTCATGAATGTTCTCCTGTAAAAAGGGCGGCCCGGAGGCCGCCCTTTGCTTATTTGGTTTCCGGCGCGACCGTTCGTTTCTTGGCGCGCAGGCTTTCGAGCCAGACCACGAAGGCGCTGGCGACGTAGATGGTTGAATAGGACCCGACGACTACACCGACCAGCATGGCGAATGCGAAGTCGTTGATGACTCCTCCTCCGAGCAGGAAGAGGAAGAGGACGACGATGAAGACGGTGAATGAGGTCAGGATGGTTCGGGACAGGGTCTCGTTGATCGAAACGTTGATGATCTCGCCGAAGGTGAGGCGTCGCATCTTGCGCTGGTTCTCGCGGATGCGGTCATAGATCACGATGGTGTCGTTCAATGAGTATCCGATGATGGTGAGCAGGGCGGCGATGGTTGTGAGATTGACCTCGCGGTGGGTCCAGATGATGGCGCCCAGGGTGATGGTGACGTCATGGACCAGGGCGATGACGGCGCCGACGGCGAAGCGGAACTCGAAGCGGAGCGTGATGTAGATGAGGATCAGGAAGTTGGCGACGAAGAGGGAGAGGAAGCCCTTGTTGCGGAGCTCCTTGCCCACGCGCGGCCCCACGAAGTCGGTCTTCATGACCTCGAAGCTGCCTTGCCCGAAGACCTCGGCGAGCTTGGCCTCGACCATGGAGGCGCTCTTGCCGCTGGCGCCGGACTCGGCCGCGCCCGCGGTGTCTCCGGCCCGCGGCTCGGGGTTGCTCTCCATTTCCGCTTCATCCACGGCGAGCTCTTCCATGCGGATCAGGTACTTGTTGCTCTCGTCTTCTCCGATCTCCATCCAGCGCTGGACCTTGACCTCGCCCAGGCCCAGCGACTCGACGGCCGAGCGCAACCGCCCCATCTCAATGGGCTTGTTGAATGAGACCTGCATCTCGGCGCCGCCGGCGAAGTCAATTCCCCAGTTGGGCCCGGGCCAGACCAGGATGCCGATCAGGGAGATCAGGATGGCCAGCCCGGAGATGCCCACCGCGTGGAGCATGTAGCCGATGAAGTTGATTTTTGTGCCCGGTTTAATAAGTTCCATTGTTACTACTCCCTCAACCTTTACCGCTTCTGCCGCCGCTTGCGGCGGGGGCCAGCTTGATCCCGATGGATATGGTGTGCTTCTTCTGGATCAGGAAGAGCAGGTCATAGATCATGCGGGTGACCACGATGGCGGTGAACATGCTGGAGGTGATGCCGATGGCCAGGGTGATGGCGAATCCCTTGATCGGCCCGGTCCCCCATTGGAGGAGGACGAGGGCGGCGATCAGGGTGGTGATGTTGGAGTCGAAAATGGTCCAGAAGGCCTTGGCGTATCCGGCGTCAATGGATGCCATTGGTGTCTTTCCGGTGCGGAGCTCCTCGCGGACGCGCTCGAAGATGAGGACGTTGGCGTCCACGGCCATGCCGATGGTAAGGACGATGCCGGCGAGTCCGGGCAGGGTGAGGGTGGCGCCGAAGAGGCTCAAGATGGCCAGGATGAGGACGACGTTGAGGGCCAGGGCGACGTTGGCGATGATTCCGCCCAGGGAGTAATAGACCATCATGAAGAGGATGACGGTGACCGATCCCCATACCAGGGCGACCTCGCCCTTGTGGATGGAGTCGGCGCCGAGGCTGGCGCCGACCGAGCGCTCTTCCTCGATCTTGACGTTGACGTCGAGCGCTCCGGAGCGGAGCACGTTGCTGAGGTCGGTGGCCTCCTCCGCGGTAAAGCCGCCGGAGATCTGGCCGCGGTTGAAAATCTTGGAGCGGATCACCGGGGCGGACACGACCTGTCCCTCCAGCACGATGGCGAGCGGCTCGCCCACGTGGTCGCCGGTGAGCTTGGAGAATCGCTGGGCCGCGGACATGTTCCACTCGAAGTTGACCACGGAGGCCTGGAACTGCTCGGGATCGTAGCCCGGCCTCGCGTCCTTGAGCTCCTTGCCGCTGATCACCTGGTCCTCCATGAGCAGGTAGCAGGAGTCGCGGTTTTCCGCTCCGGTCTTCTCGACCCCGAGGACGAGGCGGCGGTTGGCGGGCACCGGCCCGGCCTTGACGCCGACGCTGTCCGGAAAATAGCATTCCAGCTTATTGGTATCGTCATTGGGGTCGGTCCAGGCGGCGAGGGTCATGCCGGCGGGCGCGGCGCCCTTGTTCTCGGCGTCCATCGCAACCCTGCTCTTGCCGAGGGCCTGGACCAGGGCGAATTCGAGCTTGGCCGAGCGCTTGATGAGCACGATGATCCTCTTGCGGTCGCTGATGCCGGGGAGCTGGAGCCGGATCTGGTTGTTTCCCTGCACCACGATCTCCGGCTCCTTTAGTCCGAACTGGTCCATGCGTCGGGCCAGAACGTTGCGCACCTGTTGAATGGTGTGTTTAAGGAGCGTGGCCTGGGCCGAGTCGCGCATTCCGTAGTACGGCTGCAAGCTATCGCGGCCCTCGACGATCACCAGGTCCTGGAAATACTTCTGGATGTAGGTCTCGCCCTGGCGCATGGCGTCGGCGCTGGGATAGTCAATCAGGATGCGCTTCCTGGCCGGGTCCAGCTCGATCTTGTTGACGGGGATGTTTTCCTTGCGGAAATACTCCTCGATGCTGTCCTTTCTGTTGCGCAGCTCGTTGACCACGGCCTCGTTCACGTCCACGCTCACCACCAGGTCCATGCCCCCTTGCAGGTCCAGGCCCAGCGTCAGGTTGTTCTGCGGCAGCACCCGCGCCAGCGCCGATTCCGTCCACCACTGGGGCAGCTTGCTCTTGTTCGCCCGGTAGTCGTAGAGAGTGGTCGGCACCAGCGCCAAGAGCGATACCACCAGCACCGCGGCCACCAGGATGATCCGATACAACAAATTTCTTTCCATTCCCCGCTCCTCTAGATATGCATTGCCTTAATGAGCATCCTCCGCCTGTTGTGGCGCGGGCCTCCAGCCTGCATATCCCGGAAGTTGCAGGCGAGACGCCCGCGCCACAATTTTAAAAACGCAACACTAATTGTCCTTGTCTTTCTTGCCTTTCTTGTCGGGCTTGTCCGAGGTCTTGCTCTTGTCATCGCTCTCGGCGCCCTCCTTGGCGGTGCCGCTCACGAACTGGCGCGCCACCTTGATGCGGACGTTGGGCGCGATCTCCAGGGTCACGTTCTTGTCGGTGAGCGCCGTGATCTTGCCGTAGATGCCGCCGGTGGTGATGACCTCGTCGCCTCGATCCAGGCTTTTAAGCATTTTCTCCCGCTGCTGCTTGCGCTTCTTCTCCGGCATGTAGAGGATGAAATAGAACATCACGCCGATGATGATGATCATGGCGAAGGGGCTGCCGAGCAGCCCGGCCGGTCCGTTGTCGCCCTGTCCCGGGGGGGCCATGGCCACCAGCCCCAGGATCGAGATCCAATGCGTCATTCACTCCTCCTCTTCATCCGGCGCTTCGTCCCGGCGCCGCCGGTAAAATTCGTCGCGGAAGCCATCAAAAACACCGCCCCGGACGGCCTCGCGCATCCTGGACATTAGCGTATTAATATAACGCAAATTGTGGATGGTGTTCAACTTTGAAGAGAGAATCTCGCGCGCCACGTACAAATGGCGGAGGTAGGCGCGCGAATAATTGCGGCAGGTGTAGCAGTCGCAGCCCGGCTCCACCGGCAGCGGGTCACGGGCGTAGCGGGCGTTCTTGATGACCAGCCGGCCGCTTGCGGTCATGAGATTACCGTTCCGGGCGTTCCGGGTCGGCATCACGCAGTCGAACATGTCCGCCCCTCGGGCCACGGCCTCCACCAGGTCCTCCGGCGCGCCCACGCCCATCAGGTAGCGCGGCCGGTCCTCGGGAAGCCGCGGCAGCGTGTGCTCCAGCGTCCGGATGCGGTCTTCCCTGGACTCTCCTACCGAGAGCCCGCCGATGGCATAGCCCGGGAAGTCCAGAGCCGTGAGCCGCTTGGCGCAGTCCTCCCGGAGCTCTTGGTCCAGGCCGCCCTGCACGATGGCGAACACCGCCTGGTCCGGCCGCCGCGCCGCTTCCCTGCTTTGCCCGGCCCAGCAGACGGTCCGCTCCACGGCCCGGGCGATGGCCTCGTGCGGAGACGGGAGCTTGGGGCATTCGTCCAGCACCATCGCAACGTCCGAGCCTAGCTTCTCCTGCGCACGGATCACCAGTTCGGGCGTGAAGAAATGCTCGGACCCGTCCAGGTGCGAGCGGAAGAGCACGCCATCGTCCCGGACCTCGCGCAGGTCGGCGAGCGAGTAGACCTGGAAGCCGCCGGAGTCGGTGAGGATGGGACCGTGCCAGTTCATGAAGCGGTGCAGCCCGCCCAGCTCCGCGATCAGGTCCACGCCGGGACGCAGATAGAGATGATAGGTGTTGGCCAATACCATGCTGGTCCCGGCCGCCACCAGGTCCTCGGGCAGCATCGCCTTGACCGTGCCCTGCGTGCCCACCGCCATGAACACCGGAGTCTCCACCGCCCCGTGCGGCGTAAGCAGCCGGCCGGCGCGGGCGGAGCCGGAGGAGGTGATGACGCTGAATTGAATGGGTCGTTGCATTATTAATGTTTCTTTTCGGATGCAAGATTTTTTTGACGGGATTAACGGGATTTACTGGATGAAGAAGAAAAGCAAGCAGCCCATCTCCGGTAATCCTGCAAATCCTGTTAATCCTGTCAAAGAAATCTTCATGTTTCCCAAAATGGCAGGCCCCATAACACCGCTTATTTTTTTCTTGCCGGCATATCATAAAATCAGCGTGGCGTCTCCGTAGCTCAGGAACCGAAAGCCGCTGTCGAGCGCGTATTGATACGCCTTCATGATCAGCTCGCGGCCGGCGAATGCGGAGACCAGCATGAGGAGCGTGGACCTGGGCATGTGGAAGTTGGTGATCATGGCGTCCACCACTTTAAACGAGAAGCCGGGGAAAATGAACAGGCCGGTCTCGCCGGCGGCCGGCCGGACCGTGCGGGCATCGGCGGCGCAGTGTTCAAGAACCCTGACCACGGTGGTGCCGACGGCGACCACCCGTCCGCCGCGCTCGCGGGCCCGGGCGACGGCCAGCGCCGTATCCTCGGGCAGCTCGAACGGCTCCGGGTGCATGACGTGGTCCTCGATATTCCGGACGCGCACGGGGGCGAAGCTGCCGTAGCTCACGTCGAGCCGGAGGCCGGCGGTCTCCACTCCCCGCTCGCGCAGGGCGTCCAGCAGCCCGGGCGTGAAGTGGAGGCCGGCGGTCGGCGCGGCCGCGGCCGCGCCCTGTCGGGCGTACACGGTCTGGTAGCGCTCGCGGTCTTCTCCGGCGTCCTGGCCGGGCACGCGCCGGATGTAGGGCGGCAAGGGAGGCAGGCCGGATGTTCGCAGCGCCTCTTCCAGGTCCGCGCCGCTGAATTTCACGATCCACAGCGGAGCGCCCTCCTCGGCCGTGATGCGGACCAGGGACTCGGACCCGCCAACAATCTCGGCGCTGAGCCCGCTATCCAGATTGATGACGGCGCCGGGCTTTAAATTGCGGGACTTGATCAGGCACTCCCATTGACCGGAGGCGAGGCGCTTGACCAGGGTGATCTCGGCGCGGGCGCCGGTGGGCTTGTGGCCGGCCAGGCGGAGCGGCTTGACCCTGGTGTCGTTGACCACGATGAGGTCTCCGGGCTGGAGGAAGCGGGGCAGGTCGCGGAACAAGGCCTGGTCCAGGCTGCCGGTTTTCCGGCTGATGACGAGGAGTCGGGAGCTGTCGCGCGGGGTCAGGGGATGCTGGGCGATGCGGTCCTGGGGGAGTTGGTAATCAAAGTCCTCGAGGCGCATCAAGAGGTTCCCTGGGGCTTGTCATTGGGTACCTTGGTGCAGACCTGGTTCCTTCCCTTGGCCTTGCCGAAGTAGAGGGCCTTGTCGGCGAGGTCGAGGAGCTGGAGGGCATCGGTGGTGTCGTCGGGCATGGCGGCCACACCCACGGTGATGGAGAATCCGGCGCGCGGGAGATTGGGCGCGTCCTCGTTGAAGTTGACCTCGGCGACGCATTTGCGGAGCTTTTCGCCGACCAGGGCGGCGCTGTCCTTGCAGGTTTCCGGGAGCATGACCAGGAACTCCTCTCCGCCGTAGCGGGCGAGGATGTCGGCCTTGCGCAGGCTGTCTTCCAGGACCTTGGCCAGCTTGCTGAGCGCCTTGTCGCCGCGGAGGTGGCCGAAGGTGTCGTTGAAATGCTTGAAGTGGTCAATGTCAATCATGAGCATGGAGAGAGGGTGGCTATAGCGGGTGGTGCGGTAGACCTCGCGCTCGAGCCGCTCGAAGAAGTAGCGGCGGTTGTACAGGCCGGTGAGCTCGTCGCGGTGCACCATCTCGCGGGTGAGCTGGAAGGTGATGGCGTTTTCGATGGCGACGGCCACCTGCTCGGCCACGCCCTTGAACAGGCGCACGTCCTTTTCCTTGAAGCCGAAGGGAAACGGCTTGTGGGCGTTGAGCACGCCGATGGCCTTGCCGTCGCGCTTGAGCAGGGGGACGCCGAGGAAGCTGCCCTTGGTGATCCCGGAGTCCGGGTAGTAGAAAAAATTTTCCTCCTTGGAGATGTCGTCAATGAGCACGTGGTTTCCGGAGGACGCGACCTTCCAGGACACTCCGTTCTCGACGCAGCTCTCGCCCTTGGCGGTGATGTCCTCGCCGAGCCCGTGGCTGGCCTGGATCACCAGCTTCTCCGACTTTTCGTCGTAGAGCATGAGGCAGTACTGGTCGAGCTCCAGGCTCTGGTTCAAGAGGTTCATGGTCAGTTCGAACAGCTCGTTCACCTGGAGCGACATACTCAGGGTGCGGCTGATGTTGTAGAGGGTATAGAGCTCGAGCACACGCTCGTTGAGGGCGGTGTTGGCCTCGGCCAGCATCTCGAACTCGGCCTTGAGCTTTTCGTACTCGGCCTTGTAGTCCTTCTTTTCCTTCCCGGTCATGTCATGGCCTCCTGATAAATCAAAGTGTCCTCAGGTTCGGTCACCTCAAGTCAACTCGGGCCTCTGCTATTTCAACCCCAGCCGATCATAGCTCCGCACGACGGCGCCCGGAAAATAATACCCCAGAATCCTGGCGGATGAAAACCCGGCCTGGGCCATGCCGCACGCGCCCCATTGGCACAGGCCCGCGCCGTGTCCGGAGCCGGAGCCGCGGAACACGAAGCCGGTCCCGTCCTTCTCCACCTGGAACGCGGTGGACCAGATTTTATCGTAGCCCATGCGCTTTCGGAACTCCTGGCCCGTGAACTCGGCGTTTCCCGTCCGGGCCTCGGCCAGTACGCTCGCGGCGCGTCCGCTCCGGGTGCGGGAGAGGACGGTGAGGCCGGTGACGGCGCCCTTGAGCCCGAGCATGGCGGAAAGCTCGGCGCTGTCCAGGCTCCCTTTTTCGGGGAATCTCCAGAAGTAGCGCGGCGCGTCTTCGCAATAAATGCACTCCACGGATTTCTGATACGGCCGGTCCTGGCCGCCCCAGACCTCGCTGGGGAACGCCGTGCGGCCCCCGCAGCAGGAATGATATAAGCCCGCGGCCAGCTCGTTGCCATAAGTCAGGACCAGGCCGCGAGTGCGGTTGACGGCGGCCCAGGCCAGGTCGTCCTCCGCCGCGGCCCCGCCATAGACCTGGTCGTTCACGGTGCGGTCCAGGTCAAAGAGCTCGCCGCGCCGCTCCTCCCGCCGCGCCAGCGCATAGGTGCGGGCCAGGATGACCTGCGCGTCCAACGCGGCCTGGGGCCAGCGCGAATCAATCTCCTGGTTGATCACGCCCGCGGCGTACGATTCCACGTCCACCAGGTTCACGACCAGGGGCACGGAGGAGGCGATGATCCGGACCCGGCCCCGATATTGCACGCCGTCAACGGAGATGAACGTGCCGCCGGAGACGGAAATGGGCAGGGCCGCCTTCTTCCCGTCCACCCGCGCGGACCCGCCGTCCCAGACCACGGAAAAATCATCGCCGCGGCGGAGCTTGCCGGCGGACTCGAGGGCGAGGCCGGGGCCGGAGATTTCCAGGGACGAGGCCAGGTCGCCGATCTTGACGCGGACGAGCGGCGGCGGATTCGCGCCGCTCCCCGTCAAGGCAAGCGCGGGGGGCAGGGCCAGGGCCGCGAGCAGGATTATTTCGATGGCGCGGCGGGGGGTCCGCGTTCCGCGGATGATCTGAGGGCTGCCGCGCTTCATTTTTTTTCGCTCGACTCCTCGCAGCGGGATTTTTCGCCGGCAGTGTCGGTGATTTTGTCGGGGTCCTGGTTGAGCCCGAGCTCGAGGATGTCCTGCTTAAAGGCCTGGACCATGTTTGCGGATATGATCTGGTGGCTCTGCTCGAGCTTTTGGAGGCGGTCCTCGTATTTTTCCAGGAGCTTCATCCAGGTGGCGAGGACCTCGATCAGGGGGTCGGGCAGGTCGGCGTGCTGGAGCTTGTCGCGGAACGGGTCGTCGGACTCATGCCCCGCGTCGTGCTGCTTCTGGCGGACGATCTTGCCGGGGATGCCGACCACGGTGACTCCGGGCGGGACCGACCTGACCACCACGGAGCCGGAGCCGATGCGGGCGCCGTCGCCGATGGTGATGGCGCCCAGGATGCAGGCGTTGGAGCCGACGACCACGCATCGTCCCAGGGTGGGGTGGCGCTTTTTCTTCTCGCTGCTGGTCCCGCCCAGGACCACGCCCTTGTAGAGCAGACAGTCGTCTCCGATCTCCGCGGTCTCGCCGATGACCACTCCCATGCCGTGGTCAATGAACACGCGGTGGCCGATGGTTGCGCCGGGATGGATCTCGACCCCGGTCAGGAAGCGGGCCAGGTGCGAGACCAGCCGGGCCGTCGTGAACAGGCGCCGGCGGTACAGGGCACGGGCCAGGCGGTGGAACCACAGCGCGTGCAGGCCCGGATACGTGAGCACGACCTCGAGGCGGTTCTTCGCCGCCGGGTCATTATCGAAAACCGACTGGATGTCTTCCCTGATGCGCTCCAATACCATATTGAGAATTACCCCTTTCCGCGCCATTTACATTGGACCATGATCTTAACGGCATGGCCGGCGCGTAATGTTAGATTGTATTATGAAACGCTCCCGTTCGCCAGCGCGATGACGTATCCAGCCGCCGCGGGCCGCGCCGCCCCCCTCTCGTACTTGTTTTCGCCGTATCGAGATATTAATCTGGAACCGGCCCCGGCTGGCGCCCGGGCCGAAACATGCAATGAGGGGGGATCAGGGATGTTGATTATCGGGGAACGGATCAATGCGACGCGGAAGGGGATCAAGGCGGCGCTCTTGAAGCGGGACGAGGGCTTCATCCGGGAGGAGGCATCGGCGCAGGCGGGGGCGGGGGCGGATTACATTGACGTGAATGGGGGGACCTCTCCGGCGGAGGAGCTTGAGAACATGGTGTGGCTGTGCGAGGTGGTTCAGGGCTCGGTCCCCCTGCCCTTGTGCCTGGACAGCGCGAGCCCGGAGGTGATCGAGGCCGGTCTGAAGCGGCACCAAAACGGGAAGGCGATCGTGAACTCGATCAGCATGGAAAAGAGCAAGTACGAGCGGATGCTTCCGCTGGTCAAGGAGTACGGCGCGGGGGTGGTGGCGCTGGCCATGGACGACTCGGGCATTCCGCGGACGGCGGCGGACCGGCTGCGGGTGGTGGCTCGGGTGGTGGCGGCGGCGTCGGGTCACGGGATCGCGCTTTCCGACGTTTACATAGACCCTCTGGTGATGGCGCTGTCGGCGGACAACGGTTCGGGCCTGCTGGTGATCGAGGTGCTGCGGGGGATCAAGGAGCAATGGCCGGAGCTCAAGACCACCTGCGGTCTTTCCAACATCTCGTTCGGTCTGCCCAACCGCCGCCTGGTGAACCGCGTGTTCCTGGCCATGCTCATGGCCCACGGCCTGGATTCGGCCATTATTGACCCGCTGGACGCGAAGCTCGCGGCGGCGGCCATCACCGGGCGGGCGCTCCTGGGCCGGGACGAATACTGCATGGAGTACCTGAAGGCCTACCGGGGCAAGCGCCTGGAAGTTTGAGGCGCTCGGTCAGGGCGGGTTTCCGGCGGCGGCGGCGAGAATGGCCTGCTTGTCAAAGTTCACCGGGGTGGGCCGGTCAAAGTGCACCTTCGGGTAATTGATCCGATGGTAGTTGTCCAGGAAAAGCTCGATGTTGGTCCGCGGCACCTGGTCCAGACGCAGCCGGTCCCAGTGGTCAACCAGGGAGTAGTCCTCCTGGTGTTCGCGGACGCCGGTCACGATGTAGAGCCGGTCGCGCAGGTCGGTCAGCCGCTTCAGGTCCTCCGGGGATGGCTTCTCATGGTCCAGGTTGTACTGGACGCAATAGAGGGCGGCCTGCATGATCACCTTCTTAACCCAGACGAACTCCTCCTCGGTCATCCCGTTAGCCACCTGGCTGCGCAGCGTCACCACATCGTAGAATGGCTGGATCATTCCAACCATGGCCAGGATCCGGAAAATGCCCGGGTTGTTGCCGATCTTGCGCTGGCGGAAGTCTCCAATCTCCTTGGCCGCGTCATAATAAGTCTTGAGAAACCGGTCCAACTCCTCCGGCGTCAGCCTCGGGTCGGCCGGGGCTTTAAAGGGCGGGAGTTTATCGTATTCCTCCTGGAGCCTCTTGTAATCCGGTTCCAGCGACCGGGCCACCCTGACAATATCGTGGCTCTTGTACTGGTCGGCCATCATCTCCGGGTTGTCACTGGGAACGATGGGCAGGAATTTCTCTTCCTGGCCGTCCGAAGCGCTGCTTTCCAACGGCGCGAGAGTGAGCAGGTGAAAACCCAGCATGACCATCGCCACGATCACCGCGGCGCCCGCCGCCGCCCCCAACCTTCCACTTTTTTCCGGCTGCATTTTTTCTCCTCGACCCCGCGCGGCTTGCCGCGCGAGGCCAGACCTTTATAATATGACTCCGCCGCCGCGTCAAGGTTCCCGGCCGGACCGGTTCGGTAATTGAACCGCCAAAGGCGCCAAGATTACACGGAGAAAAGAAATATTTTCATTTTGCATGGTCTGCTCGGTGTCTTGGCGGTCAATTCTCTATTGGGGTTTTCAGGATCGGCGAAGTGGGGAGGTCATGGCGCGGCGGGATCGCCGGTATCGGGGCCGGGCGCGAAGACGCTCAAGTATTGCATGGGGTCAACCTGCATTCCCCTGATCCTGACCTCGAAGTGGAGATGGGGTCCGGTGGAAAAACCGGTGCTGCCTACCTCGGCGATCTTCTGGCCTTTTTTCACGCTCTGTCCGGGCCTGACGAACAGGGCCCGGGCATGAGCGTAGTAAGTGGAAATTCCGTAGCCGTGGTCAATCTCCACGGCGTTGCCGTAGCCGCTCGTCCTGCCGGCGCTGACCACGACTCCGGGCGCCACGGCGTAGATGGGGGTCCCGGGATCGGCGGCGATGTCTATTCCCTCATGCCTCTGGAGCTTGCGGGTGATGGGATGGACCCTCACGCCGAAACCGGAGGTGATGCGCCCGCCGTTAAGGGGCCAGATCGAGGGGAAGACGGCGAACACGGTTTTGCGGTCGTCCCAGACGTCCTCCAAATCCTGGAGCGTGAGCTCATAGGATTGGATCTGCCTGTCGAGGCGGGCGAGCCGGAGCTGAATGTTGTTGACCTGCTCGATCTGGGACTGGTCCATCTCCAGCGGCTTGGCGGCCTTGGCCGGGGCGGGGGCATCACCTTCATTCTCGCCGCCCCCGATGGCGCCGCCGGGGAGCCAGTGCTTCAAGTCTTTTTCCATGCCGGCGATGATGTTGCCGGTGCGGCGGCAGCTCGTGGTGAAATTATTCTCCAGGGAGTCCACGCGGGCGCGAATGGCGTCGAGCTTCTGCTGGGAGGCCCGGCGCTGGGAAGACAGGCGGGCGAGGTCATGATTTCTGCTGCTCAAGAGGGCACAGCGGATGCCGGTGCCGAGCAGGACGAGCGGGATGAGCAGTAATATGGAGGCCGCGATTTTGAGCGAACGCACTTCGAGCATGAATTGCGCCGGCGCGGAGGTAGCGTCCTTCATCACCCAGATGGTGATGGTCCGTCCCCGCTGTTCTGGTTTCCTCTGGTCAGCCATCATCCGATAAGTCTATCAAAATTTTTGCCCGGCTTGACTAATGCCTCCTTCTTGCACTTCCCCGGCCGGAAAGCGGTTTTTCGGTCCCGCTCCCCGGCCGCCAATCCGGCCCTGCACAATTTAGCCTATTATGCCCTTATTATGGCATCAGCTACAAATTGATGTCAAGGGGAAAATTATATTTTTCCGCCCGGCCGGAAAGCGGCGCGGTCCGCTTAGTTGTCCAGCCCCGCCGCCGGTACGGCGGTCCCCGGCGTCTGGCCGCCGGCCGCGGCCTGGGCGCCGCATGGCTTGATCACGGCCATGACGTAGGCACTGGGCTTGATGTACTTGTCGGCGGCGGCCCGCACGTCGTCCGCGGTCACGGCCTCGATCTTCGAGGCGTATTCCTGCGAGGCCTGGTAGCCGATGCCCTGCAGCTCGTCAAGGGCATAGTGTCCGGCCTGGGTGGCGTAATGCTGGAGCCGGATCTCGTAATCGCCGATCAGGACGCGCCGGGCGCGGTCAAGCTCGTCCTTGGAGATGGGCTCGTCGCGCACCTTGCCGAGCTGGACCATGATTCCGTCCTTGGATGCGGTTTCCTTGTCCGGGGCGGTGCCGATGTAGACGCCGAAGGTCCCGGGGTCAACGCCGGGCTGGCTGAAGGCGTAAACGCTGTAGGCCAGGCTCTGCTCGCCGCGCAAGGTGGTGAAGAGCCGGCCGGACATTCCGGAGAGCACGGAGCTCAGGACCTCGAGGCTGTAGCGGTCCGGCGAGGTCACGCGCGTGCCCTGGAATCCGATGACGATGTTGGCCTGGTTCACGTCCTTGCATTCAACGGACTCTCGCACCGTGGGCGGGGGCGGCTCGAGGGGGACGGGTTCCGGGGAATAAGGCTCCGCCACCCAGTCGCTGAACAGGTCCTCCATCCGCCTTTTGAGGTCCGCGGCATTGACGTCGCCGACCACGGCGATAACCAGGTTGCCCGGCACGGCGAAGCCCTGGTAGTAGTCCATCAGGTCATCGCGGGTCAGGGCCGGCACGCTTTTCTCGGTCCCCAGCGGGTCGAGCCCGTAGGGGTGGTCCTGGAACAGCTCCGACTGGAAGAGGCGGAAGGCCAATGAGCGGGGCTGGTCGAGCTGGCTCCGGATGTTGGAAAGGATGATGCCGCGCACGCGCTCCACGTCGTCGTCGGGAAAGGTCGGATACCTGAGCACCTCGTTGAGCACGGGCAGGCAGGAAGTGAAATAGGCGCTCGGCGACTCCAGGGTGATGCCGATGGAGGAGCGGCCGGCGAACCCCTCGATGCTCGCGCCGCGGGCCTCGATCATGGAATGGATCTGCGACGACGAGAAGCGGGCCGTTCCCTCGGTCATGGTCTGGGCGATGAAATTGTTGATGCCGTTGTCGTCGCTGGTCTCCCGCCGCACTCCGCCCTCGAAGGCGGCGCGCAGGGCCACCAGCGGCACGGTGTGGCTCTCGCGGATGATGAGGCGGATGCCATTGGCCAGGTCGTACTTGACCGGGTCGGATGCCACCGGGGCGTTGGGGGCCCGGGAGGGCGGCGGCTGGGGAGCGGGGACCTCCGGCGGCGTGATCGGCTCGGCCTCGGCAAGGGACCCGGGCTTGTAGTCCAGGTCCCAGCCCTCGGCGTCCTTGATGACCCAATAGATGGTGGAATCGTCCACGGGCTTTTGCTTGCCCTTAACGGAGCTCTTTTCGGGGAAGATGCCCACGGCGGTGAGGTTCCGGCTGACCAGGTATTTCCGTGCGACCCTCTTGATTTCCTCGGGGTTCAGGGCCTGGACTTTTTGGAGGTATATTGGGGTATAATCCGGGGACCCGGTGAGGGTATAGTTGTATCCGATCTCGCGGGCCTGTCCATCCACGGTCTCGCGCGAGTAAATCTCGCTGGTGAGGATGGTCTGCTTGGCCTTCTCGACCTCCCATTGCTCCACCGGCTCGTGCTTCAAGAGATATATCTCCTTGAGCACCATGCCCAGCGCGTCCTGGGTCTTGTTCTCGCTCAGGTCAAATCCCACCAGGAACAGGCCGGGATCGCGGGGGGTGAAGGAGTAGGCCCAGATCTTATTGACCAATCTGCGCTCGGTCCGGACGCGGTAGGCGAGCCGCGAGGTCTCGCCGCCGCCCAGGATCACGGAGAGCACGTCCAGCGCCGCCATGTCCTCCGCCGCGAAGGGCGGGACGTGGAAGCAGAGGTACATGTAGCTCTCCGCCACGTCTTCCCGGTGCACGTCCACCCGCGCGGATTTCTGCGGCGGCTCGAACACCGCGCGCGGGCTGTCCTCGTCGGAGGGTCCGGCCGCGGCGGGCACTTGGCCCAGATAGGTCTTGGCCGCCTTGAGCACGTCGCCGGAGTCCACGCTCCCGGAGACGACCAGGGTCATGCGGCCGGGCACGTACCATTTTTTGTAATAGTCCACGATGTCCTGGCGGGTGAGTCCGCGCACGGTCTGGTCGAACCCGATCACCGGGCGGCGGTAGGGGTGCTCGGTGTAGGCCTTGGCGAACAGGTATTTGTAGATGCGGGAGCGGGGGTTGTCGTTGCCGCGGCGGAGCTCTTCGAGGATCACCTCCTTCTCCTTGTTGAACTCGGCCTCGTCGAACACCGGGTTGGTGACCAGGTCGGAGAGGATGTCGAGGGCCTGGCCAAAGTAGCGGCTGGCGATGGTGATGTGGTACACCGTGTGGTCGTCGCTGGTGAAGGCGTTCAAGTCGCCGCCCAGCGACTCCACGTCCTTGGCCGTTTGGCCCATGCCCCGGTTCCTGGTGCCCTTGAACATCATGTGCTCGATCACGTGGGAGATGCCCGCCTCCTTGTCCGTCTCATCGGCGGACCCCACCTTCACCCAGAGCTGCACCGCCACCACCGGCGCGGAAAAGCTCTCCTGTGACACCACCGTCAATCCGTTCGGCAACTGCTTGATCACCGTCTTCGAGCTCCTTTGCTGTGATAGGTTTAACCTGCCGGGACGGCCCGCTTCCGCCGCCTTCGTGAGCGACTCCTTGGCCTTCTGAAACACGGAACAGCCCGGGGACATGATGCCCAGGGCCAGGGCCAGAACAGCCACGCTCGCCATACGCTTCATTTATCAGCTCTCCTTTCCAACTTTGCCCGCCCGCGTTCCTTCCACCACCCAGGCTTAGTGGGAGCGCCCTTCCGGGCGCGAACACCGGCGGGGGCGATTGCAGAACCCGGAAGCCGGCCCGCGCGGCTCCGGGAAAATGTAATCTCTTTTCCCGCGGCCTCAAGTCTCCGTGCCCCACAACCTGCGGTAAACGGCCTCGGCCGCCCGCCGCGAGGCCCCGCTCCCGCCCAGCGCGTCCCTCACCTTGCCGAGCTCCGAGCGCATGCGGTCCCTCTGCTCCGGATGGTCCAAGAGCTCGTCCATGGCCCGGCCGAGCCGCTCCGGGTTCATCTCGCGCTGGATCAGCTCCGGCACGATGGCGCGGCCCGCGACCACGTTGGGCAGGCTGTAGTTGGGCACCAGGGCCATGGGCTTCACGATGGCGTAGGTCAGCCACGACACCGCGCCGAGCACGATCATGGGCGTGCCCACCACCGCGGCCTCCAGAGTGGCCGTTCCGGAGGCCACCAGGGCGAGGTCGGACGCGGCCAGCACGTCGCAGGCGCGCCCGGAAATTATGCGTACGACATCTCCCGCATTCCCCAGGTTCCTCCGGATCAGCTCCTGGTCCAGCGTCGGGGCCTGGGCCAGCAGGAACCCGGCGCCCTTGCGCGACGCCTTGGCCCGCTCCACCACCTTCGCCATGACCGGCAGGTACGTCTCGACCTCCGCCCGCCGGCTGCCGGGCAGCAGCGCGATCACCGGGGCGGCGGAATCCACCCCGAACCCGCGCCGGAGCTCGCCGGCGCTTGAGGAGGGCCGGGCCGAGTCGCGCACCGGGTGGCCCACGAACTCCACGTCAAATCCGGGCGCGCGCTCCTTATAAAACTCCACCTCGAAGGGGAAGAGCGTGAGCATGGCGTCAACGCGGGCCGCGATCTTCCTTACGCGGCCGGGCCGCCAGGCCCAGACCTGCGGGCTGATGTAGTAAATGATCCTGGTCTCGGGCCGGACCTTCCGGATTTTCCGCGCCAGCAGCAGGTTGAACTCGGGAAGGTCGAGCAGCACCACCCCCCGGGGGGCCCGCTCCTTTATACTCCTTACCAGGGAGCGATAGGCCCCGTAAAACCGCTTTAGCTCCGGCAGCGCCTCGGAAATGCCCACCACCCCCGCCCGGCTCAAGTCCAGGATCAGGTCGGCGCCCAGGGCCTTTAGCGCCGCGCCGCCCACGCCGTAGACTTCGAGGCCGGGCCGGAGCTTCCCAAGCTCCGTGACCAGCGCGGCGGCGTGAGCGTCGGCCGAGGCCTCTCCGGCCACCACCATGATGAGGTCGTCATGGGCCATATCAGTAGGGAGGCGAGGCGATCATCCAGCCCCCGTCGGGTCCCAGCTCCCAGTGCATGACGAAGTCCTGGGTCTGGAGCGTGACCGAGGCGGGGGCGACAAAGGAGCGTGAGACCACCACTGCGGCCTGGTTGCCGGCCGGGTTCATCTCGACCTTGACGATGGAATAACTCTCCAGGGTATAACCTCTTTGCATCCGCTGGGCATAGGAGACGAAGTCGTTTCTGTACTCGCGCTTGATGAGGAGCGAGGCCGCGTCGTAATCGCGGAGGGTGATCAGCTCGTGGTACATATCCACCCGCTCGCGCAGGGCCGGCTCCTTGCCCTTCACTCCTCTGCCCGCATGGTCGGCGCAGCCGACGGCCATTATCAGGGCCGCGAGCGTCCACCAACCGGCTGTTTTCCGCATGGCTCTTCCTCCTTCACGCCGCGAGGGCTGAGATGATTATAGGGTATGAGGCGGGGGCGGTCAATAAAATGGCGCGGCGGGGCGGGGCCGGCTCAGATGGTAAGGGCGTCGCCGTCGGGTCCGGGGGCGGAGGGGCGGAGGCCGCCGCCGGCCGACATGAGCGCGGCGTCGCCGATGAACTTGTCCATGACCTTGTAGAATTGCGCGACCTGGCGCAGGTCAACCCATTCGCCGGAGCCGTGGATGTGCTCGCCGCCGGGACCGAAGGCCGCCGCGGGGATCCCGGCCTCCGTGAAATGCCGCGCGTCGGTGGCCGCGTGCTTGCGGCAAAGGCCCGGGTCGCGCTTCATGGCCTCCGCCGCGCTCTGGCGCAGCCGCACCAGATACGGGTCGGCGGGGTCGGTGTAAAAGACCGCGCCCTGCTCCACCACCTTGACCGTGAGCTCCGGCGCGGCCTTCATGATCCTCTCCACCAGGTCCTCCGGCCGGTCCATGGGCACGTAATGGATGTCCAGACGACACACGCACCGCTCCGGAACGCGGCCCATGGCGTCGCCCGCCGTGAGCACCGATGGGACCATGGTCGTCCGCCAAGCGCGCGGCTCGGGCTCGCCGAAGATTTCCCAGACCGCCGGGAACTGGCGGAAGAACGAAAAGATCGCGTTGTCGCCCTCCCACGGCCGCGCCGAATGCGCGGCGGCGCCCCGCGCCGTGAGCTCCAGCCCCAGCACCCCCTTGGACTGGTTGGCAACCGCCA
Organism: bacterium; assembly: GCA_035527835.1. Lineage (GTDB taxonomy): Bacteria > RBG-13-61-14 > RBG-13-61-14 > RBG-13-61-14 > DATKZS01 > DATKZS01. The sequence goes on from DATKZS010000001.1 coordinate 40,108, forward strand.
GGCCCGTGGGCTCGGCCACCACCGCAAACCGGCACTTGAACCCGAGCTTCAGGATGTGGCCCACGCCCCGTTCGCCCCCGGTCTCTTCGTCGCCCGTGATCATCAGCGCCAAAGAGGGCGGGTCCGGCCGCCGGGCCAGGTCGCGCACCAGCACCATCATCGCCGCCAGCGCGGCCTTCATGTCCGCGGCGCCCCGGCCGTAAAGCCGGTCGCCCTCCCGGCGGGGACGGAAGCCCGACGCCTGGCCCTCCACCACGTCGTAATGCCCGTTCAGGCAGACCACCGGCTCGTCGCCCGGCCCCAGCTTCACCACCAGGCTGCGCACGTCGCCCGGCTCCCAGATGGTGTAGGGAACTTGCGCGTCCTTGAAAAAATTCTCGATGTAATCCATGCAGGCCCGGCGCGGACGGGCCCGGGAGGAGGTGGAGGGAAACTTGATCAGGTCCGAGGCGATCTTGCAGATGACATTAAGCATTCAACCGGCCACTCCGGCACGCGCTGAAATCATGGCGCGCCATCAGCTTGGGCGTCCCCGCATCCCTTGCCATCGTCCATGCTCTTTTCCCGCCTCTTATAAATCGCTCGCGGCGATCACGGCCGTGTCCCGGCCGAATTAATATTTTACGTGGCGCGGCGGCGGTGTCAAATCGCGCGGGACCAAGAAAAGGGATTGACCGGGGCGGCGGCGCCGCTTATAGTGGAGGACATGAAGATCGTGTCCGCCGAATTTGTCCTCTCCGCCGCCGGTCCGGAGCAGTGGCCGCGGGAGGGGCTCGCCGAGGCCGCGTTTTCCGGCCGGTCCAACGTGGGCAAGTCGTCGCTCATCAACGCCCTCGTGCGCCGCCACAAGCTCGCGCGCACCAGCTCGACGCCCGGCCAGACCCGGTCCATCAACTTCTTCCGCGTCAACGGCAAGTACATGTTCGCGGACCTGCCCGGGTTCGGCTACGCCAAGGTGGCTAAAGAGGAGCGGCGGCGGTGGCGGCGGATGGTGGAGTCGTACCTGGCCGCAAGGGAGGAGTTGCGCGCGGTGGTCCTGATCATGGACCTGAGACGCACTCCCGGGGCCGAGGAGCGGGAGCTGATCGGGTTCCTCACCTCCCACGGCATCCCGCCGCTCCTGGTTGCGACCAAGGCCGACAAGCTGAGCAGGAACCGGCGCGTGAAGCCGCTCCGCGAGCTGGGCCAGGCACTGGGAATCGCGCCCGACCGCATCGTCATCTTCTCCGCCGTGACCGGCGAAGGGATGGAAGAGCTGTGGAAGCGGCTCCTGGAATTGCTGAGCCCGCGCTGAATCACTCTCATCCGGGTTGTGCCCAAAGCCGGCGGAGGCTACAATAATAAGTAGAGGGCTGCGGAAGTTGCAGGAACTTGGGCGTATGATCTTAACCACGGATAAACACAGATGAACACGGATTTCATTATTTTTCATTTCCGGATTTATCTGTGTCCATCTGTGTTCATCTGTGGTTAATATCCCAACCTCGGACCTCTTGCATAAGCTTTATTAATGTAGGAAAGCGGCCATGCGCGTTACTTCTGGCAACAATAAGGGCCGGCGGCTGAAGACCCGGACGGGGAACCAGACGCGTCCGACCTCGGACCGGGTGCGGGCGGCGATTTTCGACATCCTGCCGCTGGACATCTCGGGCGCGGTCGTGCTCGATCTTTATTCGGGCAGCGGGGCCATGGGGATCGAGGCGTTGTCGCGGGGCGCGGGCCAGGCCCTGTTCGTGGACTCGTCGCGCGATTCGATCCGGGTGATCCGCGAGAACCTGGAGCTGATGGGCCTTGGCGACCGTTGCCGGCTGATGAACAAGCGGGCGGCGCCTGCGCTCCGGCTGCTGGGCGCGGAGGGCTCACGCTTCGACCTGGTTTTCCTGGACCCGCCGTATCCATCGGGTGAGGCCAAGAAGGCGCTGGAACTTCTGGCCGGCCTGGACGTTCTCACGGATGAGGCCATCGTGGTGGCCGAGCACGACGTGGACCACGAGCTGGGCGCGTCCTTCGGCCCGCTGGCCCGCGTGGCCCGGCGCGAGTACGGACGCACCGTGATCTCGTTTTACGAGAAAAGGGGAAAAGCATGAAGCGTTGCATGAAGCTCCTTATTGCCCTGTGCCTGGCCATGGCGGCGGGCGGATCGCCTTGCGGGCTCCTGGCCCAGGTGACCTCATACCCGCGCGGGGCCTCCGATGCGGCCAAATACCTGGGCGACGTCCACCAGGACCAGGCCAACGGCTTCTCCATCCGCCCTCCCGCGCAATGGTGGCTGGACGCGAAGAACCCGCGCTTCGCGGTGATGTTCGCGGACCGGGGTTATCAGGCCTATGTGATCGTGGACGTGGTCAAGATTCCGGGCGATGCCAGGATGGACCGCGACTTCCTGAAATTCATCGCGGAGAAGAACAAAGAGGTCAAGGAGATGATCCCCAGCTTCTCGGTGCTGAGCAACCGGACGGCGCGGCTGGGCAGAGGGACCGCCGCCTACCGTACCGAGGCCACCTTCCAGGCCGGGCCCAACACCGTGCTCATGAACATTTATTACGTCAGCGGCAAGTCCAAGGTCTTCATGATAACCACCGTGTGCCCGGAGGCCACGGCCCGCACCTGGGAACCGCTGTTCCAGGCATGCCTCGCCACCTTCACCCCGCTCGACTGACCGGGCGGACCACGGCTCACTCATGGCCCGCGTCCTCTTTGTCCAGACCGAGTGGTTCGAGCACCTCGGCATCCTCTCCCTGGCCGCCTCCGCCCGCGCCGCCGGCCACCACGCCGGACTCCTGCTCGGACGCGGCCTTAAATCCACCGTCGCCGAGATCGTGGACGCGGCCCCCGACGTGGCCGCCTTCTCCTCGTCCACCGGCGCCCACCGCGCCGCCCTGGCCGTGGCCCGGGCGCTCCGGCCCTGGTTCCACGGCCTCATCATCATGGGCGGACCGCACCCCACCTTTTTTCCCGAGGTCATCGCCGAGCCCTGCCTCGACGCGATCTGCCGCGGCGAGGGCGAAGGTCCCCTCATCGAGCTCCTGGACCGGATTGACGCGGGCCAGGACCTCAGCGAACTGCCCGGGTTCTGGATCAAGCAACACGGCAAGGTGATCAGCAAGGGCCAGCCCGGCCTCGCCGCCGACCTTGACAGTCTGCCTTTCCCCGCCCGCGACCTCCTGGAAAAGGCCGACCCCTTCTTTAAAAACTATTCCATGCGCCGGGTCATGGCCGGCCGCGGCTGTCCCCACCAGTGCACCTATTGCTTTAACCGGGCCCTGCGCGAGATGGTCAAGGGCCAGGGCCCCTACGTCCGGCTGCGCGGCGTGGACAACGTGATGGCGGAGCTCAAGAACATTGCCGCGCACGGACGCCGCACCATCAACTTCGTGGACGACACCTTCGGCCTCAAACGGTCATGGACCCTGGAGCTGCTCGAGCGCTACCGCTCCGAGATCGCCCTGCCCTTCATCGTGAACCTCCGTCCCGAGCAGGCCGACGCCGAGCTGGTGGCCGCGCTGAAAACGGCGGGGTGTTACTGCGCGCAGGTGGGCGTGGAGAGCGCCAATCCGAGGATCCGGCGTGAGGTCCTGGGCCGCGACGTGGAAGATGAAGTGCTGGAGGGGGCCGCCGCGCGCATCAAGCAGGCCGGCATCCGGCTGCTCACCTACAACATGGTCGGACTCCCGGGCGAGAGCCTGGCCGACGCCGCCGAGACCTTTGACTGGAACGCGCGCCTGAAGGTGGACTTTCCGCGCATCTCCATTTTCCAGCCCTACCCGCGCACGGAGCTGGGCGACAGGGCCTTGCGCGCGGAGGGCGCCGAGCCTTGCCTTGACGCGATCAGCGAGAGTTATTTCCGCAGCTCGCCGCTCAAGGGCCGGGAAGCCAGGCGGATCGAGAACTTGCACAAGCTCTTCTGGCCCTATCTTAGATTGCCCGCAACGCGGCCGCTGATCCGGCAGCTCATCCGCCTTCCCGCGAACCCGCTCTACGACCTCGTGTTCCTCGCCTCCATCGGCCTCCAATACCGCCGCGCCGTCAACATGACCCTTCCCGAGACCCTCCGCCTCGGACTGCGCAACCTGGGAGCGTATTTTTCCTGAGCTCTGGAAAAGCCTTTGCCTACTTCATGGTCGCCTTGGCCCGCTGCTCCTGACTCAGCTTGGCCAGGCGCTTTACCTCGTTCAGGTCAAGGCGCAGGCCCTTGGCCACGCGCGCGCCGTAGTCCGCGTCCGCCTTGAAAAAGAGCGCGCACTGGCGGAGCTGGATGCGCTTCTTTGCGTTGCCCAAGTGGGCGACGATGTTCCCGACCAGGTGCTCGCGGTCCATGTCGTTCATGGCCTTGCGAAAGAGGTCTCCGGCCTGGACGAAATCGTCCTGGGGATAGGCGGGCTGGTGCCGCGCGGCCAGGCCGGCCACGTCAATGGGAGGCTCGGCGGCCTCCGGATCGGGCTCGGGGCCGCTCATGCTGTTCGGGTAATAGTTCGGGTAATCGTCGCCGTCAAGGTTTTGACGCATGAACCCGTCGCGCTGATAGGTCCTGGCCGGCGCGGCCTTGGGCGCGTTGACCGGGAGCTGCTCGTAATTCGGGCCCAGCCGGTGGCGGTGGGTGTCGTGGTAGGCGAAGAGCCGGCCCTGCAGCATCTTGTCCGGCGAAGGCCCGATGCCCGGCACGAAGTTCCCCGGCGAGAACGCGCTCTGCTCCACGTCGTCAAAGTAATTGTCCGGGTTCTTGTTCAGCACCATGCGGCCGACCACGATGGGAGGATAGTCCGCGTGCGGCCACACCTTGGTGATGTCGAACGGATCGAAGCGGTAGTGCTTCGCGTCCTCCGGAGGCATGATCTGAACCTCCAGCCGCCACGACGGATACTCCTTCCGCGCGATCGCCTGGAACAGGTCGCGAGTGGCGTGGTCCGGGTCCTTGCCCGCCATCTCCTGGGCCTCCTGCCGCGTGAAATTCTTGATCCCCTGCTCCGTCTTGAAATGGTACTGCACCCAGTAATGCTCGCCCTTCTTGTTGTACCACATGTAAGTGTGGCTGGAGTAGCCGTTCATGTGGCGGTGGCTCCAGGGCGTTCCCCGGTCCGAGAAGAGGATGGTGACCTGGTGGATGGACTCCGGGGTGAGCGACAGAAAGTCCCAGAACATGTCCGGGTCGGGAAGGTTGGTCTGCGGATGGCGTTTCTGGGTGTGGATGAAATCCGGGAACTTGATGGTGTCGCGGATGAAGAAGGCCGGCGTGTTGTTGCCGACCATGTCGTAGTTGCCGTCCTCGGTGTAAAACTTGAGGGCGAAGCCCCGCGGGTCGCGCGCCGAATCCGCCGAGCCCTTCTCGCCGCCCACCGTGGAAAACCGCGCGAACAGCTCCGTCTTGCTGCCCACCGGCGACAGAAACTTCGCCCGCGTGTACTTGCTGACGTCGTTGGTCACCTCGAAGTAGCCGTAGGCCCCCGCGCCCTTGGCGTGGACCACCCGCTCGGGCACCCGCTCCCGGTTGAAGTGCGCGAGCTTCTGCAGAAGATGCACGTCCTGCATCAGGATCGGGCCGCGCTCGCCCGCGGTGACGCTGTTCTGGTCGTCCGCCACCGGCGCGCCCCATGCCGTTGTCAGCCGGTCTTTTTTCCCTTTCGCCATCCTGTCCTCCTTTCAGGCATCGTTGACAAAACATAATCATTCCAACGACCGGTGACAAGAGTGTCCCCGCAACCGATCAGTTTCAGGCAGTGAGGAAAGCACCGGCCCCATGATGGTCTGTTTCGGCTTCGGGGCTGACTAGATTTACTTCTCTTCGCGGTCCTTCGCGTCGTTTTCTTTCATGGGACATTCGCCGGGTCCGGGGAATTTCCGGTTATAGGGGCATTCGCTCTCGTGGCCGCAGCCGCAATCCGGCCGCGTCAGCGACCTCCTCAGGCTGTACACCAGGTAGCCCGCCGCCGCTCCCACGATCACAATGATTATTATGGGTTGCAGCATGGCCATATTCCACCGGTGGCCGGGACACTCCTGTCCCCGGTGGGCGGGACACTCTTGTCCCGCGCCCTCACGCCAACCCGAGCAGCCTGCCTCCCCACCACGTCGCCGCCGCCAGCAGGTAAGCCACGGTGATGCTCGACCCGATCATGACGAGCGTCCACTTCCACGACCCCAGCTCCCGCCGCGCCACCGCCACCGACGCCAGGCACGGCGTGTACAGCAGCACGAACACCATCATGGCGAACGCCCGGAGCGGCGTGAAGAACGGGTCGGCGCGGAGCGCGGCCCGGAGATCGGGCGACTCCTCCGTGGCCTCCCCCAGGCTGTAGAGCGTGCCCATGGTCGAGACCACGATCTCCTTGGCCACGAACCCCGCGAACAGGCTCATCGCCACCTTCCAGTTGCCGAGGCCGGCCGGCCTAAGCGCCGGCGCCATCACGCCCCCGATCTTTCCCGCGTACGTGTGCGCGAGCCGCTCGGTCGCGGCCTTGCTTTTCAGCTCCGGCGGCAGCTTCTCCACCGACCCCGCCGTCGCCAGCGCCGCCGTGACCTCGGGGCTGTAATTCGTCCGGCTCGGGAAATTGGACAGGAACCATACGATGATGGACACCGATAAAATGATGGTCCCCGCCTTCTTCACGTACATGTACGCCCGCTCGAACATGTGCAGCATGACCGCCCGCGCCGTGGGCAGGCGGTACGGCGGCAGCTCCATCACGAACGGCGTGGACGGGCCCTTGACCACGTACACCCGTAACAGCCGCGCCATCGCCATGGCCACCGCGATCCCCAGGACGTACAGCGCGAAGATCACCGTGCCCGCCTGCCGCGCCGGGAAGAACGCACCCGCCAGCAAGACGTATACCGGCAGCCGCGCGCTGCAACTGATGTACGGAGACACCATGATCGTCGTGATCCGGTCGCGCTCGTTCTCCAGGACGCGCGCGCCCATGATGGCGGGCACGTTGCACCCGAACCCCAAAAACAGCGGGATGAAGCTCTTGCCGTGCAGGCCCACCAGGTGCATCACCCGGTCCACGATGAACGCCGCCCGCGCCATGTAGCCCGAATCCTCCATGATCGAGACCATCATGAACAAGAGCAGGATGTTCGGCAAAAACACCATCACCCCGCCCACCCCCGCGATCGCGCCGTCCACCACCAGCGACTTCAACATGCCGTCCGGCAGCAAGGCCGAGGCCTCCGCGCCCAGCCATAAAAACCCCTTGGCCACCAGGTCGCTAAGCGGCGTGCCCAGCGTGAACGTCACCGCGAACGTGGCCCACATAAAGAAGAGGAAGATGGGCAGGCCCAGCACCCGGTTGGCCAGCACCGTGTCCACCCGGTCGGTGAGCGACGGCATGTGGCCCTCGGTCAGGCTCACCGTCTCCGCCACCGCCCCGTGCACCCAGCCGTAGCGCGCGTCGGCCACCAGGATCTCCGGGTCGTCGCCCATGATGCTCCGGAGCCGCTCCTGCATCTCGCGGGCCTTGGCCACGGCCTGCAGGCCCTCCGCCTCGATCACCCACCCGATCACTTCCGGGTCGTCCTCGATGAGCTTGATGGCCAGCCAGCGCGGGTCGAACCGCCTGGCGCCCTTGCCCGCGGGCACAGCCTCCCGCACCGCCGTAATGGCCTTTTCCAACTCCGCGCCCAGCCGCGCCTCCACCGCGCTCACCCGCGCCGCTTGGGCCACCGCCAGGGCCTGGTCCAGGAGCTCCCCGATCCCCTGCTCCCGCGACCCCACCGTGGGCACGATCGGCACGCCGAGCAGCACCGACAACTGCCGGACGTCAATCTTCACGCCCCTCTTCTCGACCTCGTCCATCATGTTGAGCGCGATCACCAGCGGCGTCTTCATCTCCAGGAGCTGCACCGTGAGGTAGAGGTTGCGCTCCAGGTTCCCGGCATCCACGATCTGCACCACCACGTCCGGCCGCTCCGTGAGCAGCACCTGGCGCGCCACCTTCTCGTCCGGCGAGTGCGCGGAGAGGCTGTAGGTCCCGGGCAGGTCTATCACGTGCAGCCGCGCGCCCCGGTGGGTGGCGTCGCCCTCCTTGCGCTCCACCGTGACCCCGGGATAATTCCCCACGTGCTGCCGGGCCCCCGTGATCGCGTTGAAGATCGTGGTCTTCCCCGAGTTCGGGTTCCCCGCCAGCGCGATGATCACGCACTCCCTAATCTTCCCGTCCATTATTTCCGCCGCCGATTGTTAGCCATACCTAATTACGCGGCCAAATTTTTTAGCCGCCCAGCCTTCGCACCATGATCTCCCGGGCCTCGGCGTGGCGCAGGCTCAGATGATAGCCCATGATCAAGAGCTCGATGGGGTCGCCCAGAGGCGCCAGACGTTCCACCTTCACCCGCGCCCCCGCCACCACTCCCATCTCCAGGAGCCGCTTCTTGATCTCGCCCACCGCGCCGACCTTCACGATCTCCGCGCTGTCGCCCACCGCGAGCTCGCTCATTCTCATTATTTCCGGGGCCGCCTGCTCCATTCCCCTTTCGTCCTCTTCGCGCAACTCGGCCGCGCGGGCCATGGCCCGCCCTCTTCACAACGCCCGCTTATTCGGTTTCCTTGACCAGGATCTTGCGCGCCATGCCCTGGCCCAGACTCAACCGCGAGCCCCGGACCTCGATGATCATCGGCCCGCCGGCGTTGCACAAGACCGTGACCCGCGTCCCGGGCGTCACCCCCATGACCGCGAGCCGCTCGCCCACGGTCCGGCCGCTCACCCGGGCCACGATCAGAGCCTGCCCGGTCCGGGCGGCGCTTAAAGGGTAGGCCCCCGCGGAGATGGCCCGCAGCTTCTCGGCCCTCTCCTCCGCGCGGGAATCGAACGCGCATTCCCCGTTGACCGGTGTCTGTTTCATCATGCTGTGTTTTCACCTCTTCCTTGCCGCTTGACTTCCCGACGGCGCCGCCGGTTTGTAGCCGGTGGATCGCCGCCGCTTCCGTCGCCCGTACCTAATATAGTTAGGTAATCCTAATTGTCAAGTTAAAAAATATTGGATCCCGCCGGCCCGCTCCCTCATGCCCGATTGGCCTTGCCCGCCGCTCTGCTTTTCCCGCTCCGGCCCCGGCTCAGCCGCCGCTCGATCAGGAACCGCCGGAACGGCTCGCTCCCCAGGCCCTCCTGCCCTCTTGCCTGCCTGAACTCCTCCAGCGCGATGAACCGGTCTATGGTCTCGCGGCTCAGCGTGTGCTCCATCCGGCACCCGTCCTGCTCCGCGATCTCCGCGTCCAGGCCCAGCACCTCCTCCAAAAACCGCCTTAAAAGCTGGTGCCGCTCCCACATCTCGCAGGCCACCGCCTTGCCCATGCCCGTGAGCTCGATACCCCCGTAATGCGCGTGCACCACCAGCCCGTGCTTGACCAGGTGCTTGATCATTCCCACCACCGACGGCCGCGTCACCCGGAGCTTCCGGGCCAGGTCCGATACCCGCACCTCCGCCGCCCCCGACACTTGTGCCAGCTCGAAAACGGCCTCCAGGTAGTCCTCCATGTTCGAGGTGATCCGGGTCTTCACGCTTTGATTGCCTTGAGCCAAGCGTCTCGCTCCTGAAGGGTAATTATAGTAGGAATGCCTAACTTTGTCAAGGGCTGATCGGGTCCAGGCCAAGAGCCAATCTGATGGCGTTGTCGAGCTCCTTGACCTTTTCGGCGGGCAGCGGTCCGATCCTTTCCACCAGGCATTTCTTGGGGATGGTGGTGATGGTGTCGAGGTTGGCGACGCAGCGCTTGGGCAGCCCTTCGCTCTTTCCCAGGGCCACTTCAACGGGAATGTTGCGGATGCGGGTGGTTACCGGGGCAATGGTGACCAGCTCGCGGAACACATAGACCTCGTCCCGCGACAGCAGCACCACGGGCCTCCGTCCCGCCGGCGCCGGCATATCCGCCCACCAGATTTCCGCCCGCCTCATTCCCACGGCTCTCCCGCCAGCAATTGGGACGCCGAAGCCTCAGCCGCCGTTACTTCCTCGGCGGTCTCCGGTCTCCGGCGGTAGCCGTCCTCCCATCTGGCGATGATGGCCGCTTTCTCGCGCTGCGCCAGGGCCTGTTCGAGCGCATGCTTGATGAAAGCGCTCCGGGTCTCACCGGAGCGCTTGCGCGCGCGCTCCAACCGGCGCATCAGCTTGCCGGGAAGGCTGATCGCGATCTTTTTCACGTCCGACATGACAGCACCTCGTTCATACCAATATCATACCATTATCATACTGCCCTTCGCGATGATGGTCAACCGGGCGCCGGCGATGCCCCTAAAATCGGGTAGGAGGGGGCCTCACGGCCCCCGTCCTCCCACACCACCGGACGTACTCACCGTATCCGGCGGTTTCTTCTATCGGTTCAACTCCTGATGCCTGACGAAAAGGCTGACCAATCCGATCACCTCAAACCAATC
>DATKZS010000002.1:0-21658 GCA_035527835.1 bacterium
CATGGCACATGTCTCCTTCCACGGCATGACAAAACCTCCTGTCTTGATCATGCCGAGAGTGTAACCCATGTGCCTGGTTCATTGTGTTACCTATGTACCTGGATCGGACCATTCTCCAGCCTGGGGTGTGAACCCCAGGAAGGGAGGTCATCAAATCCTTTTAAGCGCTGAAGGCGCGGCATAAAACGTGCTCTATTGTGGTGCGGGCCTTTTGCCCGCGCCGGGGTCGTCTTGCGGGCGAGACGCCTGCGCCACAATTATGATCCACTACGGCAGCTCCTATGCCGCGCTTTCAGCGCTCCCATGGTTTGCCGGCTTCGTTTTCCTGGGGTTCACACCCCAGGCTGGGAATATCGCGCTTTCAGCGCTGCGCCAGTGGACACCGGGAGGCGCGGGATGGCAAATGCAAAACTCATCCTCATCGCATCCTGCGGCCGGAGTCGCCCACATAGCGAGCTATGTGGGCTATCCCGCTGTTCATCCTGCATATCCTTGTTACCCATTCTTTGTCCTTCTTCTCGGGTCAACCCTGGGCCATGTCAATTATGCAGTTGAAAGGGCCGTGGGTGCCCTCACCCGCGGAACCTCTTTCTTCCCCCTGGCTACTTGCTACTCTCTTTCTTCAGGGCATTACTTTTTTACCTGTCGGGGTGCGACATTTTTACTATATATAGGGGAGCGGGGAGGTTTAGGGTTTGGGGTTTGGGGTTTGGGGTTGTGGACAGGGCGTAAAGAAAAGTCTTTTTGCTTTTTGATCCTGTTCATCCTGACCATCCCTGTTAATAATTCTTGAGGTGTTGATGATGGCTCTACGAAAAATCACATTTGCCGACAAGATCCGTCATTTTGAGGGCCGATTGGGGCGCGTCATTTCGTGGCCTGGACGGCAGGACGCGGGTGGCCTGAGGGTTAGGACACGGAGGCATTTTCGCGGCCCAGCGCGTAGGCCACACGAGTCCGGAAATTGGGCCACGGAGATGGCTTCGCGGCCTGGACCCTGGGCCTCAAAATTCAGGCCACAAACGGGGAAGCCTCGGAATTCATTGGATCCCGGCGCGGAAAAGGGGGAAAAATTTTCGGGAAAAGGTCTCTGTGGCCTAAATTTGATGCCGATGGTCAAGGCGAAAATATTTTTCGCGCGGCCCGTTCCTTTTTCCCGGTTCCCCGCTCCGCGTTCCGCTTTCCGAGTTCCCCGTCCCTCGCTCCTTGGTTCTTGCTTGTGTTTTCTTTATTCTTGCCCCTGGCTACTGACTACTGGCTACTGGCTACTCTTATATTGTTGTTGTAGCGGCGGGGTCGTATAATGTCGTGGCAGGCGATTATCAGCCGATGACGGATGAAGGAGGGAGCGATGAGAAGGACGGCGGTATTGGCGATTTTGGCGGTGCTGGTTTTGGGGTGCGAGTCTCGCCAGCATTCGATCGTGCGGGAGAACGGTTACGTTGCGGACCATCCGGTGGAGGAGGTCGCGCATTACTGGGACGCGGTTCCATGGGTGACGGTTAGCGGGCGGACGCTGGTCATGGACATCTCGGCGCCGGCGGGGTCGGGTCCGTTCCCGTGCCTGATGATCATTCACGGCGGGGGCTGGGAGCTTCACACCAACACGGTGATGGAGGGCATGGCGCGTCACGTCACGAACCAGGGGTACGCGATTTTCAACATCAATTACCGGACGCTTCCGGAGGGCGCGGACATGAAGCAGATCGTTGAGGACTGCATGGGCGCGCTGATCTGGGTGAAGGAGCACGCGGCGGAGTACGGCGGCGACGCCTCGCGGATCGCGGTGACCGGCGACAGCGCGGGCGGGCACCTGACGGCCATGATCGTGACGCGGGGCGGGGACCCGGAGTTTACCCCGACCTACCGCGGCAACGGCGCGACCGACCTCTCGATCACCTGCGCCATCCCGACCTATGGCGTGTATGATTTCCCGGCGCTGACCAAGGCCGCGTCGCCTTACGTCAAGAAGGTGCTGGGCGCGAGCTGCGAAAAGGACGAGGCGCGGTGCCGGGAGTTCTCGCCGATCTATCACGTTCACGCGGGGATGCCGCCGGAGCTGGTGCTGGTGGGCGGCCGGGACCCGCTCTTGGGCCAGAACCAGGCGTACGTGGACGCGGTGAAGCAGGCGGGCTCGCCGATCGAGCTGTGGGTGTACCCGGGACAGGGGCACGCGTTCTTGAACTACTTCTGGGACGAGCGCGGTCAGAAGGGCTGCGACGAGATGGTGAAGTTCATGGACCGGGAGCTGAAGGGGAATTAGGCGGGACCCTCTTGTCGCGCGACTTTGGCCCGACCGGAGTATCGGGCCCGCCGAAAGTCTATTTCAGGTCCGTTCCGCGGACCTCGAGCACGGAACTGGTGGGGATGAGGGCGGGCGGGCTTCCCGCGGTGACGCCTCCGGGCAGGGGCGCGGTGTCAATGATGCCGAGGGTGGCCTTGACCAGCTCGATGCTGCCCTTGGGCACGCGGAGCAGATAGCCTTTCGGCGCCGCGGTCCAACTGTTCTCGACGGCGTCGGTCCAGGCGGGGTTCATGGAGACGAGGATCGTGGTGCTCATGCCGAGCTCGCGGGACAACTGGTTCAGGGTGTAGGCCCGCGGGAGCGAGACCAGGTCATAATCGAGCGGGGTCGCGGCCACGGGCGAGAGCTGGTTTTTGAGTCCGAGTTTTTTTTCGACGCGGATCACGGCGATCAGCTTGGCGTAAAAGTTCTCGACCGAGAAGCCGATGTCGCGGTAGTCGTATTCGTTGATGAGCTGGGCCAGCGAGTCGGCGCCGGTCCGGTTCATGGCCTTGATCATGCGGGCGGTCCCGGCGTTATAAGCGGTGACGGCGAGCGGCCAGGTTTTGAGGCGCTGGTGGTCGCGCTTCAAGATGTAGGCGGCGGCGCGGGTTGCGGCGATGGGATCGCGGCGCTCGTCAATGGCGGTGGTCATGACGAGGTAGGGCCGGGCGGCGGAGGGCAGGAACTGCCAGACCCCGACCGCGCCCGCGGATGAGCGGGCGCGGCGGTCGAACATGCTCTCGACGAAGACGAGGCGGGTGAGGTCCGGCGGCAGGCCCTGGTCGCGGAACATCTCTTCCATCACCGGCAGGTACGGCGCGGCGAGTTGGTAGGCCTGGATCAGCTCGTTCTTGCGGCCGCGCAAGGACCCGATGTGCCCGGGCAGCGCCGCCCGCGCGAACTTTTCCGGGTTGTGAAGGTACGCGAACTTCTGATACAGCGCCGCCAGCTCGGGCCCGTCCGGCCGCTCGTTGATCTCCGCCAGCGGGTCCGCCGACTTCCGGCTGATCTGGTCCAGGGTCTTCAGCATGGGCCTAAGCCGCGTGATCACCGCCTGCTTGCGGCCGGGAAGATCAAAGATGGCGTCGTAAATCACCCCCGGCCGCTCGCGGTTGAAGATGATGATGTAGTTGTTGTCGTATTCCCCGAACACCGCCTCCCACAGCCGGATGCGGCCCTCGATCCCGCCCGGGCTCGGCAGCGACGCCCCGGCCAGCACCGAGGCCGGCACCAGCATCAGCGGCTCGTCCGCGTTGTCAACCCGCGTCAGAATCTCGGCCGGCCGGTCGTCGTCGCCCGGCTCGGAAGCGCAGCCCGCCGCGCCCGCCTCCGCCCGGGCCGCACCATGGTCCCGGTACGAAAGCGTCGCCTTCCAGCCCAGCACCACGGCCAAGCCCGCGACCAGCAGCAATGTCCTGGCCCATTTGGTCATGGGAAAAACAGTCCTTGCTTCCCGCGCCCCTCTATTGACAGGAGCGGGCCGCGCCTTCACAATTGACACTTGTTACTTCCTTTGGTTCGTCCGGAACGTGAGCAGCGTGAGCTTGAGCGGATTAGAGCTTAGAGCCTGCGCTTTAAAAAGGATGCACGTTTATGATGCGCTTGTCAAACAAGGGAATAATTTTGTTCGCATTACTGGCCACGGCCCCAGGCGCCTGCTCCCGCGAAAACAAGGCCGGCGCGGCCCTGGTCGTGGCCATCGAGGGCAACCCCACTTCGCTCGATCCCCGCGTGGCCCAGGACGCATATTCCCAGCGCATCTTTCCCCTGGTGTTCGAGGGGCTCTTGAGCCTCGACCAAAACGCCCTGCCCGCGCCCGGACTCGCGCTCTCCTGGGAGCAGCCCGACCCGCTCACCTACGTCTTCCACCTCGCTCCCGGCCGCCTCACGCCCACCGGCCACGAGATCGCCGCCCGCGACGTGGCCGCTACCTTTGACAGCCTGAGCGACCCCGCCCTGCGCTCGCCGCGCAAGGTCATCCGCGACCGCATCGCCAGGATCGAGGCCCTTGACGACCACACCGTCAAATTCACCCTCAACCAGGTCTACGCGCCGTTCCTCTCCGACCTCGTCCTGGGCATCATCCCGGCCCACGCCGACAGCGCCGAGTTCCGCGCCAGGCCCTTCGGCTCCGGGCCATACCGGGTGGAGAGCTTCGAGCCCGGCGCCGCCGTCACCCTCATCGCCAACCCCCGTTTTCACGGCGCTCCGCCCCCGATCCCGCGCATCGTCTTCCGCGTCGTGCCCGACGACACCACCCGCGTCCTCGCCCTCGAGCGCGGAGAGGTCCAGCTCCTGTACAACAACGTCCCGCCCGACGACCTCCCGCTCCTCCAGAAAAATCCCCGCATCACCGTGCGCATGAGGCCCGGCATCAACTACAGCTATCTCGGCTTCAACCTCCGAGACCCCGTCCTCAAAAACCGCGCCGTGCGCGAAGCCATCGCCATGGCCATTGACCGCGAAACCATCAGCCGCTGCCTCCTCAAAGACACCGTCACGCCCGCCGCCGAGCTCATGGCGCCCTCCCACTGGGCCTACAACCCCGACGTCGAGCAATACCCCTTTGATCCGGACCGCGCTCAACAACTCCTCGACCAGGCCGGGTTCATAGACCCCGACGGCGACGGGCCCGAGCCGCGCTTCAAGCTCGAATACAAAACCTCCCAGAGCAAGACCCGCCGCTGGGTGGCCGACGCCATCGCCGACCAGCTCGAAAAAGTCGGCATCGCCGTCGAGGTCCGCTCCTACGAATGGGGCACGTTCTTCGGCGACGTCCGCGCCGGCGAATTCCAGATCTACTCGCTCACCTGGGTCGGCATCACCGACCCCGACATCTATTACCAGGCATTCCATTCCGCCAGCATCCCCCCCAACGGCGACAACCGAAACCGCTACCAAAACCCCGCATTCGATTCCCTCGCCGAAGCCGGCCGACTCGCCCTCACCCGCGAGACGCGCCGCCCCATCTATTTCCAGCTCGAACAAATCATCGCCCACGACCTGCCCTACGTAAGCCTCTGGTACGGCAACGACATCGTGGCCATGGACCACAAACTCCAGGGCTTCGAGTTCTACCCCGGAGGCGACTTCCGCTCCCTCGCCCGCGCGCGCTTCAAGCTTGAAAATTGAGGCTTGGGGCTTGAGGCTTGGGGATCCTTTCCCTTGCTACTTGCTACTATCTACTACCTACTTTCCCTTTTAATCTTTTTCATTTTTCCGCTTGACAATACAATACCCTCATGTGTACAATGGCTGCCAAGACTGGCCCGCACGCTGGACCAAGGCTATAATATGGATTATCAACTGACGCTTCATGCTGAAGACGCATTGGAAAAGCGCCGAATCCCGCGCGAATGGATGGAACGGGTCCTGTCCAGCCCGGAATCGTCGGAGCCTGATTCGATTGATCCGGAGTTGGAACATCGGCTGGCGCCGATTGAAGAATTCGAGGGGAGAATTCTCAGGGTGATCGTGAATACGGCCGCGGTTCCCCCTCGCGTCATTACCGTCTATTTTGATCGAAGGAGAAAACGGCCATGAAGCTGAAAATTGACGAACAGGCCGATGCCCTTTACCTCACGCTCAGTGATGCCCCGGCGATGGAATCCGAGGAAATATCGCCCGGGATAATCATGGACTATGATTCCGAGCACCGCGTGGTGGGAATCGAGATGCTCTACCTCTCCCGCCGCGCCCCGGGCGCCGATCTAAGACGATGGCAAATCGAGTCCGTCCCCGCCGAGGATCGAAGCCCCCTGGCGAATGGAAAGCCCTGAAAGGGCCTTCATAACATAGCCCAGGGTCGGTCCGTTGTGCAGCGCTGAAAGCGCGACCCTTCGTGAACCCTGTGGCAAAAGCCCTGGGGACCGGACGCCTGATCTCGTCTTTAGCGCTGTAAGCGCGATATTCCCCAGCCTGGGGTGTGAACCCCAGGAAAACGAAGCCGGCAAACCATGGGAGCGCTGAAAGCGCGGCATAGGAGCTGCCGTAGTGGATCATAATTGTGGCGCAGGCGTCTCGCCCGCAAGACGACCCCGGCGCAGGCAAAAGGCCCGCACCACAATAGAGCACGTTTTATGCCGCGCCTTCAGCGCTTAAAAGGATTGGATGACCTCCCTTCCTGGGGTTCACACCCCAGGCTGGAGAATCCCGCGCCCTTGGCGCTGAAAAAGACCCGGCGGGGCTGCCAGGGGAAGAGGGACGAAGAATGGGTAACAGGGATATGCAGGATAAACAGGATATGAAAAATTCCGTCTTTCTCTTTGACATCCTGGACATCCTGTACATCCTTGTTCAAAACACTCTTGTCCGGCGGCTCAAAGCCCGCGGCCAAAGAAGGACCTTAAACCGGCCTTCTCCAGCAGCGCCGGCCCCGGCGGCAAGAGATGGGCGGGGATCGGCGGGATCGGCGGGATCGGGGTCAGGTCTTAACATTTAACATTGTCCTTTGAGTCTTTATGGTTTTTTTCTCTTCTTTTCTCTCTGGAAGAAAGGAAATTCAACCACAAAGGCACAAAGGGCACAAAGGAAAGAAGAATCATTCATTTTTATACTTCGTGCCCTTTGTGTCTTTGTGGTTCAATTTTCTTGTATTCTTTTCCCTGGTCCCGCGTTGGCTGGGCGGTAGGATTAAATATCGCTTTCAGGGGACACGATGGTACGGGCGGCTCTTTCCCAGGGTAGTCCGGTGACGGCCAACGCTCAAGCTTTGTTAAGTATGCCCCGTTGGGGCATTGATGGTTAAGCCGTCGCGGCGTTCGCGGCGGCGGCGAAGGAGCGGAGGGCTTCTATCACCGGCTTCATTCGTTCGGGCAGGATGTCGTCTTGATTGAAGTTGATCTTGGTGAGGGTCAGCTTTTTGTTGTCGGCGTTAAGCTCGCTGAATTTGACGGTCTGAAAGAAGAGGTCCAGCTCGTTTTTGCGCTTGGGGTCCTGGAAAAAGAGTCCGGCGCGGGCCTCGTCGTTGGACCGGATGATGTAGGTCTGGGTCAGCTCGGGCCCGATGGATTCCAGCTCCTTCATCTTGATGATCCTGATTTTCCGGGTCAAAATGGACTTTCTCGGGTCAACGGTCATCTTGAAGCCGAGCGGGCTTTGCTGCTCGACGATGAGGTAAGAGGGGGTGCGGCGCGAGCGGGGCCTGGCCCAGATTTTGGTGATGCACCCGCCGTTGTCGAACTTGACAAAGGGGTGGAAGAACCTGAAGACCACCCGGCCGCTAAAGCACTCGGCCAGGGCCTTTAACTTCCGCCGCCGCTTCCTCTCCATCAGGTAAATGACTATCGGCGAGCCCACAATCAGAAGGGCCACGGCCACCACGACCAGGACAGTGGATGCTAATTCAATGTCCATTATTGCCTCCTCCTCTTTCCGGGAATATTAACTTCATCAAAAGGGTCGGCCCAGTATATCTCGTGGTGGTTTGATGTCAAGGGGAAAATCAGAAGGAAAGTAGCCGGTAGCCAGGGCCTTAAAATGAGGGGGACGGGGTCAGGTCTTAACATTTAACATTGGCCTTTGGGTTTTTGTGGTTTTTTCCTTCTTTTGCCTCTGGAAGAAAGGAAATTCAACCACAAAGACACAAAGGGGAAGAGAGGTTTGTGGTTTGAGGTTTGTGGTTCCACTTCAGAAGAAGAATTCAACCACGAAGGCACTAACCTGCCCGCCGCAAGACTTCTGCAGGCGGGGGGCACAAAGGGGAAGAGAGGTTTGAGGTTTGTGGTTCGTCCAATATGGAGAGAAGAAATTCAACCACAAAGGCACCAAGGGCACGAAGGAAAGAAGAATCAATTTTTTTATGCTTCGTGCTCTTTGTGTCTTTGTGGTTCAATTCTTTTTGAAGAAGGAAATTCAACCTCAAGGCACCAAGGGAGAGAAGGAACGAAGAAATATTCTTTATTACTTGATACCCTTGGTGTCTTTGTGGTTCAATTTGTCTTCTGGAGGATTAAATATCCCTTTCAGGGAACGCGATGGTGGGGGCGGGTCTTTCCCAGGGTAGTCCGGGGACGTCCAACCCTGGGCTTTGTTAAGTATGCCCCTTTGGGGCATAAGCTCACTTATCAGTTCTTGATGTGCTTCTTGCCCTTGGTGTCTTTGTGGTTCAATTTTCTTGTCTTCTGGAGGATTGAATATCCCTTTCAGGGAACACGATGGTGGGGGCGGGTCTTTCCCAGGGTAGTCCGGTGACGGCCAACCCTGGGCTTTGTTAAGGAGCCCCTTTAGGGCGGGAATGGCGGTCGGGTTAAGGTACAGGAGTATTCGCGACTGAAGTCGCTCGCACAGGTTGGAGCTGTGAGGGCCGGGGGATTGAAAGGGGTGGCGGGGTTGTATTAGGATGGTGGGTGCGGGAATGTCGGCGGTGACAAGGGGGGATGGCCTTGAAGAGGAGACAATTGATCATAGTGCTGGCGGTGATGGCCGCGGCGCTGGCGGCGGCGGGCGCGGAGGCGGTGAAGCTGTTTCTGGAGGATGACGGGTCGGCGGGCACGGTGCATGGTCTGACGGTGAAGGACATGAACCTTCATCCTTCGGACGAGTTCATGTACAACGAGAACTATTTCTTGATCGCGATCACGGAGGCGGGTTATTACGGGTACGTGAACATCCTGGTGTCGAACACGGGGATCAAGTCGTTCACGCCGGGGTTCAGCTTCACCATCGTCACGCCCGAGCATCAGCGGCTGGTGCGGGACGTTGATTTCGCGCCGGAGGACCTGGTTTTGCAGAGCGACAAGTTCGATCTCCGGCTGAAGGGTAATTACCTGCGTGAAGTCCCGGATGGTTACGAGCTGAAGATCAGCGAAGGCGGGCTGGGGATGGAGCTCAGGTACTTTAACCAGGTCCCGGGGTTCGTGCTGGGGAACGGGAAGGCGGTTTTCGGGGCCGGCGCGGACTGGTTTTACATCAACTATCCTGGTCCTCGTCCGGTGGTTACGGGCAAGTTCGTGATCGAGGGCAAGGAGGTCCCGGTTTCGGGGTGGGGCTACATGGACCACAGCCTGTCGGTCACGAACCCGGCCAACTTCGAGCAGGTGTGGCACAACATGAAGTTCCACGCCCAGGGCCACACGGTCCTGATCTCGAGCTTCACGACGCCGGAGCAGTACGAGAAGGGCTTCGGGCTCGCGGTGATCACGGACAACGAGAAGGTGTTGTGCGCGTTCACGGACGTCCGGGTTACGGAGGGCGAGGTCAAGGTTGACGCGGAGTCGGGCAAGGCTTACCCGGGCAGGGTGACGTACGAGCTGGTGTCTGACCGGTGTCATGCCAAAGCGGTGGTTGACTGCTCTCGTCCGACGGAGAAGTTCGACGTGCTGGCGAAGCTGGACCAGAAGTGGTGGGGCAAGGCGGCGAAGGCGGCGATCAACACCTTCATCGCGAAGCCGTGGTATTACCGGGCGGTGGAGCCGGTGGCGGTGGAGATGACGATCGGGGGCGAGACGAAGACGGTGAAGGGGGAGGCGTTCAACGAGGTGATTTTCACGCAGTGAGGGGGTTTTTATTAACCACGGATGAACACGGATTAACACGGATAAAAAAATAATCGTTTAAGATAATATCCGTGTTCATCTGTGTTCATCCGTGGTTTTCCATTTGACCACGCCCTCAAGTTCGGGGGCGCTGGAGGAGAAAAGGAGGGGGCCATGTATTGTCCGAGCTGCGGAGCGGAGATGGGGGAAGGGGCGTCGTGCCCGAGTTGCGGGACCGATTTGCGTCAGTACGTGGCGCAGCACACTCCGGCGCCGGTTCCTCCTCCGTTGCCGTCGGGCCCTTTGCATCCGTCGCCGATCCGGGCGGCGGGGACACAGCGTTCGGGGCTGCCCCCGATCGCGGTGATAGCGATCATGGGGGGGATGTTGTTTTTCATCGTGGCGGTGCTGGGGATATTGGCGGCGATCGCGATCCCTGACTTCCTGAAGTTCCAGTCCAAGGCGAAGCAGTCGGAGGCCAGGATGAACCTGGGGGCGATCTTCACGGCGGAGGTGGCGTATTACGGCGAGCACGATCGGTTCGGGGCCACGTTCGACCAGATCGAGTGGACGGAGCAGGGGGCGCATTACGCGTTTTTCCTTCCGGGGCAGGCGGTCCAGCCCCGGATCGGCGGTCCGTATGAGCTGCCGGCGGACGTCAATCCCTATGTTTCCGAAGACACATTCATGGCCGTGGCCGTTGGGAACATTGACAATGACGATACGCTGGACGTGTGGGTGATTGACGATGAAAAAGAGTTGCGGAACGTGAGCAACGATACCATGAATTGAGTCGGGCAAGCCGCCGGCCGATGGGAAGAGCGGCCCGGCCGGGAAGGCGGAGCTCGGTTCATCTCATTCTCTTCACATCCTCCTTAAAATCCTCTGCACCTGTCGCTGGTAGCCTTTGCTCGCGCATCCGGGGTGCCACTTCGCGGGCTTGGGCAGGCCGGCGGCGAGCTGGGCTGCTTCCTCCCTGGAGAGGTCGGCGGCGCTCTTGCCGAAATAATGGCGGGCCGCGGCCTCGGCGCCGAAGACGCCGGGCCCGAACTCGGCGACGTTCAAGTAAATCTCGAGGATGCGCTTCTTGGTGAGGTAATGTTCGAGCTCGATGGTGAGGACGGCTTCCTTGGCCTTGCGCAGCGGATTGTAGGACGGTGAGAGCCAGAGGTTCTTGGCGGTCTGCTGGGTGATGGTTGATGCTCCGCGGGGCAGCTCGCGGTCCTGCCAGGCATCGTGGAGGGCGTCTTGGATCTCATCGGCGGCGAAGCCGTGGTGGGAGTAAAAGCCGCTGTCCTCGGCGGCGGCCACGGCGCGCTTGAGGTCAGGCGAGATGCGGCCGGCGGGGACCCAGGTCCACTCGATGCGGGGCTTTTTACCGGCATCCTTCTCTCGCTCTTTGTAGCGCTCGATGAAGGCGGTGGTCCTGGGGTTTTCGTTTTTCAGGTCCGCCACGTCGGGCCAGGCCAGGACCTGGTAAGCGGCGAACAATCCGAGTCCGGCAACTCCCAGCCCTTTCCAGCCCCAGCGCCGCTGCGTCCGCGCCATCCGGGCCATCTTTTGGATTAACCGTCCCATGCACTGCTCCGGTTCCCGGAACTTCCCGCCCGTTAGATAGTTAATGATAATGTTTTTCCGGGGAGAGGCAAGGGGGTGGTGATTATGCCCGTGGGCCCGGATGCAAGGGCGGCCTAGTCGGAGGTTTCCGTGGTTTTGTGGGCTTCGGGGGCCGGCGGTGGCTGGTAGGCGGTGAGGTAGATGAGGTAGTAGCCCAGGATGCGTTTGACGTAGTCGTTGGTCTCCTTGATTGGTATTTCCTCAATGAAGGCCGCGGGCGAGAGTCCGAGCTGGTCGGCGCGCTGTCCCCAGCGGTCGGCCCTCTCGGGCCCGGCGTTGTAGGCGGCCAGCGCGGCGGCCAGGGTCTTGAGTTTCGATTCGGGCGAGGCGCCGCCGTCGCTGAAGCGGGTGAGCTTGGCGGCCAGGTAGTAGCATCCGTACTTGACGCTCTGCTCGGGTTGATTGAGGGATGCGGTGGTGAAATTTTTTTCGCCGAGTCCCTTGGCGATGACCCTTCCGGTGCCGGGCATGACCTGCATCAGTCCGATGGCCCCGGCGGACGAGCGGATGTCGGGGCGGTAAGTGCTCTCGGCGCGCATGACGGCGTAGACGAGCAGCGGGTCGAGGGAGTAGGCGGCGGCGTATTTAGTGACGTGTTCCGGGAAGGCCTGGGGGTATGCCAGTCGCCAGGCCTCGGCCTCGCCCGGGGGCGGGGTTGCGAGTCGGGACTTGAGGCTGCGGGCGGCGATGCGCTGGGCTCCGTTGTAGTTTCCGGTCTGGAGGCGCATGGCGGCGACGGGGAAGGCGAGTTCTTCGGGGAGCCTTCCCGAGGCGGCGAGGCTTTGGAGCTGTCCGTCGGCGTCGTCCTCGAGTCCCAGGGCGTAGAGCTCGCGGGCGATCCTGTATTCGAGGGGCGGGGCGGCGGCTGGCGGCGGGAGCGGCCTTCCGCCGGGCGGATAGGGCCATTTGAGTCCGCCTACCATGACGAGGCAGAAGGCGTAGCTGGTGTCCCAGTAATCGCGCAGGATCTGCTGTTCGAGGGCGGCGGCGGCCTTATGGTCACCGAGCTTGTGGAGCACGTCGGCCTTCCAGTAGAGCAGCCGGGCGTTGAATTCGTCGTCGCCGGTTTTTTTGGGGGCCGCGGCGAGGTATTCTCTGGCCTTTTGATAGTCCTTGTTGAGGTAGCGGAGCCAGGCGAGCTGGAACAGGGCCTCGGGGCGGTGGCTGGAATGGGGGTAAACCTCGATCAGCCGGCGGTATGCGTCCTCGGCCCCTTTGAAGTCGTTGTCCATCTTCATCATGCGGGCGGCGTAGAAGAGGGCGCGGGTGGCGTAGACGCTTCGCGGGTATCGGGTCCAGACGCGGCGGTACTTTTCGAGGGCGTCCTGATGTTTTCCCATTCGGCGGTAACATGCGGCGATCAGGTATGTGATCTCGACGTCCTCCTGGCCGGCCAGGTCCTGGACCTTCTGGTAGTCGGCCACGGCCTTGGTGAGCTCGCGCTTATTGTCATAGGCGGTGGCGCGGAGGCGGTAGAGGGGGATCAAGTGTTCGGCGCGGGGCTTTTTCTCGGCCGAGGCGATGATGGGCTTGAGCTCGGCGAGGGCGTCGGAGGGCTGGTTTTGTTCCACCAGGTTCTTGATGCGCTCGATGCGGTCGTTCTGGGTGACGGCGGCGGTCTCTCCGGGCAGGAGCAGGGGCTTGGCCTCGTCTCCGATCAGGTATTTTTCGGCCTGTCCGGCCCAGAAGCATTCGGGGTGCCCGACCCACAGGTCCTTGAAAATCTTCCTGGCCTCGGCCTTCTCCGCTTTTTTGAGCTTGACCCATCCGCGGGTGAAATCGAGCTCGCGGTCCCAGGCCTGGTCGCGGGCGGCCGGGGGCAGGGCCTTGATCCTGGCGATGGCGGCGGCGGCGGCGTCCGCGTTGTCGCTCTTGCGGTGGCAGCGCATGAGCTGCATGAGGGCGCGGCCGGAGAGGTCGCCCGGAGGATTGCCGGCGAGGAGTTTTTCCCAGAGGCTGACGGCCTCGGGGTAGTTTTCCTGGTCCTGGAAGGAGAGGGCGCCGTAGTAGAGTCCGTGGAAGGAGAGCTCGGGATAGAGCCGGGAGGCCTCGCGGAGGCTTTGGCGGGCGTCGTCGTATTTCTTGAGCTTGTAAGAGCAATAGCCGACCAGGAGCTGGGCGCGGCCCTGCATGGCCGGGTCGGCGGCGTTTTTGAGCGCGACGGCGGCGGACCCAATGGCGGCGGCGCATGAGCCTTCTCGGGCCAGGTCAGCGGCCCGGGCGAGGGCCTGGCCGGGATCCACGGGGGCGGGAGCGACGGGCGCGTCCTGTCCGCGCGCGAGCAGGGAAAGAGCGAGGATGGCGATAATCGCGGCACGGACGGCGAGGGACCTTGCGCCCTTCCATAGGCGGGAGGGCCCGGGGGTCGGGGTCGGTGATGGAGGCATGTCGAACGGCGGCATTATGGCATTGATGATAGCCATTTTTTTCCGGAGACGAAATCATGCCGGCCACGGAGGTCCCGACCATTTTGCTCCCCCGTGTCACGGCGAAAAAAGATTTCGGGCTTATGCGCCAGGGCCCATTAACCGCGTCGCCCCCCCATCAGGCGTCCACCTCCGCTTCCGCTCCGCCCCGCATTCGCGCATGTCAGCTCAGCTCTGCTTGGACCCTGGCGCCTAAGCCCGATTTCAGACTCCGATCCATGCCAATGTTTCCTGCAGTTCCTCCCCGTGTTCGTCGAGGTAAGATTGAAATTCGCCGCGGTCCACGCCGAGCTCGTCCAGGATGGCGAGAACGGCGTCCCCGGTTTTCGCGTCGTCGTCCGGGCCGCGTCCGCGGCGGGCGTGGAGCATGGCCGCCAGGTAGATCCCGTCCAGCTTGAACTCGGCCGCTCCCGCCATTTTTCCCTTTTCTCCCGCCCCGCTTCGGGCATAACTTAATATAATTGGGTTAAAATTATATATATCTTATACAACTTTTTTATTCTTTGTCAAGTAAAAAATGACAATTAATGAAAATATTTTTCCAATTGCATCTCGGGGCGGGTCGGGTCCCGGGGGTGAGGGGCCGGGTGAGGGGCCGGTTTTGCGGGCGGGGGGCGGGGGTGTTATGCTGGGTGCATGGTCGCGGAAAAATTGAGGAACTTGGCGGTCCGGGGGTTTCTGGGGCTCACGCTTTTGCTGGTGGCCGGGGGCTGTCCGCGGCCGGGTCCGGCGGTGAGCGGGGCCCCGGCGGCGGTGGCGGACGCTTCCAGTCTGCGGGCGATGTTGCAGGCGCGGACGGCGGGGGTGGCGCGGCTGGACGCGAACCTTGAGGTCCGGCTGGCGGGGTCGGCGGCGGCGTACCGGGGCCGTTTTTTCGGGACGCTGCGGATGGAGCGTCGCTCTCCGGAGGAGGCGGCGTTGTGGCTGCAGGTTTACTCGCTGATCGGGGCTCCGGTACTGGAGGTGATCGCGGACGGTGACCGGGTTGAGGTGTATTCTCCGCTGGACCGGACGGTGCTGTTCAATTTCACGGAGCTGATGGGGAGCGAGGATCGGGAGGAATTTCCGCTGACGTCGTTTGGCGAGGTTGCTTTTCCGCTTGACCTGTTGCGGAGCGAGCTTAAGCTGCTGTGGGGTTTCGGGTTCGATGACCGCTACCGCTACGAGCTGCTGGACACTTCGGACGCGTACGTGCTCAGCGAATGGAACGGTGACGAGCTGTTGCGCGAGATGGAGTATTCGCGTCCGGGGCTCGGGCTTAAGCGGGTCCGGGTTTACCGCGGGGGGTCGCCGGTGGGGGGGATGGATTGCGGCGATTACGGGGCCGAGGGCAAGGGGTCACTGTTTCCGGGGCGGATCGAGGCTCGTGAAGGCGAGAGCCTGGTCACGCTGGGACTTAAAAACATGCGGTTTGACGGGGAGGCCACGGGTCCGGCGATCACTTTCCGGATGCCGGCGCACGAGCGTCTGATCCTGCTCACGCCTCCGGTGCCGTGAGGGGCGGGCGACTACTGGAAGGTTGTTGGAATCTTGCCCACACGGGCTTCCGCGACCACGTGGTAGATATAGGTATAGCCGGGAAGCACGATCTTGTAATCATAGCTGCATGTAAGGCGGCCGGGCTGGCCGATCTCTCCCTCTAAGATGCAATTCTCATCGGGGCTGAGGGGCAGATTGTTCCTCTTGACGTAAAGGTTCAGGCCCTCATACATTCCGTCTTCTCCGGTGGAATAGAGGCCGCGCATTGACTGTTCCATGTAATCTTCGAGGTCCCACTTGGCCATGTGTATGGGTCCGAACTTGGCGGCGATGAATATCCCCACGGCCAGCACGGCGACAATCATGACGATCCAGATAGTCGACATCCCGCGGTCCCCGCGAAACACGAAGGCGGCCTTCTTGACCATCGAATTGCCCTCCTTAGACCGATTCAAACACGCTTGCCACGAACCATTACCGTCATAATATAACAGACTGCAATGGAAATTGCAATGTCCGTGCAGGCGTTGGGTTCTGCTGGGGTCCGGGCCGGGGCCAGGCAGTCGGGGCCAGTCATCTTGACAAAGCTCGTGCGGCCGTGTTATGGAAATAACATTTGTTATTACCGGAGACGGGGAGGACATGCCGAGAAAATCAAGAAACGGCGGGGAGGGCCGGAAGGCGGC
Organism: bacterium; assembly: GCA_035527835.1. Classification (GTDB taxonomy): domain Bacteria; phylum RBG-13-61-14; class RBG-13-61-14; order RBG-13-61-14; family DATKZS01; genus DATKZS01. Next base: position 15,971 of record DATKZS010000002.1, read on the forward strand.
GCTGGCGTGGCGGCACGGCAAGGAGGAGACGCGGGAGACGCTGTGCCTGGCGGCGCTGGACCTTTTCGCGCGGAAGGGGTACCGGGGGACGTCGGTCCGCGACCTGGCGGGCGCGGCGGGGGTGACGACGGGCGCGTTCTACTCGAATTTCCGGAGCAAGCGTGACATCTATATTGCGATAATAGACAAGATCACGGGGACGGTCCAGGTGATGGTTGACGAGACGGCGCGTGAGATCATCGAGGTGATGAAGAAGCGGGGCAACGCTCACATGGACTATGAGCTTTTGCGGCGTCCGTTGTACCGTTTGCTGGAGGAGGCGGAGCGTCACCAGTCGCTGATGCACATCCTGCGTCGGGAGGGCCTGGGCCAGGACCCGGAGTTCCAGCTGGACATTGACCGGGTGTGGGAGCGGTTCGTGCATGCGGCGAAGCGGGCGCTGGACATGTACGTTGAGGCGGGGTTCGCCAAGGCCTACGACACGGAGCTGGTGGCGCGGGCATTGGTGCCGATGAGCATTGCCATGAGCCTTTACGACCAGCAGACGGGCGGCGCGCGGCGGGCGGAGATCGTGAGCCTGTTGGCTTCGATGCTGCAGGGCGGGGCGAGCCAGTGGGTGGCCTGGTCGGAGCTGGAGAAGAAGGAGCGGAGGAGGGAGGAGTCCGGGCGGAAGGAGCGCGGGTGAGGGCACCCGCTCCCCTTTGAAAGGCGGGGAGTCCGGACGGGAGAGAAAGGAGCGGGGATGAAGAGAGGCGTATGTAGTATGTCGTATGTCGCCGATGGCGGCGGCGCTGCCCGCGACATACGACATACCTTTGGTTTGAGGTTTAACGCACTATTGACAAGGAGGTAGAAAAAATGGCGGGGATAGTATCGTACGGCGCCTATCTGCCACGGCTCCGGCTGGAGCGGATGGCGATCATGATGAGCATGGGGTGGCTGGCCCCTGGCCTCATCACGGCGGCGCAGGGCGAGCGGACCATGTGCAACTGGGACGAGGACAGCCTGACCATGGCGGTGGCGGCTTCGCGCGACTGCCTGGTCGGGCAGGACAAGTCCAAGATTGAGGCGGCCTACCTGGCGTCCACCAGTCTGCCGTTCGCGGACCGGGCCAACGCCGGGATCATGGCCACGGCGCTGAACCTGCCGGGTGAGATCGCCTCGCTCGACTCGACCGGGACGCAGAAGGCCGGGACGGCGGCGCTGGCGGCGGCCATTCAGGCGGTGAAGAGCGGGGAGCGGAAGAACGTGCTGGCGACGGCCTCGGACCACCGGCGGACCAAGGCGGCGTGGTTCCACGAGATGTGGTTCGGCGACGGGGCGGCGTCGGTGCTGGTCGGGGACGACAACGTGATCGCGGAGTTCAAGGGTTCATATTCGGTGACGCACGACTTCATAGACCATTACCGGGGCTCGGACGCGAAGTACGACTACAACTGGGAGGAGCGGTGGATCCGGGACGAGGGTTACATGAAGGCGTACGCGGAGGCCATCGGCGGGCTCCTGAAAAAGACGGGGCTGGCGGTGGCTGACATCAGCAAGTTCTGCTACCCGTGCTTCCTGGGCCGGTCGCACGGCACTATCGGGAAGACGCTGGGGGCGCAGCCGGCCCAGGTCGCGGACAACATGCACACGGTGACGGGTGACTGCGGGACGGCGCACCCGCTCTTGATGCTGTGCCGGGAGCTGGAGACGGCGAAGCCCGGCGACAAGATCGTGGTGGCGAGCTTCGGGCAGGGCTCGGACGCGCTTCTGTTCCAGGTGACGGACAAGATCAAGGACCTGCCGAAGCGGCGGGGGATGGCGGGGAGCCTGGCCAACAAGAAGCCGGAGAAAGTCTATACCAAGTTCCTCAAGTTCAACGACCTGATCGAGACGGAGATGGGCATCCGGTCGGAGGCTACGATCCAGACGGCGCTGACCACTCTGTACCGGAACCGGAAGCTGATTTTGGGGTTCGTGGGCGGCAAGTGCGCGAAGTGCGGGACGCCGCAGATCCCGGCGCAGCGGGTGTGCGTGAAGCCGGGTTGCGGGGCGGTGGACAGCCAGGAGGACTACGAGTTCGCGGACCAGCCGGCCAAGATCTTGACGTTCACCGGGGACATGCTGGCGGTTTCGGTGACGCCGCCGGCGTTCTACGGGATGGTGCAGTTCGACCACGGGGGCCGGATGATGATGGACTTCACGGACTGCGACGCGACGGAGGTCGAGGTCGGGGTCCCGGTCAAGATGAGCTTCCGCAAGAAATACATTGATGCGCAGCGCGGGTTTACGGGGTACTTCTGGAAGGCGGTCCCGGACAAGGCCGCGAAGGCGTGAATAAGGGAGGTCAGGAAGATGGCTACGGGCATAAGAGACAAGGTTGCGATCCTGGGCATGGGGTGCTCCAAGTTCGGGGAGCGCTGGGACATGGACGCGGAGGACCTGATGGTGGAGGCCTTCACCGAGTGCATCGCGGACGCCGGGATTGACAAGAACGAGATCCAGGCGGCGTGGCTGGGGTCGGCCATGGAGTTTTTGAGCGTGGGTCTGTCGGCGCTGCCGCTGCCCATGACGCTCCGGCTGCCCAACATCCCGGTGACGCGGGTCGAGAATTTCTGCGCGACCGGGACCGAGGCGTTCCGGGGCGCGTGCTACGCGGTGGCTTCGGGAGCGGTGGACATCGCGCTGGCGCAGGGGGTGGAGAAGCTCAAGGACACGGGGTACGGCGGCCTCCCGAACCTGGGGTCGAACGCGGGGCCGGCCCGGTTCATGCAGATGCCGAACATCACGGCGCCGGGCTCGTTCGCGCTGCTCGCGAGCGCGTACCGGGCCAAGCACGGGATGAAGCGGGAGGACCTGAAAAAGGCGCTGGCCCACGTGTCGTGGAAGAGCCACAAGAACGGCGTGCTCAACCCCAAGGCGCACCTCCGGAAGGAAGTGAGCGTGGAGCAGATCATGAACTCGCCGATCATCGCGGACCCGCTGGGGCTGTTCGACTGCTGCGGCGTGTCCGACGGCTCGGCCTGCGCCATCGTGACCACGCCGGAGATCGCGAAGTCGCTGGGGAAGAAGGACATCATCTCGGTGAAGGCCCTGCAGATCGCGCTCTCTAACGGTTACGAGGCGCAGTACAACGAGTGGCAGGGCGACCACTTCGTGACCACGGACAAGTGCAGCACGAAGGCGTACGAGGAGGCGGGGATCCGGGAGCCTCGAGAGGAGATCAGCATGATGGAGGTGCACGATTGCTTCTCGATCACGGAGCTGGTGACGATGGAGGACCTGCACATCTCGGCGCCCGGGGGGGCGGTGAAGGACGTGATGGACGGGTTCTTCAACCACGACGGCGGCGGGGTGCCGTGCCAGGTTGACGGCGGGCTGAAGTGCTTCGGCCATCCCATCGGGGCGTCGGGCCTGCGCATGATCTACGAGATGTACTTGCAGCTCCAGGGCAAGGCGGACAAGCGGCAGCTCAAGGACCCGCGGTTCGGGCTCACCCACAACCTGGGCGGATTCCCGTTCATGAACGTGGCCGCGATCGCGATCGTGGGCAAGTACAAGGCGTAAGGGCGAGAGTTTTTTAAAGCGCAAAGGCGCAAAGAGCGCAAAGGAACAAGAGAAGAAAAAACAATCCAATATTTTTTCTCTGCGTTCTTTGCGCCTTTGCGCTGAAACAAATGTTTCTTATATGAAGGAGACCGGAAATGACCGATGCAATCAGGCTTGACGGCAAGGTGGCGATCGTAACGGGCGCGGGCGCGGGGCTGGGGCGGTCGCACGCGCTGCTGTTGGCTTCGCGGGGCGCCAAGGTGGTGGTGAACGACCTGGGCGGCGCCATGGACGGGACCGGCGCGTCGCAGACGCCGGCGCAGAAGGTGGTGGACGAGATCAAGTCAAAGGGCGGCGAGGCGGTGGCGGATTATAACGACGTGGCCAACGGGGAGAAGGTGGTGAAGACGGCGGTGGACACGTTCGGCACGGTGGACATCGTGATCAACAACGCGGGCATCCTGCGCGACGTGTCGTTTTTAAAGCAGGCGGACCAGGACTGGGACCTGGTGCTCAAGGTGCATCTGCTCGGCTCGCGCAACGTGACCAAGGCCGCGTTCCCGATCATGCGCGAGAAGAAGTGGGGCCGCATCGTGATGACCACCAGCGCGGCCGGGCTGTTCGGGAACTTCGGGCAGACCAACTACTCCGCGGCCAAGCTGGGCATCGTCGGGCTCGCCAACACCCTGGTGCAGGAGGGCGCCAAGTACAACATTCTGGTCAACACCATCGCGCCGCTGGCCGGCTCGCGTCTCACCGAGACGGTAATGCCCAAAAACCTGGTGGACGCGCTCAAGCCCGAGTACGTGTCGCCCATCGTGTGCCTGCTCGCTTCGGAACAGTGCCCGGGCTCGGGCGGGATCTACGCCACCGGCGGCGGGTTCTTCGCCAAGGTGCAGATGGTGCACGGCAAGGGCACGTTCCTGGACTTTGACAAGGGGATCAGCCCGGAGGACGTGCTGGGCGCCTGGGGCGCGATCACGGACATGGAGGGGGCCAAGCCGTACAAGAACGCGGCGGAGTCCGGAATGCCGGCGTTTTCCAAGATCATGGCCAAGAAATAGTATGGCGTAGGGAGAAGGGCGTAGGTCGGGAATGGCCCCGACACACGCCATACGCCCTTCGCCATTCGCCCTACGACATACTGATTAAGAAAGGAGTGAATCATGGCGGGAATCAAGACGGATTGCGTGGGCAAGAAGCTGACACCAGCGGCGTTCTCCTGGATCTGGAAGGACATCGCGCTGTACAACGTCGGGATCGGGGCCTATGAGCTGGAGCACACCTACGAGAACACCAAGGGCGGGATCAGGGTGATCCCGAGCTTCGCGGTGGTGCCGCCCTTCCCCTGTCTCGCGTCCAGCCTCGGGCTCACCGGGGTCAACCCGATGATGGTGCTGCACGGCGAGCAGAAGATCATCATCAAGAAGCGGCCCCTGCCCTTCAAGGCCGAGACCATCACCGCGGGCGAGATCACGGACCTGTGGGACAAGGGCAAGGGCGCGGTGTACCGCATCCTGACCAAGACCAAGACCAAGGAGGGCGAGGAGCTGTTCGATAATATCTTCACCGTGTTCGTGCGCGGCGCGGGCGGGTTCGGCGGCGACAAGGGCCCGGAGCCGGGCAACGTGGCGCCGGAGCGGGCGCCGGACCAGACCATCGAGGACCAGACCATGCCGGTGCAGAACCTGATCTACCGGCTCTCCGGCGACATCAACCCGCTCCACATTGATCCCAACTTCGCCAAGATGGCCCGGTTCGAGAAGCCTATCCTCCACGGCCTGTGCTCGTTCGGCTTTGTCATGCGCGCGGCCATCAAGGCCTGCTGCGCCGGCGACGACGCCAAGGTCAAGGAGTACGAGGTCCGCTTCCGCGACGTGGTCTATCCGGGCCAGAAGATCATCACCAAAATCTGGAAGGACGGCGCCGGCAGGGCGATCATCAGCGCCAACACCGACGACGGCAGGAACTGCATCGCCAACGCGGCGGTGGCTTACGACGAGTGATCTGAAGGCGGCAATCGGGTAGGAGGGGGCCTCACGGCCCCCGTCCTCCCACACCACCGGACGTACTCACCGTATCCGGCGGTTTCTTCTATCGGTTCAACTCCTGATGCCTGACGAAAAGGCTGACCAATCCGATCACCTCAAACCAATC
>DATKZS010000003.1:0-23244 GCA_035527835.1 bacterium
CATTACTCATGATCAGTGGTCCTCCTTTTCAATTAATTTTGTAAATGAGCTGATGCTAACCCATCACGCTCGGTGAGGCCACTGACCTATTTATTCATGATGGCTTGGCGGTTTTCTTACGGCCTATTTTGGACAAGAGTGATTCCACAATCATCTGCGTTCATCTGCGGCTTTTTTATTCTCATGACAATTTGGTTGCGGCCAGGTGCCGCGCTGGGATATGGAAAAAGGTCGCGCCTGAAGATGTAAAAACCACGCGTTCCGGCCGGGCGAAACGGAGATGAATCCGGGAAAAAAAGAGACAGGATTAACGGGATTTTCAAAAGACCCAGCTTGCTTTTCCTCCTTCATCCCGTTAATCCTTTTTTAAATCTTTGGTTCCGTGCACTCGAGAGTGGATCATCCTCCGGCGGGGTTTAAGAATTTACACGACTTGACTGAGCTCGTCGAAGTCGGATGAAAACGGATGAGACGGCAGCCTGCGCGCCAAAGCTGCTCCCGCCTGCCGGAGCCATGCGGCGGGCAGGTCGGCGGCGGAGCGATGACACGGATCAGAGAATGGCCGGAAATTTCTTGATCCGTGAGATCGGTTCCCATCCGTAGGCTGGGAAAAGATCGCCGGTCTCGGTGACTTGAAGGGAGACGGATTGACTTGACGCCGACGGATGGAATACGGACCGCACGGATATCCTGGTCCGATCCGTGAAATCCGTTCGAATCCGTTCCATCCGTGTGAAACTCTTGGTTGTTCATGCTGCAAGTGTCATCCACTCTAAAATGCACAGAGCCCCCAAAAAAATTGACACCCGGCGCATGGGGTGTTAGCTTAGGGCCAGTCAGCGGGGAAGGGAAGTGCAATGTCCCCGCCGTTTTCAGCCTCCGGAGTGAGGAGGCGGATCGGAAACGCATGCATGTCCAAGATTACCCGGTTGAACCGGCTCCCGGCCAAGGAAAAGAACGAGTATTACTCGCTGCTCATACCGGACAGCCTGTTTGAGAGATTCCGGATTGACAAGGCCACCGGCCAAAACGATGCGGGGGAGCAGTGCATTGACATCGAGGCGCCGGCCGGGGGCTCGGAGGCGAGCATCCAGGTGAAGCGGACCCCGTCGGACCGGGACGCGTTGTTTTACATCGAGGTGCGGGACTCGCGGGACCTGGTGCGCATGTTCTGGGACTTCATCCTGGTGAACGACCCGGAGTTGCCGCGGTTCGACACGGACGTTACGCCGGAGGGCGGCGACCGCTGGCTGAACTGGCGGCGCAGAAACCACAAGGAGGAGAAGCAGGCGCTGGAGTGCGGGCTGGCCCCGGGCCAGGTGCGGCGCGGGATGAAGCTGACCAGCGAGTTCAACAAGTGCCTGGACGTTTTCTGCCAGGCGGTGGGATTCAAGAGTATTGGCCTGGAGGCGCTGTTCTACCATAACGCGATCCTGTACGAGCGTCACGGGTTCCGGTACTTTGATTACGAGAAGGTGATGCGGCGCATCCACGAGGAGTTCCAGCCGGGGGGAGTGCTTTACGCGCGGCTGGACGGCTCGACCTTCCGGCAGGGCTGGTTCGCGGAGTCGGTGCGGGGCCGGAGCTGGTGCATCCACTCGAACATCCTGGACGAGGTATGGGAGGCCGGGTTCGACCCGTGGACGCCGCCGCTGATGTACCGGATGGTGGGACAGCGCTTCAGCGTGAACACGGTGCCGGGCGTGGGGTATTGAGTGAGGATGGAGGCATAACTTTTAACGCCAAGACGCCAAGGTATTTTGATAATCTTTTTCCTGATTAACTTGGTGCCTTGGCGTCTTGGCGTTAAAAATTTTGTTGATTACTCTGTTCATCTTTAAATTGACGGAGGCCTTCAGATGTACGAGAAGAACGTGGAACGGATCGAGGAGCTGGTCAGGCAACAGAACGAGTGGCGTTCGCACACGATCAACCTGATCGCGAGCGAGAACGTGATGAGCAAGCGGGCGCGGGCGGTGATGGGCTCGGACTTCACTCACCGCTACGCGGAGGGCCATCCGGGCGAGCGGTATTACCAGGGCACGGAAAAGATTGACGAGATCGAGACGCGCTGCAAGCAGCACCTGAAGACGCTGTTGAACTGCCGCCACCTGGACGTCAGGCCGGTGTCGGGCACGGTGGCGAACGACGCCGTGTTCTCGCGCTACATCTCCCACGGCGACGTGGTGATGGTGAACTCGACCTCCGGCGGCGGCCACATCAGCCACCACAAGGCCGGGAGCGTGGGCAAGTACACGCACAACATCATTGACTTCCCGACGACGAAGGACGGGTATCACATGGACGTGGACCACGCGCTCGACCTGATCGAGAGCCTGTCGCCCAAGGTGCTGGTGATGGGCAAGAGCCTGTTCCTGTTCCCGGAGCCGGTGGCGGCGCTGGCGCCGATCTGCCGGGAGAAGGGGATTGTATTGATCTACGACGCGGCGCACGTGCTCGGGCTGATCGCGGGCAAGAAGTTCCAGGACCCGCTCAAGGAGGGCGCGACCCTGGTCACGGCCTCGACGCACAAGACGTTTTTCGGGTCGCAGCGCGGCATCGTGTTCTCGAACATGAAGGACGCGGACTGGACCAAAATTGACAAGGGCGCGTTCCCGGGCAGCTCCTCGAACCACCACCTGGACACGCTGGTGCCGCTGGCGATCACGGCGTACGAGTTCCTGGAGTTCGGAGAGGAATACGCGGACCAGGTGGTGCGGAACGCGAAGGCGCTGGCCAAGGCGCTGCACAGCCGGGGGTTTAACGTGCAGGCCGCGGACTTCGGGTTCACCGAGAGCCACCAACTGGCGGTGGACGTGTCCAAGATCGGCGGCGGCGACGAGGTGGCGCGGATCCTGAAAGACAACGGGATCATCATCAATATGAATTTGCTGCCGTTCGAGCCGCTGGAGAAGGTGCAGAACCCGGCGGGCATCCGGCTCGGGGTGCAGGAGATGACGCGGGTGGGAATGAAGGAACCGGAGATGGAGCGGATCGCGGAGCTGTTCAAAAAATGCCTGATTGACGGAGGGTTCATCGGAGAGGAGGTCAAGGAATTGCGCAAGGACTACCAGACCGTGCACTACAGCTTTGACGAGGGCGCGCTGCCCGCCGAGCGGCACAAGCCGCTGGCCGTGGTCCAGTAATGTTCGAGCTGGCCGTCACCAGAAGGTTCGCCGCGGCGCACCAGCTCCGCGGGTACAAGGGAAAGTGCGAGAACCTGCACGGGCACACGTACCGCGTTGACGTGTTCGTGCGGGCCGAAAAATTGAACGACCTCGGCCTGGCGGTGGACTTCAAGGAACTGAAGGCCAAGATTGACGATCTGCTCGAGCTCTACGACCACCAGTTCGTGAACCAGGTCCCGCCGTTCGACCGGATCAACCCCAGCGCCGAGAACATGGCGCGGGTGTTTTACGAAGAGATTGAGAAAAGGCTGCCTCCGGGCGTCGCCATCTCGCGGGTGACGGTGTGGGAGAGCGAGGACGCGGCGGCGACGTACTTGGTGAGTTGAGCCCGCCAAAGTGTAGGAGCGACTTTAGTCGCGACCCTTTTATCAGGCCTTCTGTTTTCGCACAAAGGCACAGAGGACACGGAGTGAAGAAAATAATATTTTCTCTGCAGCTCCGTGACTCCGTGTGAGCTCTTCCATCACTCATGTAGGAGCGAATTCAGTCGCGATTCTTCCGAGCCCGATTCATCGGGCTTTTTTATGGGTTCAGGCCAGCCATTTATGGCTGGTTGAGAGCGGCGGAATCAAGGAGGAGGGCGTTTTAACGCCCTTCTCGGAATAACGGCTTCAGCCGCTCCGGGGACGTTGCCGGGATAAATCCCGCTATCTCGAGAACCCCGTTGAAACGGGGTCGGGCACAGGTTTAAAACCTGTTCCACCGTCACCCGCGCTAAAGCACGGGCCTGCACTTGAGCAAGGCCGGTGAACCGGCCTCCCCGTACCATCAGCCTCCGCCACATTGCCGCCACAACTCTCCCTCCTTTTTCCACATCTTTGCCATTGCCCCGGTCACTCCATGGTCTATAATGGCCCCCATGCATGAGATAAAAGCCTGAAGGAGAGAGGGCGATGAAGAAAAGGAACAGGATGGTTGGCGGCATGTCGGGAGTTTTGCTGATGCTTTTATTCGCATCCGCACTGGCCCCGGCGCGGGCCCAGGATGGGGACGGGCCGGAGGCGCAGCCGCAAGTCATGTTTTTCCTCCCTTTGGGCGGCGACACGGAATTTTCCAAAGAATTGCAAGGCCCATGGTCCGGGCGGCCAGCGGTCACGCGCATCACGACCCGGGACCACGTGTTCCATCAGCCCGATAAGTGGCAGGGAGCGCAGGACCTGTTTTTCCAGACGATTGTGCAAAAGGACGACCATAACATCCGCTTCGACGTCAAGGTCAATGACGACGTGATGGTGACAGGAAAAGATATCAAGGACCTGTGGCGCGACCACGTGGAGCTGTGGCTAGGCCTGTCCTCGCAGCCCGAGCCCGAGCAGTATCCGATTGAAGATTATAATGCTCCCGAACTGGAGAGAGTTGTGCAACTGGGCCTGGTGCCGGATGCGGGCAACAGCGTGAGCGTCAAGCTGTGGAAGGATTATAATGCGAATGACAAGTCCGCGGTGCCGAAAAAGCAGCGGCTCCCGGAGCTGGCAAAGGCCCGCGCTCGGCTCCAAAAAACATCCTCCGGTTACCTGATAACCTTCACCATGCCCCAGCCCGCGGCCGGCAAGATCTATTACTCTCGTGTGTGCGTATCCGACGACGACGACCCAGCCGCGCCCTCCCAGAAGACGCTGATGTGCACATCCAGTGACCCGCTGCCGCTGGTCTTTTATAGAGGTCCGACCGACCCCCCTGCAGGCCCCGCCGACTTGTTTGATACGCGGCCCGAGCGGCATATTACCAAGGTGAGAAAAATCAGCGCCGATGAATTCAAGGGCCTGAAAAAGAAAATGGTGATGCTGGCACGGAAGGACGGCCCGGGCGACGCCCAGTTTTTGCTCATGGCCAAGCCCAGTACCGTGAAGGCCGGACTCAAGGACGTGGACTGGAACGGCGAAAGGCTGCCAGTGTCGCGGTTCGCGTTTCCAGACATGGACGCCATAAGCCTGGTCTATCGCATCGGCCCCAATCACTATGCCGGCGACTTTGATGGTGATGGAGAGAGTGCCGCTTGCCTGATCAACAAGCCGGGCCAGCCGGTTAAATGTTTAATGGGCATGGACTATGTGCTGGAAACCTGCTCGCTGGGGCCAGGGCGAATTCTCGTAAAATATGAGAATTCCATTGACTGGGGAGGATCACCTGTAAAACTTGCTTCCTATTTCTGGGCATACATTGCCCAGGGCGATACCGCCGTCCTGTTTCCCCTGATGGAAAACGTGGATGTTTCGGATGGAGGCTTCTCAACGGCGGGGGGATCCAACATCCAAGCTGATTTTTCAACCAGGGATCTTGACGGCGACGGCCGAAAAGAGATCGTGTATAAGCTACAAAGCTCCTACTGGGAGCACTCTCCTTTCCATGTTTCCAAGAAAATGGAAGCATTGGATCAAAACGGAAAAGACATCACCGCTGCTATGCAGTGGGCCCCGGAGATCTTCTCGCCCCTCTGCCGCGCTCCCGAAACAGGGGCTGCCGGCGCGAAATGGCAATATCCTCCGATCCTTGACCGTTCAGCGAGGAGCGCTGTTTCCTGGCACCCTGAGGCATGGCAAGGGCCGAAGGACCTGTCCTTCCAACTACAGTCCTGCACCGACGAGGCGTACCTTTATTTCCGGGTCCAGGCCAGGGACAATGCGGTTATTGCGGCCCCCGCCATGAAGGACGTGGTCAGGGACCATGTGGAGCTATGGCTTAATTTTGTCGGCTCTTATGCATTTCCGTCGTCCACGTATGAAAATTTATATTCCGGCTATGTCTACCCGGAATCAGAGCTGCAGATCGGCATCGTTCCACTTGGCGAGGGCAAGGCGCGGTCGGAGGTATGGTCGTCGGATGAAGAACGCGACGAGGACACCCCTCTCGATCTGCTCTGGACCATGGACATGAGGCGCGTCAAGGCGGAGTACCAGAGGACCGATGATGGCTACGTGATGACCGTCGCGGTGCCGCTGCCCCTGGCCGGGGTGCTGGACGGCGCCGTGGTGTGCGTGTCCGACACCGACGACCCCAAAGCCACCGCCCAGAAGACCATGATGTGCACCACCCCGAGCCGGCCGGGAAGATTGGTCTATGGCGGCGGGGAGACAAGCGCCAGGTGATGCTTCAGATGTGGGAGCGACTTCAGTCGCGATCTCTCTTGTCAGGCATTTTTTTCACACAGAGGCACAGAGGACGCAGAGTTAAGAATAAATTTTTATCTCTGTGTCTCTGTGCCTCTGTGCGAGATCCCCTCTTTTCCCATGCACGGCCCGGCGCCCCGGATCAGGGCGCGACGTCGTTCACCTGGTCCGCGAGCTTGAGCGCGGCGTCGGGCGACGAGCTGGTGAGGAGGTAGAAGCGGAAGGCGTAATGGTCCTCCTTGCCGTTCTGGACCTCGAAAATTATCTCGCGGCGGTCGAAGTAGAGGCCGGCGGCCACGTAGCCGGCGGCGTTGTCGCGGACGAGGTAGGCGTCGTTACCGAGGCCGATGAGTCCGTTGGTGAGCGCGACGTGAATGTTCTTGCCCTTCAGGTCTTTGACCGCGATCCGTCGGACCGTGTCCTCCATCAGCGCCGGGCTGTACTCGACCATCTCGGCGGTCCAGGGGAAGGCGAGGCCGCCGCTCCCTTTGCCGCTCCACGAGGCCTCGACCACGTACGCGCCCGGGACTGACGCGAGCTTGTGCCACGATACCGCCGCGCCCTGGGCCGTGCCGAATTTCCTGATGGCGACCGGCGCCGTGTCCACCACTTCACCCGTCTCCGGCCTTGCCGCCGCCTTCGCTTCCATCGCCTTCAGATCCAGGCCCGCAGAATTTTGCAGCGTTTCCCGGACGGCCTCCATCTCGTCATAATCGAATTTGACCTCCACCGGGAACGGGTACCAGCCCGTCGGGTCCGAGACCTCGGCGTTGATCATGTGGCGCCAGCCTTCCTCCAATACCGGCTCCTGGGCCCCTGCCCTTTCGGCCTCCACCAAAAGATCACGGGTCAGCCAGTTTTTGGTGCGCGTGTCATAGTCCGTCTCCCACTTGGTCGCGTATTTCCCCATCCACTGAAAAACTCCCGACCCGTCCTCCGGCCGCCAGGGCGAGTCGAGCATGGGCTTGAGCGCGCCGGGCTTGACGCCGGCCTCGCGGAGCGCGGAGACGTACTCGGAGACCTTGGCGATCTTGTAGCCGTCCTTCTCCGCCGCCTGGAACTGCTTTTCCAGGAGCTTCAGCTTGGCCGCGTTCTTGCGGAAGAGTCCGGGGAAATAGGGGCTGATGCCGGCGGTGGCCACGAGCTCGCCGTCGCCCACGAAGTGCCACTTGACCTTGATGCCCGTCCCCGGCTCCGTGGCCTCCTTGTTGGTGAGCACGTCAATGCCGTTCACCGTGAAGTAGGGGAAACGGTCGTCGTCCTGGAACCAGTTGTAGGTGCCGGTGGTCATGACCGCGACGTCGTAGCCGTGCTCGGTCCCGACCGGGCCGAAGCCCTCGCCGAACTGGGCCTCCTGGGTGAAGATCACACCCGAGCGCTTGACGCCGTACTTTTGGAGCAGCTTGTCATTGATCTTGAGCGACCACTCCTGGTCGTGGCGGGGGAAGGCGAGGAGGAGCTGGTCGCCGTAGTGGAAGGTGACGAGCTCGGCCTGTCCGGAGTTGACGAGCTGCTTGAATTTTTCGAGCACCTGGGGATGGCTCTCGCCCATGTACTCGATCATGGCGCCCTGCATCTCGAAGTCGGCGCCCCAGCCGGGGTGGGCCAGGTAGAAGTCCACCAGGGGCTCGAAGCTTTGCTTGATGATGCGGCGCATCGAGGCCTCGGAGCCGACCACGTACTGGATGTTGAAGTGGTACATGTTGAGCAGGAAAGCGCGGGGCGGCTGGTCGGAGCGGGCGTCGCCGCGGAGAAGGGCCATGAGGATGACGGCGGTAATCGCGGTAAAGAGCAATATTTTTTTCATCTGTTCTTGCCTCTCTTATTCAATTAGTTGGAGCGCATTGCGGAACACCGCTTTGGAGTGCGCGGGCATGACCGCGCTTTCATTGGCGCCGATGCCGCCGAAGCGCATGTATCATTGGCTGCGGGCCGACGGTGCCCCTGCCCCGGTCTTAGAATTGCCGGAAAAAATTATAATCGGGCTCCCAATCCTCGACTTTTTCCGCCACTACCAACATGCTTTGTCCCAGCATCTCCCGGACCGCCGTCGCCAATTGCACGGGCCTTAAGAGGAGCGCGGCTTTCGAGGCGGAAAGAAAGCAGCGAATAAAGGGCCGGGTCGGACCAGGAAGGAGCCGGTATCGGCGATGGCCTTGCAGGAACCTCCAGACCTTTCTCTTGCTCTTCATTTAATCGTGCAGCAGCAGAAGCCCTCCCGGGCTGAGCATCTTGTCGGCGTAAAATACATCCAATAGCGTATAATCGAACGTGTGCCATCCGTCAATAAAGGCGAAGTCCAGTTTGACGCCCCGCTCCAGCAGTTTCGGCAGCATCAAATGGCTCGGCCCGTTCATCAGCTCGAACAGATGGCCATACCCGCACCTCTGGAGGGCGGCCAGGGCCGCGCCGTTGAAATCGGAGTATTGACAGGGATCAATCCCGAAGTGTTTGCGTTCACCCGGAAGCCGGGAAAGGGCCTCGCAGATGGCGACGGTGGATAATCCATAGGCCACGCCGGTCTCCATGCAGACCCGGGGCTTCCGCTCCTCGATCAGGGCCATCATCAACTCGACCTCGGGCCTGGAAACAGCGCCCGTCATTTTCAGTTCGCGGCCGTCGAGGTCCACGGTCCGCGACTCATCCATCATTTGTTTGAGAAAATCATGCACGGATAATTCACCCGGACAACCCGAGAACATCCCGGCGTGTTCTTTTTCCCTGATTTTAACATGTCGCCGGACCAAGTCAATGCTAAGGAAGCAGCTTGCCGGGAAAACAGCAAGGAAGTAGAGGGAGACGGCCCGGCGTCAGGGGAGGCGCCCGGCGCCTCTGGTCCCGACCTTTTGCCTGAGCGTTCCACCTGTGCTATTGGATTAATAATGAAAGGTTTCCGATTGGACCCGCGGCGCGGCCCCGGGCGCGCCGCGTATAAGAAGCCGGCATGTTTGCTTGTGAGGTGAAAACAATGGCTCAAGGATACATGGGCAAGGTGTTGTGGGTTGACCTCGCAGCGGGGACCACCGCAGAGGAAATGATTCCCGATGAAGTATACGAGAAGGTTTTATCGGGCATGGGCCTGGCGGCGTGGCTGTTGTTCCGGGAGATACCGAAAGATGCCGACCCGATGGGTCCGGAGAACGTGCTGGGCCTGGTGTCGGGCCTGCTGACGGGCACGGGCGCGCAGATGGCGGGTCGGTGGATGGCGGTGGGCAAGAGTCCGCTCACGGGCGGATGGGGCGACGCCAACGGCGGGGGCCAGTTCGCGCCGGCGATCAAGCGGGCCGGGTATGACGGGATATTTTTCAAGGGGAAGGCGGCAAAGCCCGTGTACCTCTCGATCATTGACGGCAAGGCGGAGCTGAAGGACGCGGGCCATCTGTGGGGCCTGGACACGGTGGAGACGGAGGCGCGGCTCCGGGAGGAGAGCGGGAAGAAGAATTTGGAGGTGGCGTGCATCGGCCCGGCCGGCGAGAAGCGCTCGCTGCTCGCGGGCATTGTAACGGACAAGGCCCGGATCGCCGCGCGCTCGGGCCTGGGCGCGGTGATGGGGTCGAAGAATTTGAAGGCGGTGGCGCTCGCGGGCAAGACCAAGATCGAGGCCCACGACGCGGAGACCATCGGGAAGCTGTCCAAGCGCTTCGCGAAGTTCGTGGTCTCGGGCGACCGGGCGGCCGGGTTCATGGGTCCGCGGGTGATCCGGGGGATCGCGAAGTTCATGCGTATCTCCCCGTTGGGATTCGGCGCGGGCGGCCCGGCGATCCCGATGACGTTCCGGGCGTTCGGGACCATCGTGACCAACGTGATGAGCTCGGAGATGGGCGACTCTCCGGTGAAGAACTGGAAGGGCGTGGGCATGAGCGACTTCCCCATGTCCACGCACTCGTCCAAGCTCTCGCCCGACCGGATCATCGCGCGGCAGCAGAAGCGCTATCACTGCTACTCTTGCCCCATCGGCTGCGGCGGCGTGCTCGAATTGACCGGCCACACCCGGTTCGGGCTCGGGGAGACGCACAAGCCGGAGTACGAGACGTGCAGCTCGTTCGGGAGCCTGATCCTTAATAATGACCTCGACGCGATCTTTTACATCAACGACCTCTTGAACCGCGCGGGCATGGACACCATCGGGGCGGGCGCGGCCGTGGCGTTCGCCATGGAGTGCCGCGAGCAGGGGATCATCACCAGGGACGACGCGGGCGGGCTCGAGCTCACCTGGGGCAACGCGGAGGCCGCGATCGAGCTCGTGAAGAAGATGATCGCGCGGGAGGGCATCGGCGACCTCCTCGCGGACGGCACGAAGCGGGCGGCGGCGCGGATCGGAAAAGGCTCGGCGGCGCTGGCCATGCAGGCGGGCGGCCAGGATCTTCCCATGCACGACGGTCGGCTGGACCCGGGGTTCGCGGTGGCGTATTCGATGGAGCCCACGCCGGCTCGGCACACCAACTACTGCTACATGTATTTGGAGCTGTTCGCGCTGCACAAGATTTTCCCGGGCGTGCCCGCGGTGGACATGGTTTACAAGAAGTCGTCGCGTCTCTCGACCAAGGACCGCGAGCTCGGTCTCAGCGCGGCGTCCAAGTTCCTGCAGATCGTCAACGGCGCGGGCTCGTGCCTGTTCGCGGCGCACTGCGGGCCGGCGTATCCGCTCATCCCGTACCTGAACGCGGCCACGGGCTGGAACAAGGAGCCTCAGGAGTACCTGGAGATGGGCGAGCGCGCGCAGCACCTGCGGCAGGCGTTCAACATCAAGCACGGCAAGACGCCGGCCCGGGACTTCAAGCTGCCGGATCGGGCGGTGGGCGAGCCGCCGCTCACGTCGGGCCCGCTCAAGGGCATCCGGGTGCCATCCGAGGAATTGAATAATAACTTCGCGCGGGCGATGGGGTGGGACGCGAGCGGCCGTCCGCTCGCGGCTCGGCTGCGGGCCTTGGGCCTGGATCAAGTCGCCGAGGAGATGGAGAAGTAATATACTTGTCAGAAACAAGGATCGAGGAGCGAGGAGCGAGGATCGAGGGAATTTTGGAAATTTGCCTCGATTCCCGCTCCTCGATCCTTGTTTTCTCGGCCAGGTGTTTGCGTTACGGCGCTTCTTCGGGTGGCCGGGGCAATACGCGGGGCTGCGGCCCGGGTGGCTGGGTCTGGGCGGTGAGGTCGAGGCCGCGGATGCGCGGCTCGACGAGATTGATGACTTCGAGGACGTTGTTTGAGATTTCCGCTCCGGACGCGGCGATGCCCTGGCTTTCCGGGGTCGGCCGCGCGGGGATGGTGATGAGCGGCTCGGTAATGGTGCTTTCCGGCTGTTGGGGAGCGCCCTGGGCCTTTTGGCGCATGGTGTCCTCCATGGCCTCGGCGGTGCCTTCGCGGTCATGGGAGCGGGTCAGGACCTCGTTGTACATGTCAATGGCGTCATCATATCTTCCGAGCTCGCGGTAGATTTCGGCGAGGTCCCAGTATCCGGCGACGAAGGTGGGGTCGGTTTTGACCGCGCTCTCGAGGTTGCGGGCGGCCTCTTTGAGGTCGGGCTTGGGCTGATAGCGGTAGGTCAGTCCCATCAGATAAAGGGCCACGGCGTCGCGGGTATTTTTTGCGAGGTAGCTCTTGAGGATGGCCCTGGCGGCCACGGTTTTCTGGTCGTTGAGCAGCACGTGGGCCTTGGCCCGGGTCATCAGCGGGTTGTCCTGGAGGCTTGAGTCGAGGGCGGAGAACTCTCTATTGGAATCGTTGCCGCGGAGCACGGAGTGGCCTTTTTCATCTCGTGACTCGCGGAAGGCGATGATGTCTATCTTGGCGGCAATCAGGGCTGGGTTCTGGGGGAAGAGGTTAAGGTCTTCCTCGATGTTCTTGAGGGCCTGGTTGTAAGAGGCCCTGCTGTCTCGATACATGAGCTTAAGAGCTGCCAGGGCCCTCTCCTCGGCGGCGGCCGACTGGGAGGCTCGTTCCATTCCCTGCTCCGGGGCCAGCACGGGCAGGGTCACGGGGCCGATGGGCTCAATCTGTTCCTCGACTTCGCCCAGCCGCCCTTGCCATTGCGGCGGCACGATGGCCACGTCCTCCTCCGATGACAACGTCACCCCGCTCTTGCCGGACAGGGAGAGGAAGGCGGAGGCCCCGGTGGCGATCAGGAGCAGGATCAGGACGGACACGGCGGTGGCCATGCTCCTTTGCTTGGCGGGCTTGGCCGCCTGCAGTTGCTGCTCCACGGTCCGGGGCTTGGCCGCAACCGAGCGCGCTTCCTCTTCGCCCTCCAGGGTCAATGACTTGGCCAACTCCTCGTCGAGGCTCGCGGCCCTGGATTTAGTATGGCTGGTCTTCGAGCTCTGCCACTCATAGCTGACCTCTTGCTCCTCCGCGTCCGCATAGCGCTCGTCCACCGGAGTGCCGTCAAGGTTTAACGATTCGAACTTGCGAGGGCCTTCGCCGCTCGCTTCAGGCTGCTCAGAGCTCACGGCCGGCCCGCTCTCCTGCCGGGCCGGGCCGGTCCCCTCGAAGCCGGGGCTATGGGATGCATCGGCCCGTCGCGGCGCGGATTCAGGGGAGGGAGAGCTTACGTCCTTTTTATCCGGCTGGAACGGGTCCGGCGCGGCGGAAGATTTTTCCGGCGCGGTCCTGGCGGGAGGCTCGTCAAAATCAAATGAGGTGTCCGGCGCGGGCTTTCCCGGCGGCGGCTCCGGCCGGGATGGCGGAACCGGGGGTATGGTCTGATCGGGCTTGGCCTCGCGGGTGCTTGTGTTCAACTTGTCCAGGAACTCGTGAGGGTCGGCCAGCGGGATCTCTTCTTCTTCGTCCGCGGGCTTGGGCGGGGCCGCTTTTGCCGGTGCGGATTGGGGGGGCACGCTGTCGGCGTCGGAGAAATCGAAGTCGTTGTCAAAGCTCTCGAAGGCCGGCTCGGAGATCTTGCCGGGGACGGCGGGTTTGGCCGTAGGCTGGGCGCCGGGTGACGTCTGCGAGGGAGGGGGCGAAATGGCGCCGGGCGGGGCCTGTCCGCGGACGGTGGCGGCGGCCGGGCCCGCGGGCTCGAAGCGGGTGGCGCCGGGGTCCGGGCCGCGGGGCGCTTGCTGGGCCGGCGGGGAGACGTTGGGGATGCTGTCGAAGAAGCGCGTTTCCTTTTCTTTCTCGACCTTGTAGTGGTACTCGCACATGGGCCGGGGCGGCGGGCCCTTGAGCACGTGGGTGCTGGGCTCTCCGCACATGGCGCAGGGCGGGGTCTTGGGTTTTTTCGGCTCGGGCTTCGGCGGCTCCTCCTGCTTCCGGCGCACGATGAACTGGTGCTGGCAGGCCGGGCAGGTGATCTTCACCCCCTGCTCCGTGACGCGGGAGCCGTCAACGTTGTATTGCTTTTTGCATTTGGGGCATTCAATGACCATGATCCGTCATCCCGTGCTTTTGGCCCTCGATCATTAGTGTATTACCATGATCAAGAGTCGTCAAGATAGTCAGGCCACGATAATTTAGACGCACGGCGGGAGGAAAAGTTTTAGGGCTGTTGAAAAGCAGCGCTTGGTATCGCACGGAGGCACAGAGGAACAGAGGAACGGAGATCACGGAAAAGAGGAAAGGCAAGAAAAAGCGGATAGCCCCATAAAAATTTCTCCGTGGACTCTGTGCCTCGGTGCGAAATTAAAATTTATTTCATTGCAGTCTGGAGGAATTAGATGGAATACAAGATGTACATCGGCGGCGGGTTCGCCGAGGCCGGGGATAAGCGCGTGATCGGCGTGATCAACCCGGCGGACGAGAGCGTGGTCCGCGAGGCGCCCTACGGCGGCAGGGATGACGCGGCCCGGGCGGTGGCGGCGGCGGCCGGGGCGTTCGTGGACTGGCGCGAGAAAACGGCGCACCAGCGGGCTCGCCACCTCTATAAGACCGCGGAGCTCATCCGCTCGCGGGTCTCGGACATGGCGCGGACGCTGACAATGGAGGTGGGCAAGACGCTGGCGGAATCGAAGGGAGAGATATTGGGCGCGGCGGCGCAGTTCGAGTGGTACGCGGAGGAGGTGAAGCGGCGGCAGGGGGAGTGGGTGCCGGCCGGCAGCGCGGACCGGCGGCTGATCACGCTGCGTATGCCCCTGGGGGTGGCGGGGGCGATCGCGCCGTGGAACTTCCCGGTGCTGCTCCTGGCGCGCAAGGCCGCGCCGGCGCTGGCGGCGGGGTGCACGGTGGTGGGCCGGCCGGCGAGCCAGACCCCGCTCTGCACCATGGAGCTGTGGAACTGCATACACGAGGCGGGGTTCCCGGCGGGCGTGGCCAACCTGGTGACCGGGCCTCCGGGCGAGATCGCGGACGAGTTCATCAAAAACCCGGCGGTGAAGAAAATCAGCTTCACCGGGTCGGTGGCGGTGGGCAAGGAGCTGATGGCCAAGGCGGCGGCCACGATGAAGAAGCTCTCGCTCGAGCTGGGCGGCCACGCGCCGTTCATCGTGTGCGACGACGTGAGCGTCGAGGAGGCCGCGGAAAAAGCGGTGGCCGGCAAGTTCCGGAACATGGGCCAGGTCTGCATCTCACCCACCCGGTTCTACGTGCCGGAGCGGATGAAGGACGAGTTCGCGGCGTTGGCGGCGAAAAAGGCGGCCGCGCTCAAGATCGGCAACGGGCTCGACCCGGACACCGACGTTGGCCCGCTCCACGACCGGCTCCGGGTGGCGGCGATGGAGGCGCTGGTGCAGGACATCGCGGACAAGGGCGGAAAAATTTTGTGCGGCGGCAAAAGGCCGGCGGGCAAGAAATATGAGAAGGGCTGCTGGTTCGAGCCGACGGTGGCGACGGGCGTGACGCGCGAGATGCTGATCATGAGGGAGGAGCCATTCGGCCCCATCCTCCCGGTGATCGGGTACCGCGACCTGGACGAGGCGGTGCGCGAGGCCAACGACACCCCCTTCGGCCTCGCCGCCTACGTCCTCACCCACGATCTCTCCCGGGCCTTCAAGCTCGGCGAAGCCCTGGAAGCAGGCATCATCGGAGTGAACGACGTCTCCCCCGCCGCGGCCCAGGTCCCGTTCGGCGGCATGAAGGAGTCGGGAATGGGGCGGGAGGGCGGAGCCGAGGGGATTGACGCGTACACGGAGAAAAAGTACCTCTCGATCGTGGTCTGAGACTTCTGCAATTTGAAGTAAATTATAGATTCTGGTCTTGCCGCCTATTGACGAAGATGGTTAAACATGTTAAACATAAGGGGGGCAAGGAGGGAGACATGAAGGATGAAGGAACCAAGTCACATTTTGTGGGGCTGAGAATGACCGAGAAGGAAAGCCAGATGCTTTCGGAGGCGCAAGAGAAGTCCCAATTAACCAAGACCCAGCTTCTATTGAAGGGGTTGGAGCTGTTGGGAGAGTATTACACGCTGGGTCTTGACCAGAGGCCGTTGAGCTTCGAGTTGAAAGAGCTGGAGCAGGAATCCCGGAGGCATGCCGAGAGCCTGCGACGGGTTAGAAGCCGGGCCAATGCCATCAGAGAGTTCATCCGCGATTTGCGCGCCGTGGACGACATCGTCGACCGTTACGGCTGCAAGGAGAACAACTTGATTCAGATCCTGCTCGGCATCCAGCAGGAGAACCACTGGCTGCCCCGGCACGCCTTGATGTGGATTTCCGAGAGACTGCAGATCCCCCTGGCGCGGATTTATCAAATCGCCAATTTCTACGAGGCCTTCAGTATTGAACCGCGAGGCGCCCATCTGATTCAGGTCTGCATGGGGACCGCCTGCTACATTCAAGGGGGCCCGCAACTTTTGTCCAGAATCGAAGAGGCCCTTCACCTTCAACCCGATGAAACTGACCCCGAACAGAACTTCACGTTAAAGACGGTGCATTGCCTGGGCTGTTGCGCTCTGGGGCCGGTGGTCAAGGTGGATGATGATTATTACAGCGCTCCCAATGCGAAGGAGATCAAGGATATCGTGGCCGCTTGTCTGGAGAGGGAGAAATGACCATGGGAAGATTGGGTTCCTCGAAGAGTCTAGGGAAGCTGAGAGATGAGATCATTTCCCGGCGGGACCCGGATCGGACATATGTCGCGGTCTGCGGATCCGGCTGTCTGGCCTATCACTCCAATGATGTTTTCCGCGCCTTTGCGCGGGAAATCAAAAAGCGGGGGATTGAAGGCAAGGTCGGCCTGCGTCTCACGGGCTGCCTCGGTTTTTGTCAACGGGGGCCGGTGGTGATTATCCTTCCCGACCAGATCTGTTATTTCGGCCTCAAGGATAAGGACGTCCCGGAAGTGGTCTCCGAGACCCTTATCAATAAGCGGCTGGTTGAGCGTCTTCTTTATCAAGACGAGGATTCTAATAAGCGGATCGCCAAGATCAATGATATTCCCTTCTATAAGTACCAGAATCGCCTCATCATCGGCAACAATACCTTGATTGACCCCAGAAATATTGACGACTATATCGCGGTCGGGGGATACTCGGCCCTGCCCAAGGCGCTGGCGGACATGACTCCGGAAGGAGTGCTGGAGGAGGTCAAGAAAGCCAATCTCCGGGGCCGCGGCGGAGGCGGTTTCCCTGCGGGGAGAAAGTGGCAGACCACCCGGGACGCCCCCGGGGAGACCAAATATGTCATCGTCAATGGTGATGAAGGAGACCCCGGCGCCTTTATGGACCGGAGTTTGTTGGAAGGCAATCCCCACAGTGTGCTGGAGGGGCTTATTCTGGGGGCTTACGCGATTGGCGCGCATGAAGGTTATGTCTATGTGCGCCAGGAGTATCCCCAGGCCATCGAAAATACCGAGCTTGCCCTGGAGCAAATGCGAGAATATGGCCTGCTCGGTCCCAACATTCTCGGTTCGGGTTTTGCTTTCGACGTTACGGTCCACCGGGGCGCCGGCGCTTTCGTCTCCGGCGAGTCCAGCGCCCTGATGACCGCGATTGAGGGGTTTGTCGGCGAGCCCCGGCCCAAATACATTCACACCTCGGTCAAGGGCATCTGGGATCGGCCCAGTTGTCTCAATAACGTGGAGACCTGGGCCAACGTGCCCCTGATTGTCAACAACGGCGCCGACTGGTACCAAAAGCTCGGCACCGAGGGGAGCAAGGGCACGAAGATCTTCTCCCTGGTCGGCAAGGTGAACAATACCGGTCTGGTGGAAGTGCCGATGGGGATTACCTTGCGCAAGATCATCTTTGACATCGGCGGCGGAATCCCGGAGGGCAGGAAGTTCAAGGCCGTCCAGACCGGCGGCCCTTCCGGAGGTTGTCTGCCCGAGAGCATGCTCGATCTGCCCGTGGACTTCGATGAGCTCAGCAAGGTCGGCTCCATGATGGGGTCCGGCGGCATCATCGTGGCGGATGACGGGACCTGCATGGTGGATTTCGCCAGATATTATATCGAGTTCCTCGCCAGCGAATCCTGCGGCAAGTGCATCCCCTGTCGGGAGGGCCTCAGGAATATGCTCCGGATCTTGAATAATATCACCGCCGGCAAGGGGGAAGAAGGAGACATCGAGACCCTCGAAGAGCTGAGCGAAGTCATGGAAGCAGCCTCCCTTTGCGCGCTGGGACAAACCGCCGCCAATCCGGTGTTGACCACCATCAAGTATTTCCGCGATGAATATGAGGCGCATATCCGGGAAAGGCGCTGTCCCGCGCTCGCCTGCCCGGAGCTGATCTCTTTTCATATCGCTCCCGATAAATGCAAAGGGTGCGGAATTTGCGTCAAGGATTGCCCCACCGAAGCCATCTCCGGCAAGAAGAAAGCCGTTCATGTCATCGCCCAGGACAAATGCATCAAGTGTGGCAGCTGTTTGCAAGTGTGCCCCAAGAAGTTTAATGCGGTCGTAAAGAGGTCGAGGCAAGACCTCCCCGCGACAAAGTCCTCTTGAGGGCAAGGGTAACGGAAAAGAGGTGCAAGATGAAGAAAATAACTCTCGAGATCGACGGCAAGACCGTTAGCGCGGAGGAAGGCGCGACCCTTCTCGAAACCGCCCTCAAGGCCGGCGCCAACATCCCGACTCTGTGCTATCATGAGAAGTTGAAGCCTTCCGGCTCCTGCCGCTTGTGCATGGTCGAGATTTCCAAAGGAGCCCGGACCAGACTGGTGGCCTCCTGTTGCTACCCCGTCGAAGCCGGGCTCGTGGTCAGAACCAGCACCGACCAGATCGAGAAAATTCGCAAAACCATTGTCGAGCTGTTAATGCCCTTGGCTTCCAGCGGACCCATCAAGGCGTTGGCGGCAAGGTATGGATTGAAAACGTCTCGATTCGAGGCCAAATCCATGGATTGCGTCCTCTGCGGCCTCTGTGTCAGATACTGCGCGGAGATCAAGAACGAACACGGAGTCTATTTCAAAGGAAGAGGCGTCAATCGGCGGCTGGCTCTGCTTCCCCAACAATCTTTGCTCTGCGAGAATTGCGGAGAATGTTTCAAACTGTGCCCGGGCGGCTGGATTGTCTCCGGGGCCGAGACCATGGAATAACAGCCGCAAACGGTGTGTCCGTCCTGCCCGCCAAGACGCTCCCGTCCGCCCCGGATGGTCGCGGGTGATGTTGTTTTTGTCATTTCTGGACACTCTTGTCCAAAATAGGCCGCAAGAAAACCGCCAAGCCAAGAGCGCCAAGGATCGCCAAGTAAATCATGATGTTTCTTCGCGGCCCGGCAAAGAACAGCTCCGGAGCGTTGGCCCCAACCGGCTTGGCGAACCGGCCGACGGGAGCGCCAAGCAAGAAATATTCGCACCCAAGCCCTCTTAAAATCGTGTTTAAAAATAATCCTTGGCGCTCTTGGCGCCTTGGCGGTTTTCCGGTCCGTTTATTTTGGACAGCACTGATTTCTGGAAACCTTTTTAAAAGCGCAGCAGGTAAGCCTCCACCAAGCGGCAGGCGGCCTGGCGGCTCCCGCAGGTTCTGGGGGACACAATACGTAACTCATGAATCAATGCATTATCTTGGCCTGCTTGCATCATGCTGTCAACCTGCCCATGACGCGGGCGGGACGGGCGACGGTGACCGTCAGGGTCTAAATATCCCTTTCAGGGAAGATCATAGGTTGTGGGGTCTCGCGTTCCCAGGGCAGGCCGGGGCGGCCAACCCTGGGCTTTGTTAAGGAGCCCCTTCGGGGCAAATGCAGGCATGGTGGGCGGGACACTCCTGTCCCGCGCGCGTTAAAAGGCTGCCCGACAGGAGTGTCGGGCCTACCTATTTATGTCATTCTTCGCCGCCTTCGCCGGGCTCGGCGCTTGATTCAGGCTCCGCTTCTCCTGTCGGCGCTTCCGGCGTTTCCGACGGTTCAGGCCCCTCCCCTTCTCCGTTTTCGCCTTCGCCGTTCTCTTCCTCTCTTTCCATGAGGCGGCAGACGCCGGTGACTTTTTCGCCTGGTTCCATGTGGATGAGGCGGACGCCCTGGGTGTTACGGCCGATGACGGAGATTCCGGCGACGTTCATGCGGATGATCTTGCCGCGGTCGGTGATGATCATGAGCTGGTCGTCGTCGGTGACCTGGTAGGCGGCCTGGACGGCGCCGTTTCTCTCGGTGGTCTTGATGGTGATGACTCCGGATCCGCCGCGGTGGTGGACGGGGTACTCGTCAATGGCGGTGCGCTTGCCGTATCCGTTCTCGGTGACGGTGATGAGCGAGGCGTTGGACTCGGGCGATAGGGTCTCCATCTTCACGACCTCATCGCCTTCGGCGAGCCCCATGCCCTTGACTCCGCGGGTGCCTCGACCCATGGGCCTGACCTCGGCCTCCTTGAAGCGCACGGACTTGCCCTGGCGCGCGCCCAGGAAGATCTCCTGGTTGCCGTCGGTCAAGTCGGCGTCAATCAGGTCATCGCCTTCTTCAATGAGCACGCCGATGATTCCGGTGGCGCGGATGTTGCTGTAGGCCATGAGGTCGCTCTTCTTGACCAGGCCTTTCCTGGTGGCGGTGATGATGAACTTTCCCTGCTCGAACTCGCGGACGGGGAGGATGGCGCGGAGCTGCTCGTTCTGGTCAAAGGGCAGGACGTTGATGATGGCCTTGCCCTTGGCGGCGCGTCCGGCCTGGGGAATTTCGTGGACCTTCTTGGCGTAGACCTTGCCCTTGTTGGTGAAAAAGAGGATGTGGGCGTGGGTGGAGGCCACGAACAGGTTCTCGATAAAGTCCTCCTCCTGCGCGGTCATGCCGGTCTTGCCCTTGCCGCCGCGGCGCTGGGCGCGGTAGAGCGACACGGGGTTCCTTTTGATGTAGCCGCGGTGGGACATGGTGACCACCATGTCCTCCTCGGCGATCAGGTCTTCGAGGTTGATCTCCTCGGCCTGGCCCACGATCTCGGTGCGGCGCTCGTCGCCGTACTTGTCCCTGAGGTCGACCAGCTCCTTTTTGATCAGGGCCATGATTTTTTCCTCGGAGGCCAAGAGGTCTTTTAAGCGTTCGATCTCGGCCTGGACCTCTTTCAACTCGTCGAGAATTTTCTGGCGCTCCATTCCGGTGAGTCGCTGGAGTCGCATTTCCAGGATGGCCTGGGCCTGGCGGTCGGAGAACTCGAACTTCTTGATGAGCCCTTCCTTGGCCTCGGGCGGTGTCTTGGACGCGCGGATCAGCTTGATGACCTCGTCGAGCTGGTCGAGGGCCTTTTTGAAGCCGAGCAGCAGGTGCTCGCGGTCCTCGGCCTGGCGCAGCTCGTACATGGTCCTTCTGGTGACGACCTCTTTACGGTGCTTGATGAAGAGGTCGAGCATCTGGCGGATGGTCAGCACCTCGGGCCTGCCGTCCACGATGGCGAGCATGATGATGCCGAAGCTGTCCTGCAGCGGCGTGTGCTTGTAGAGCTGGTTCCTGACGACGGCGGGGTTGGCGTCGCGCTTCAGTTCCATGACGATGCGCATTCCCTCGCGGTCGGACTCGTCGCGGAGGTCGGAGATGCCTTCCAGCTTTTTCTGGTTTACCATCTCGGCGATCTTCTCGATGATGCGGGTCTTGGTGATCTGGTAGGGGATCTCGGTGACCACGAGCGCGGTTTTCTTGGTGCGGGGATTTTGCTCGACCAGGATGCGGGCGCGCATCTGGATGATTCCTTTCCCGGTCTCATAGGCCTCGCGGATGCCCTCGCGGCCGGGGATGAAGCCGCCGGTGGGGAAGTCGGGTCCGGGGAGCCGGCGCATGATGTCCTCGAGCTTGGCCTCGGGCTTGTCAATGAGGAGCACCAGCGCGTCCACCACTTCCTTGAGGTTGTGGGGCGGGATGTTGGTGGCCATGCCCACGGCGATTCCGGCGCTTCCGTTGACCAGGAGGTTGGGGAGCAAGGAGGGGATCACGACCGGCTCCACGACGGTTCCGTCGTAGTTGGGCGTGAATCCCACCGTATCCTTGTCAATGTCGTTTAATAGTTCGAGGGCAATCTTGTCGAGTTTGCACTCGGTGTAGCGGTAGGCCGCGGCCGAGTCGCCGTCAATGGAGCCGAAGTTGCCCTGCCCGTCAATCAGCGGATACCGCAGGTTCCAGGGCTGGGCCATGCGGACCAGGGTGTCGTAAACCGCGGTGTCGCCGTGGGGATGGTATTTCTTGAGGACCTCGCCGACGACGCCGGCGCACTTGGTGTATTTCTTGTTGGGGAGGATGCCCTCGCGGTACATGGCGTAGAGGATGCGGCGGTGCACGGGCTTCAATCCGTCGCGCACGTCGGGCAGCGCGCGGGCGATGATCACGCTCATGGCGTAATCCAGGAAGCTGTTCTTCAGCTCCTCCTCGATGGTCACTTCCACTCTGGTTCCGATGTTTTCCTGCATTCCGATTTACCTCGATAATTTAAAAACAGAACGGGAAGCCGCTCTTTTATTTCACGCAAAGGCACAAAGACCGCAAAGAAAATTCACTAAAAGAAATTAAATAGCTTCCGAATCATTTCTTCAATAATTCTTTTTCCTTTGCGTTCTTTGCGTCTTTGCGTGCAAAAAACCTTTCAATTTCCCCAGCCCTCTTTTACGGCTGCGCCGGTACGATGTCCTGGGCCTTGATGACCTTGACGCCCGGCGGGGGGTTGAACTTGAAGAGCGCATCGTCGAGCTCCGGGTTCAGCTTCATGTTCTTGAAGGCGATCCGGTTCTGGTTGCTCAGCACGTCGGTCATTTCGGTGATGCGGACCAGGAAGTCCTTGGGGTCCACGTAGAGGGTGATGGTGCCGATGGTCTCGCGCTCGGCCTGGTCGCGGGGCACCAGGTCCAGTTGGTAGAGCCCGTCCTGGTTCTTGGCGCGGCCGGAATGGAAGCTGACCTCGAACTCCTTTTTCAGGTCGCCCAGGCCGATCAGGAAGGACTTGTAAAGCGCGTCCTTCATGGGAATGATGTAGGCCTCCTTGTCCGCCGGCGCATAGTCCCAGATGGTGTTGCCGTCGGTGATGTAAAGGTGCTCCTCCGGCGTCTGGTAGGTCCAGACCATCTTGGACGGCTTCTTGTAGATCACCGTGCCCGCGCCCCGGCTGATCACCCGGCCCTGGCTCAGGCTCAAAAGCTCCTGCTCGAAGTCGGTCGAGTAGGTGTTGATCGCGGCGTAATTGGCCTGGACCTTGGCGATGACCTGGTCCAGGGTCAGGGTCTCGGGGGCGGGCGTTGGCGCACCCGCTGGCGGGGGATTAGATCCCTGGGACAGAACCATGATGGGCAAGCTGAATAGTCCGAGGATAATAATCGCCATTATCGGGCGTTGGCATTTGGTCATTGGCTCCACCCCTTCCACCCTGGAAAAATTATGGTTGTCTCACAGGACCGGGGGCAGGCGATAAGAATTTGGGTCGTCCCTTACGGGACTTAATGGTAATTTGCGCCCGAGTTCCCAGGAATAAATTCCCGGGCTATTATCGCCTGTCCCTCCGGGACAAAAAAATCGCTCACCCTGGATTCGGTTAATAATCGGGTAGGAGGGGGCCTCACGGCCCCCGTCCTCCCACACCACCGGACGTACTCACCGTATCCGGCGGTTTCTTCTATCGGTTCAACTCCTGATGCCTGACGAAAAGGCTGACCAATCCGATCACCTCAAACCAATC
>DATKZS010000004.1:0-45107 GCA_035527835.1 bacterium
GATTGGTTTGAGGTGATCGGATTGGTCAGCCTTTTCGTCAGGCATCAGGAGTTGAACCGATAGAAGAAACCGCCGGATACGGTGAGTACGTCCGGTGGTGTGGGAGGACGGGGGCCGTGAGGCCCCCTCCTACCCGATTATGCGCGGCGCATCAATTCCGGCCGATCCGTTTTTTCAGCGCCTTGATTTTTTCCTCCAACTCCTCGATGGCGAGGATCTGTCCGGGCCGGACGGAATGGGCGGGGAGCGCGGCCTGGCGGTCGCGGAGCTCGGCTTCGAGCCGCTCGAACTCCTGCTCGAGCTCATCGGGCGGCCCGTCCGCCATCACCTTGCCTCCACCGGCTCGAACTCGATGTCCATGTTCAACTCGTCGCCCAGCGTCTGCAGCGCCTCCTTAAGCTTCTTGACCTTGACCTCCGCCGGCACCGAGATCACCGCCTCCATGGTGAACATGGGAGTGCCGGACACCGGCGCGGGCGTGACCCGGGTGTCCATGCTCTCGATGTTGGCCGCGAAGGAATGCAGCACCTTGCTGATGTCGTGGACAATGCCCGGATGGTCCATGCCCGCGGTCACGATGCGGTAAGGCAGCGACGCCGGCGCCACCCGGGCCTCCGGCGGCTCCGTCCGCTTCACCCAGAGCTGCAGGCCCGTGTTCTTGGCCAGCTCCGCCGGGTACGCCACCGCCCGGTCCACCTCCGCCGCATCACCCGACGCCAGCATGATCATCGCGAACTCGCCGCCCAGCACCGCCATCCGCGACGACTCGATGTTGATGCTCCGCTGGGCCAGATACGCCGAAACATCGTCCACCAGGCCCGGACGGTCCGGACCCACCGCCGTCAAAAGAAGGTACGATTTCATCTCTTGCTCCTGTTCATCGCGCTACCCTCAATCTTATTACCATCGGCTGGCGCCGGCAACCGGACCGCGCCAAAATGAGCACGCGGGCCGGCCGGGTTTATTCGCGCGCCGGACCGTGTTATAACTTCCGGGCATGGGCGGCCCGAGCGGGCCCTGAATCCCGCGGCCCGGGAAAACATTAATGGCGCAATCACCGGCATCTTCGGCATCGCGGCAATGGGCGCGCAAGGCGCTGCCCATCATCGGCAGCGCGCTCATCCTCTATTACTATTTTCACGGCCAGGACTGGCGGGCGCTGTGGGACGCGGCGGGCCGGGCCGACCTGTGGCTGGCGGCGCTCGCGGTGGCCGTGCCGCAGCTCGTGTTCTGGTTCTTCGAGACGCTGCTCACACAGCGGCACCTGGAATGGTTCCACGGCCCGTTCTCCTTCCGCGAATACTTCTGGACGCGGGGCGCGATCTACATCCTGCAACTGATCAACACGCCGCTGGGCGGCGGCGGGGCGCTGCTCTATATCAAGCGCAAGGCGCGGATCGGTTGGCGCAAGCTGATCGGCATCATGCTGTTCCGCTTCGGGCTCACGCTGTGGGGCCTCGACCTGTTCCTGATCCCCGCGACCCTGCTCCTGTATCATTACGGGCTCGCGGCCCGGGTCAAGATCAATCTATGGGCCTGGTGGGCGCTATTGATCGGAGGGCTGTTGTGGCTTTGCGAGGCCTGGATCTTCTGGCACCGCGGCCGGCACATCGGCCTCAGCCGCTTCGTGGTGCGCGACCGGATGAGCGAGTTCTGGAGCGCGTTCCAGCAATCCCCGCCGCGGCGCTGGCTCCTTACCTGGGCCATGACCATGCCGCCGCTCATGCTCATGCTGGTGGGCCTGTACTTTTTGTCACTGGCCTTCGGCGTCAGGCCGCCGTTCTGGGAATTCATGGCGGTGGCCCCGTTGCTCTTCCTCATCATTGACCTGCCCATCGCCCTCGCCGGCTTCGGGACCACCACCATGGCCTGGAAACTGTTCTTCCCGGATTACGGCAGCCCGGACGACGTCATGGCGCTCACGCTGTTCTTCCCGTTTGTCCGCGGCCTCACCCGCGCGCTGATCGGGCTCGTCTCGCTCCGGCCGGCCATGCGCGACATCGGCAGACTGTTCCAGGAGAATGACGCCGGCAAGGAATAAGCGCCAGGGCAATCCGGATTTTTAGCCGCAGATGAACGCGGATAAAAAAGAATCAAGAATCAAGAAGAAAGAAGCAAGTACCATACCTCCGGCTTTTTGCTTCTGACTTCTGACTTCTGGCTTCTCTTCAGTCCGCGTTAATCAATCCGCGTTCATCTGCGGCTACTCTTAAAGTGCTTCTCGTTTACAACCTTCCTGACCGAAAGGCCATTATCAATTTCCGTAAATCTTTTCTTGCGCCTGCCAACACCACCAAGTGCCGGATTAATGACGCCAAACAGACCTTTTTAGCTTAGCAGTCGGTAAATATTACCGCCATTGCTCTTCAGAATTTGAAGATTCGTTCAATGGTACCGGCTTTCCCGGCAAATCTATTAATTTTTTTCCTGTATTGCCCCATCCGCGGTTTCTGGCACGGCGATTGCTATACAATGGTGTCAGAGAGGAGTAGTAATGGAAACCAGCACGAAAAATCGGCAATTTGTGGGAGCGGTGGGCGACCTGGTGGAGGCGTTATACGGCGAGTTCGACATGCTTCCGATCTCTGACTCCGCCAAGACCGCCATCGTGATGGTGATGCTGGGCGACCTCATGAAGCGGGACGGCTCGGTGTTTTCTTTCAATGCGCCCGCGAACGTGGGCGAGCTCGGCGCGGAGCAGAGCGCCCCGATCCCAGGCTGAGCAGGGGAAGGTCATTTGGCAATGGATCAGCCAGCGTTTACGTTTTTTCGGGTAACAGCGGCGTCACTCATGGCGCCGGAAGGATAATGCTGGCTTTAACATTACGGACCACCGGTCCCTCCAGCCTCCTTTTCCATTATTTCTTGAATTAATCTATTCCTCTCTGTGTCCTCTGCGCCTCTGCGGTTTTTAAAATGCTCCCTTTTCGTCAGCCCCAATGAAAGCGGCGTCGTGCCGCCGCACTCCAAGGTTGATACCCGCCCCGCTAAAAGTTATCATGTGATGGTGGCGCGACCGGATTACAAGAAGCCTGATTATTACGCGCGCAAGGCCAAGGACCGTGGCTTCGGGGCGCGGAGCGTTTTCAAGCTCGAGGAGATAGACGGCAAGGAGGGGCTGACGCGTCCGGGCCAGAAGGTCCTGGACCTGGGCGCGGCGCCGGGCTCGTGGATGCAGTACCTGTCGGCCCGGGTGGGCGCCCGGGGCCTGGTGGTGGGCGTGGACCTGAAGCCGCTCACGAGGCCGGCGCGGGCGAACGAGCGGTTCATCGCGGCCGACGTTTTCGCGCTCGATCCGGGGCCGCTCCTTAGCGAGCACGGACCCTTTGACCTGGTGCTCTCCGACATGATGCCCAACACCATCGGCCACAAGGCCTCCGACCATTACCGCTCCATCGCCATCGCCGAGCGCGCGCTTGAGTTCGCGGACGCGCTGCTCCGGCCGGGCGGGGCCTTTCTGGTCAAGGTGTTCCAGGGCGCGGACTTCGAGTCGTTCCGCGCCGGGCTGCGCGGGCGTTTTGAAAAGGTGAAGGTGAAGAAGCCGAAGAGCTCGCGGCCGAACAGCCGGGAGGTGTATCTTTTGGCGCTCGGCAAGATCGGGAGTAAGGAGGAAGGTTCACATGGCTCAGAGGAAAAAAGGCGGCAAGGCGGTAAAAAAGGGTGGCGCTAAGTCGGCGGCGCGCTACGCGGCCCTGAAGCGGATCGGGATGCTCACCGGCGGCGGCGACTGTCCGGGCCTGAACGGCGTGATCCGGGCGGTGACGCGGACCGCCATCAACATTTACGGCTGGGAGGTGATAGGCTTCGAGGACGGGTTCGAGGGCATGATCTATCCGGGCAAGAGCCGGGTGCTCGATCACGAGTCCACCCGCGGCATCCTCCACCGCGGCGGCACCATCCTGGGCTCGACCAACCGCGGCAACCCCTTTTCCTTCCCCGTGCAGAAGCGCGGCAAGACCGTTTCCGTGGACTGCTCGGACATGGTGGCCGACACCTACCGCCGCCAAGAGCTGGACGCGCTGGTCGTGATCGGCGGCGACGGCACGCTCAAGATCGCGGAGCGGCTCGCAAAGGAAAAGGGCATCCGGGTGATGGGCGTGCCCAAGACCATTGACAACGACCTGTCCGCCACGGAGGTCACGTTCGGTTTCGATACCGCGGTGGCCACGGCGACCGAGGCCATTGACAAGCTGCACACCACGGCCGAGAGCCATCACCGCATCATGCTGGTCGAGGTCATGGGCCGGGACGCGGGCTGGATCGCCCTGCACGCCGGCCTGGCCGGAGGCGCCGACGCCATCCTGGTCCCGGAGATCGAGTACGACATGAAGAAGATGATCGAGGTGATCCGGGCCCGCGAGGAAAAGGGCCGCAAGTCGTCCATCGTGGTGGTGGCGGAGGGCGCGCGCCCGGTCGGCGGCGCCGTGAGCACGATCAGGAGCGCCCGCCCGCCGTTCGACCTGGTCCGCCTCGGCGGCGCGGCCCAGCGCGTGGCCGACGAGCTCGAGGCCCTGACCGGCCGCGAAACCCGCGTCACCGTGCTCGGCCACGTCCAGCGCGGAGGCTCACCCGTGCCCTACGACCGCAACCTCGCCTCCCGCTTCGGAGTCGCCGCCGTCCAAGCCCTCGCCCGAGGCGAATACTCCCACATGGTCGCCCTCCACGCCGACCGCATCATCTCCGTCCCCCTCAAAGAAGCCATCAACAAGCAAAAATTCGTGGACCCCAAAGGAGAAATGGTCATAACAGCGGAGGCGGTGGGGATATCGTTCTGCGGGCCGGATAGGAATGAGTGCAAATGAATCGGGTGTATGCTAATGTGATGTATTGAATCATTGTGATGTATCGAACCATTAGCAAATTATTTCTTAAGCCCTGAAAGGGCGAAAATAAGATAGCCCAGGGTTGGCCGTCTTCGGCCTACCCTGGGATATCGGCGCCCACATATCCTTTTCAGCCCTGAAGGGGCGAAATAGAACGTTGACAGGGCGCGGGGAGGACCAGCACATGGCGCTGCATGAAGACATAATGGCGACGCTGCAAAACAATCTGGACGCTTTGCGTCGGCACAAGGTCAGAAAGATCGGCCTGTTCGGCTCGGCGGCCAGAAAAGAGGCGGGGAGCGGCAGCGACCTGGACTTCCTGGTCGAGTTCGAGGAAAAATCGTTCGACAATTACATGGACCTCAAGTTCTTCCTGGAAGACCTGTTCGGCCGCAAGGTGGACCTCGTGATCGAGGGAACCATCAAGCCGGCCCTCCGAGCCAAAATCCTTCAGGAGACCATCTATGCCCCGGGACTATCAAGTCTATCTTGAGGACATTATGGAATCATTCCGCAGCCTGGAGATGCCCCAATAGCGCGCTATGTGGGCTATCCCGCTTCTATGATCCGTATTCATTTGGTATTGAACAATGATTTAAATCCCTCCGAAAGATCCCTAACATATATTTTACTATCATTTATCTGTTGGGGTGGTATGGTAAACTCAAGACGTATTGAATTATTAATTAAAAAGATCGCTTTCCCATCTGTGACGAAACTTACTTCAGTCTTTGATCCAAAATAAACCTGTAACTGTTGAGCTTGCCTGAGAGAATCAATAGGCTTGCCAATCGCAGGATCTTCTTGAGACATCGTCAATGGAATAGTAAATTTCACAAGTCCATTTTCTGCCTTGTCAGCGATGTATTCATATGTGGATGCTTTAAGCAAAACAGTATTCCCGTTAATGAGAGAAACATATAGAGCATTATCTTTATCTGGAAAATGTCTATCCGTATCAGATTTGATTGTTAAAAATACTGTCGCTGTAGCGCTTATGATATCTTGTCGCAACGGGTCAATGCTTTCCAGGCGATCAACGATCTTTTTAAGAGAAATATTTATTTCCTCTCCTGGAAATTCTCTGGATGCACGTGCTATAAGAGGAGCAACTGTTTCTCGCAAGCCCTTGTTCTCAGATTCTACTTGGCGAATATCTCGTTCTAGATCTCGGTTTCGCGATTGTAAATCAGTATTGTCATTTTCAAGTTTGGATATAGTCTTGTACTGATAGCACTGATTATAGGCGAAATAAATAGCAACGCCAATTAGTAATATTATAAAGATAATGGCGCGCCACCGCCTTCTAATAAAGAGTTCAATAAATGCATCGAATTCTTTATCAAGACGTTTAGACCATGGTATATAATCTGTCATTGAATTTTCTCAACTTCACTCTGTAATTAAAAGCTCGAATTTGAATTTGCGAGGCGACTATTTCTATTTAATAATGGATTAATCTCCATCGTTCGCAAAAGCCTTCTCCGCCTCACAGTTAAGTATTATACAATATCTTATTGTAAAGTCAACTGCGGGATAGCCCACATAAATTTTTATGTGGGCGGCTTTGCCGCGGGATGATCTTGAATAGGCGCTCGGATTTTAATGGCTCCACCTTGCCGGCATCGCTCTCCCGGCCCGGCATCCCGCGGCCGGAGGCCGCCCACTGACCGGCCAACAATTTTCAAGCTGTTCGGACTTGTTGCGAGGGTCCCATGCCTCAAAGAGAAGGGTCCACTCCGGGCAGGCCCTTTCCGTCCACGCAGTCCGGGATGGGCCAGCCGAGGAGCCGGTATAACGTGGGCGCCACGTCCATGGCGTAGACCTCGGCGTCATTGACTGCGGGCGGTCCTCCGGGAATGCTCAGCATCAGCAGGGCGGCGCGGGTGTCAAAGCTTCCGTGGCCTCCGATGAAGTATCCGACTTCCGGGAGCTTGAAGGGCAAGTCGGCGGCCCCGAGGTTTCCGAGCCCGAATCCGGAGAGCCTGAACTCGTAGTTGGGCCCGGTGAGCACGAGGAGGTCGGCCCAGACCTGGTCTCCGGGCTGGCGGCGCTCGACGTAGTATTCGCTGTAGTATTCGCGGGGGAGCATCCAGGCCGTATTGGTCTTGGCGTCAATGCCGGTCTTCATTTCCTCCCGGTTATACACCACCACCGGGCACTCCCTCTGGCCCGTCAGCGGGTTCTTGACCTGCCAGCTCTCCAGCGCGGCCTCGACCTCCTTGATGATCTCCGGGTCGTCGCGGCGGGCCGCCACCATTCCGATGGAGGTGGCCGAGCCCGCGAAATAATCCTTCTCGGATGAGCGCTTGCAGTTCATCCGCAAATAGTCGCTCATGTTGATGGCCCGGCGATAATGCGTGACCATGGCGTGGTCGGACTCGACCACGATGATGGCCTCGTCAATGGCCTTCCTGCGCTCGAGCGCGTCGAGGAAGCGGCCGAACTGGAGGTCGGCCTCGCGGACCACGTTGAGGATGCCTTGCCGGCTGGCATGGGGATTATATTTGGACACGTCGTCGGTGACGTCGTCGGGCGTGCCCCGGTCGTTCCACTCGTTGAGGTCAAAGGCCGAGCCAAAGGCGTGGCCGGCGTCGTCAACCGCGGCCAGCAGGATGTAGAGAACGTCCGGGTCCTCGTTGGCGATTTCCTTGAGCCCGGCGTCCATGACCCAGATGTCCGGCGGGAAGTTCTGGGGCGTGGAGCTGATCAGGCGGCCCAGGGCACTGTTGACGTGTCTTTTATCCTGGGGCTCCTGGTTAAAAGCGGGATTGCCAAGGGGATGGGCGTAAGCGGGGAGTGGTCCGGGCAGGGCGATGCGGGCCAGGTCTTGAGCGTTGGCGCCCTGGCTTAAATCCAATCCCTGCAGCGGCTCGATATATTCCGGTGTTTTCTGGCCGTGAATGATGCGATCAATGGCGAACTCGGGCCGGCGCATCAATTCCGGGACCCAGTTCTTGCCGGCCACGAACGCGGTCCAGGCCTGCGGGTTCATGCGCTTGGCCACGTTCATGAGCGAGTCCACGTGCTCGCCGTTGCCGTAGCGGGCCAGGTCATCATCCATCTTCGCCGCGCTCTTGATGATCGGGTCCCCCTGGCCGTCGAAACCGAAGAAAAAGCCGCCGACCAGGGCGATGCCCGAGGTCCCGGTCATGGTTCCGGCGAGGTAGTTGAAGTGGTTCATGTCCGTGGCGGTGATGATGTGGACCTTGTTATGGGGATAAAACACGGCTCGCTCCATGAAGCGGTGGAGGTTGGGGGTGAGCCAGTCGCCTTTCCGTCCCATGCCCGTCCCCGCCGCGTTCAACTCAAGGTAGGACGGATGAATAGAATCAATGGAAATAAAATAGAGCTTGCGGCCCAGAGTGGTTTCGGCCGTCACCGCCAGCACGTCCTCGTCCCCGCCGGCGGCAATCGCCTTGACCTCGATCCGGCAGGTCTCGCCTTCCTTTACCGACGGCGCCGGCCGGACCTCAAGCGTCACCTCCCGCCGGGCCCCCGGGTCCAGCAGCAGGTCTTGCCCTTCCAGCAGCCGCGCCGACCAGTGAATCGCCTTGGGATTGGAGATCTCCAGGCGGACCTCCCGCTTTTCTTGCCACCGATTCGCAACCTCAATGATGTAGGTAGTGACCGCCCCGGGCCGGACCAGGTGATGGTGGAACGCCGGCGAGCCTTGTTCCGAAGCCGTGGAAATAAAATCCACCGAGGCCCCCGCCCGGCCGAATGAACCCGGTCCCAGCAAACAAACCAGCGTCAAAGCCAGGATCCCTTCCTTGGCCCACGATTTTATGATTTTTCGACGTTTCATTGCGTGCACTCCTTTCATTTCAAACACAATAAGACCGCGGCTCCGTCATCATCAAGAAATCTTGCCACCCGCATAAAACCTTGTCAAGCAATGGGCCGACCTTGGGCAGGGCTTCCAATATTGCGCGCGAGGCGCGTCCCTCCGCCCGATCACTTCCAATCATCCGAAAAATTCGGCGATCTTGAGAAAAGAGTTATCCGGATCTTGCCAGCGCCGCCACCGGGCCGCCGGCCAGTTCGTGGCGGAACTCTTCGGCGTAGGGGACGCCGATTTTTTTGCCTATCTCCTGGTCGTGGGCCTTGACGTAGATGTCGAGCAGCGGCTTGTAGTTGTCGCGGTTGAGCATGGCCATGGTTTCCTGGTTCGCGCCCGCGGCTTCCAGCGCCATCCGCAGGTCGTCAATGGTGAGTTTCATCTGGGAGTCGTGGGCGCAGAGGGCCTCGATCTTTTTCTCGATGTAGGGCGTGATGTCAATGACCTTGTTGGCGTACTTGGGGTCCTTGGCGAAGAAGTATTGCTCGGGGACGAGGTGCGGTGCGAGGCCGTCCTTTTTATGCTCGGGATGGAAGAGGGGCATGTGGGCGAAGCTGACGGCCTCCACGGCGGCGAATGCGACCTGGCGGTGGTCCGGGTGGGGCTCGAAGGGGGCCCAGGGGTCGAAGGTCATGACGATCTTGGGCCGGTACTTTCGGATCAGGCGCATGAACTTCTCGCGCAGCTCGTTCAGCGGCGTGTCCGAGAGCATGCCGTCGGAGTAGCCCAGAAACACCACGTCCTTCTTGCCCAGGATCTTCGCGGCCTTCCTGGCCTCGTCCTCGCTCTGGGGGATGATCTCGGCGGCCGTGAGCTCGAACGTGCCGCGCGAGTTGTCGGTGGCGATGACCTCGACGATCTCGTGGCCCTCGGCCGCCAGCCTGGCCACGGTGCCGCCCGCCAGAAACTCGGTGTCGTCCGCGTGCGCCGCGAAGATAAGCACGCCGTTATTCAGAGCCATGTTTGTGCCTCCTTCGGGTAAACAAAGAGTAGATAGTAGGTAGTAGATAGGGAATCGAGGCCCCATCCATCATTACCGTGAATGTCTATAACATATGTCCCATCACGCCGCCAGTCTTACCCTATCTACCACCTACTATCTACTGCCTACTTTTTTTCTAGCCTCCCGGGGCCTTGCCCGTGAAGGGCACTGACCCGTCGGGCGCGATCCTGATCTCCATGAAGCCGCCGCCTTTGGTGTAAGCGAAGCCGTAAACGCCCAGGTAATTGAAGCCGGGCCTGGGGATGAAGACGTAGGCGTTGTCCTGCCAGGCGATGGTATAGGCCTGCGCCTCCAGGTAGACCTTGAGGTCGGGCTGGTGGTAGAGCGCGCGGAGTCCGAAGTGGGAGGGGTCGTGGACGCGGTAGTCGGAGAAGAAGATGATGCGGGCGCCCGGCGGGAACGTGGGGTGCGCGGCCTTGATGCCCTCATGGATCACGCGGGTGGCGCGGGCCAGGTTCACGATGAAGTTATCGCGGTACTCGCGTGAATAGTTCCAGGCGGACGAGCCGAGCAGGATTACGAGGATGATGATGAAGAAGGCCCTCGCGGTGGCGGGGACACTCTTGTCCCCGAGGCTTGGGCCGACAGGAGTGTCGGCCCCACCTTTTGATGGGGCGCTCCTTTTATCCAGATAAGCAAAGCTCACGTCCAGGCCATGGCCGGCGGCCACGAAAAGTCCGATCAAGGCATAAGATATGTAGTACGGATAGAAGCGGCCCGTGAGCGGCAGGAAGATGGCCAGGTTGACTCCGAACCAGGCGAGGCCCAGGAACACGGGCATGGGCAGCTTGCGGGCGCGGCCGGCCCAGACGGCTAGGCCCATGCCGATCACCACCGCGAGGGCGAGGTAGGCATAGTAGCTGTCCAGTCCGGTGAAGGCAGGCAGGCCCAGCGAGTTCGCGGCCACGCGCATGAACTCTTCGAGGCTCGTGAAGAGGCGGGCGCTGAAAAAAGTGAGCTGGTACGCGCCCTGCTCCGGCGGCGGCATCAGGGTGAGGCGGAGTCCGAGGTACAAGAGCATGGCGAGGTCAAAAGGCAAATGGAGCTTGAGCCGTGACCTGATGATGTCCTTGAGTCGTTGCTTCGCGGCGAGGCCGCGGGCAAGGTCGTAGATCCAGAGCCAGACCGGGGCCAGGAGCACGGACTCCTTGGCGAACAGGGAAATGATGTAGGCGGTCGGGCCGAGCGTGGCGAAAAGACGGCGGCGTGGATCGGGTCCGCCGTCCTCGCGGCCCTGCGAGATGAAGCAGAGCACGGCGGAGAGGGAGAGGAGCATCATGGCGATTTCCTGGATGCCGGAGACGAAGTTGATGGTGAGGAAGCTGGCGGGGTTGGCGGCGAAGAGCAGTCCGGCCCAGAGCCCGGCCTCGCGCCTGCCGGTGAGCTTCCGGCCCAGCCTGATCACGAGCATGATGACCGCGGCCTGGAGCAGCATGTTGACGACGTGGTAGGGCACGCTCCGGATGCCGAAGACGGCGCTCATGAAGCGGTAGTACACGTCCTGGGTGAGCGGCCGGTAGAAGAGTCGTCCGGGCACGGCCATGTTGAAGGACCAGGCCAGGCCGTGGTCCATGACCCGCTCCAGGCAGCCCCAGTCGTCGGCCACGAGGTAAACGGTGCAGGATGCGATGGCGAGCGCGAGCCAGACGAGCAGGATCGCCGCCGCCAGGACCGTGGTCCGCGGCCCCTCTCCCGCGATCCGCTTGACGTACTGCGACATGAAAACATCTTAACTCAGTTTGGAGGGAAAAACATTGGCGGGGTACGGATGAGGAGCAGAAGATATTTTTTAGCCGCAGATGAACGCGGATGAACGCAGATAAGAAAATTATTTTTTGATTCATCTGCGTTCATCCGCGTTCATCTGCGGCTAAATTCTTTGTCAGCCTTGGCGTTGAACCTTATTGCCCCGGTCTGGTTAGCATGGGCCATTGGTTGTGATAGAATTGGTTTTCGCGTAAGGTCAACACAGAGGCGACGGAAGATGAAGGACAACTGGGTCGTGCCGGAGCAGGTTCATTTTTTGCTCATTCCTCACACGCACTGGGACCGGGAGTGGTATCTGCCGCTGGAGGGTTTCCGGCACCGGCTGGTGCGGATGGTGGACAAGCTGATCGGGATCATGGATGGCGACCAGGGCTTCCGCTCGTTCCACCTTGACGGGCAGACGATCGTGCTCGAGGACTACGAGGCGGCTAAGGGCCGGAGCGAGCCGCTCCGGCGGCTGGTGGCGGGCGGCCGGATCCAGGTGGGTCCGTGGTACGTCCTTCCCGACGAGTTCCTGGTCTCGGGCGAGTCGCTGATCCGGAACCTGGAGCAGGGCCTCGCCGTGTGCCGCGAGTTCGGGACGGAACCGGCGGCGTGCGGCTACCTTCCCGACATGTTCGGCCACACGGCGCAGATGCCGCAGGTGCTGAAGGGCTTCGGCCTGGACCGCGCGGTGATGTGGCGCGGCATCACCTCCGACGTCACCGGCAACGAATTCTGGTGGGAGTCGCCGGACGGGAGCCGGGTGTTCACCGTGTTTCTGCCGCTGGGTTACGGGGCCATGTCCAATCTGCCGAAGGACCCGGAGCTGCTCGGCGAGCGGCTGGTGGAGGTGCTGTCCGAGCTCCGGGCGCCGGAGGGCGCGCTGGTAGCGATCTTGAACGGGTCCGACCACACCGAGCCGCAGGCGCACGTGCCGCGGGCGCTGGACCGGGTTTGCCGGATGCGGCCGGGCTGGACCTGGGAGTTCGCCGGAGTGGCCGAGTGGCTTGGCGCGCTGAGTGAGAGAAAAAAGCCGGAGTCGGTGCACCGCGGCGAGATGCGGAGCGCGGCCCGGACCCTGATCCTTCCCGGCGTGGCCTCGGCGCGGCTGTACCTGAAGAAGCTCGATTTCGAGGCCAGCTCCGGCCTCACGCGCTACGCCGAGCCGCTCAACCTGCTCGCTTTTGCGCTGGGCGGGCCGGACCGCACCGGGTTCCTTGATTATGCCTGGCGGCTGCTGCTTTCGAACCATCCTCACGACTCGATCTGCGGCTGCTCCGTGGACGCGGTGCACGACGAGATGGAGACGCGCTATGCCAAGGTCATGCAGGTGTCAGGACGCCTCGTGGCCGAGAGCATGGACAGCGTGCTCGCGCGTCTCGGCGGTCCCGGTCCCGCGCTGGTGCTTTACAACCCGGCGGGCGCGCGGGGGGCCACGGTGGTGAGCGGCGAGATTGAGGGCCGCATCCGCCACGCCATGGCGCTGGACGCGGGCGACGGCCGCGAGCTGCCGTTGCAGGTGTTGGAGACCATCGAGCCGGAGAAGGCTCTCATGGACGTGCGCCTGCCGCGGAACGCCGGGACGATCCTGCTGGGAGAGGTGGCCCAGCGCGAGCTGTTCGGGCTGTACCTGGCCAAGGCCCGGGTAAGCGCCAGGGGCGACACGCTGGAGATCAAGCTCGACGCGGCCACCCGTCCCGCCGGAATTGACGTGCAGGCCCTGCGCGACGGTATCGAGGCCGAGCTCAACGACCCCGCCGTCAAGTGGGTCCGCATCCGGGCCAATAAGCTGGCGCGGCAGCGGGCCGCGGCCCTGGTCCCCGGCCTCGCCGGCAACTCGGTATCTTCGTTCCCGCTGGTCCGGAGGAAAGGGCCGCGCGGGCCCGACGTCGAGATCGGGCCGGACCACGTGGAAAACGAGCACGTCAAGATCACGTTCGAGCCGGGCGGGACGTGCCTGCTCACCGATAAGAAGACGGACCTGGGCTACCGCTGCCTGCGCTTTCTGGACCTGGGCGACCGCGGCGACACCTATAACTTCGACCCGGTGCCCGGCGACGCCTCGCTATGCGAGGCGGAGAAGGTGGCGCTCAAGTCAATGACCACGGGCCCGGTGGCGGCGGTCATGGAGATCCGGCACCGCTTCCGGGTCCCGGAGGGACTGCACGCGGGCCGCAAGACGCGGTCGAAGAAGCGCGTGCCGCTCGACCTGTCCACGCGTATCACCGTGTACAAGGACTTCCCGCGGGTGGATTTCCGGACCACGTTCGTGAACCCGGCCCGCGACCATCGCCTGCAAACCGCCGTGCGCGTGCCGTACGAGGCCGACGCCATCAAGGTCGAGTCCGCCTTCGCGCTGGCGCCGCGGGAGGTCATGGCCGCGCGGCTGCCCGACGACTCCTGCTCGCCCGGCCTGGTCAGCACCCTGCTCGGCAGGGAGGGCACTTACAGCACCTCGCCCCAGAAGACCGTTACCATGATCGAGAAGGGCGAGCACGGGCTGGCCATCATGAACCGGGGCATGGCCGAGGTGGACGCGGTCCGGCTCAAGGGCGCGACGCGCATCGCGCTCACCATGGCCAGGTGCGTGGGCCGCCTCTCCCGCGGCGACCTCAACATGAGAAAGGGCGACGCCGGGCCGTCGCTGCCCACGCCCGGCGCGCAATGCCTCCGGCCCTTTGTCTGGGATTACGCGGTCATGCCCTTCCACGGCCAGGGGCGGGAGGGAGAGATCCTGGCCGCGGCGCACGCCTTTGCCTTCCCCGAGATGCTCTGCATGGTCCATGGCGCGGCACGGGACGGCGCGGCCAGGCTCCAGTTGGTGAGCATTGACAATCCGCGCATCCACGTGAGCGCGCTCCGGCCGCTTGCCGGAGGGGAGGCGGAGCTCCGGGTGGTGAACGCGTCGCGGGAGACGGAGCGGTGCCGGATCGAGCTCGGGAAATGGCTCCATGATCCGAGAGTCGTGGACCTGAAGGGCGATCCGGTGGAAGAGAAGAGGGTGAGGCTCAGGGCCGGCGGGGCGGAGGCGGAGCTTAGGCCGGGGCAAATCCTGACCATCCGCTTCAAGGTGGAAAGGGAAGGGGGAGCGGGCAATGGATGAGAAGAGGGGGAAGACGGGGCTGCTCCTGGCGCTGGCGTGCGGCCTGCTGGTCCCGTCGTTGATGTCGGGGGGAGAGAGCGCGGGCGTCAAGCCGGAGGGGACCAGGGGGAGCGCGATGGCGCTGGTCCCGGCGGGCGAGTTCAAGATGGGCTGCAACCACAGCCGCGACTCGCACTGCGACGCTGACGAGAACCCGTACCACACGGTTTACCTTGACGCCTATTACATTGACCTTACCGAGGCCACGGTCGGGCAGTACCAGGAGTGCGCGCGGGCCGGCGGGTGCCGGGCGGCCAAGGACTACGCGGACTTTGGCCACGACGATCAGCCGGCGGTGGGAGTGTCGTGGGACGACGCCTCCCGCTATTGCCAGTGGGCGGGCAAGAGGCTGCCCTCCGAGGCCGAATGGGAGAAGGCGGCGCGGGGCGCGGACGGGAGGGTTTACCCGTGGGGCAACAAGACCTGCGGGTGCTCGTGCGCGGTCCAGGAGCAGCGGCAGGTTTACGGGTGCGGCCGCGACGCCACCTGGCCGGTGGGCAGCGCGCCCAAGGGCGCGAGCCCGTACGGGGCAACGGACATGGCGGGCAACGTCTGGGAATGGAC
The DNA here is from genome assembly GCA_035527835.1 of bacterium. Classification (GTDB taxonomy): domain Bacteria; phylum RBG-13-61-14; class RBG-13-61-14; order RBG-13-61-14; family DATKZS01; genus DATKZS01. The sequence goes on from DATKZS010000004.1 coordinate 15,123, forward strand.
GGCGGACTGGTACGCCGCCGACTACTACAAAAACTCCCCCCGCGAGAACCCTCAAGGCCCGGAGAGCGGCGAGAAAAAGGTCAGGCGCGGCGGCTGCTTCGCCAACATCAAAAACTACCTCCGCGCCTCCGACCGCAACACCGCGCTGCCGGACACGCTCTCAAACTCGACCGGCTTCCGGTGCGCTTTGTCGGCTAAGTAGCGGCCATGGTCGCTTTGGATGTCTGGTATCTCATTTCGAACTATTATTTTTCGTGATGTTTTTTCGCTCTCTGTACTTGCCAATCCTATGCGGTAATGCATATAAATATTCCAACAAGAAATCGAGGAATTGAATAATATCTCTTGCATCGAGTGGGTCCGCTGGAGATTGTTCGGCTTGCGGATGAGCTGACTCGTTAGCAAGAAGCCTGATGTTGGTTGCGAAATCTTTCATTATTGGAGGAAGAATACCTTTGTTAGCGAGATCATTAATTTCCTCGTATAGGCTTCTACCTTCAGCTTTGTTTTCACGCAAGGCAGCCTGAAGAGAGCTGCGTGCCATCACTACTGCTGCATCCCAATTTTCATCAATGAGATTTCTCTTGGCTTGCAACCAGAAGCGACCGACTTGTTCTGGCCAATATTCTGGGAATTTGACAAATTGAAGCGGCCATGGCAGGATACGATAATCATGAATCCCTTCAAGCATATGCGTGCTATCCGCGGACCAAAGCACCATCACATAACCCCTGCAGTTGGCGCATTCAAGGGTATCAAAATTCAGGATTTTTGATTCATTGGGTTTTCGCTTTTCAGCGTGGAATGCTGTTTTAAAGTTGCCTTTTTCAAGACAAAAAGGGCAAGTTATCGAGTAAATGTTCAAAGTTCTTCCATAGGAGCCGCTTGATTCACCTAATTGCCACCAGCTTTCCATGTTTTATTTCGCTCCTTTAATGTTGTCGCAAGTTATGTCGCGAGTTTGTCGCAAGTTAAGCCTTTGACTTGCACAGCCGGTAATAGAGGCGGTTGGTGGCGCCCTCCGGAATCAGGAGGTTTTTGACGATCATGTCTTTAAGTTCCCGTTGCAGGGTGCGGCGGGTCACTTCCGGGCACAGAGATTCATAATCCTTGATGGTGAGGCCGCCCTGTTCCAGGGCCAGGCCCAGGGCTTTGCGCTGGCGTGTTGATAACCTGTGGCTACGGGCAAGCACGTCCAGCTTAATGACGTTCTCGCCCCTTGCCACGACCTCTCCCATCTGGACGGCGAGGCCGGCGGTGAAGTATTCGAGCCAGGCGGTCATGTCCATTTTGTGGTCGTCGTTCGACCTGGAGGCTCTCGACAGGCGGACGCTTTGGATGGCCTGGTAGTAGGCGGGGCGGTCGCGGTCGTAGAATTCGGAGATGGTGAAGAGCCGCTTCCCGTCGTAGCCGCTGCGGTAGAGGCATAGGGTTGAGAGGAGGCGGGCGGCGCGGCCGTTGCCGTCGAGGAAGGGATGGATATTGACGAGTTGGAACTGGGCGATGCCGGCGATGAGGACGGCGTTGGTCTCGGCATCTTTGTTGAGCCAGGCGGCCAGCTCTTTCATCAGGCGCGGGACGTCGTAAGCGGCGGGCGGGGTGTAAACCACCTCGCCGGTCAAGGAGTTGACCACGTAGTTCTGGACCTTGCGGTAGGCGCCCGGCTGGGCCCGGTCTCCGCGCACGCCCTGGACCAGGCGGCGGTGAATCTCGCGGACCAGGCCCTCGGTGATGGGCTCGCCGCTGCCCAGGTAGCCGGCCACCAGATCGAAGGCATCCCGATAGTTCAGGAGCTCGCGGGCGTCTTCCGGGTCCGCGTCGTTGACCTTTTTCCCGGCCAGGAGCTTTTCGGACTGGGCCAGGGTCAGGCGCGTGCCCTCGATGTGCGTGGTGTGATGGGCTTCGAGGACCAGGGCGCGCTGTTGCATCTGCTTGATCCAGTCCTCGGAGAGCTTCGCTGCTTCCAGGAAGCCCCGCGCCCGCTCGATCCTGGTCAATGCCGCGGCGATGGCGTTGGTGATCGTGAACCTTGGATTGAAAGCCATTGCTCTTTACCTTCACCAGCCTAAGGGCAGATCATACCACACCCTCATAGTCGAAACCAGGGTTGAGAGGCGCACACTTTCAGGAAAGTAGATAGTAGGTAGTAGATAGGGGAAGAGGCATGGGGCCCTTTTCCGCCCTATCTACTACCTACTATCTACTTTTTCTTACCGGCCCTTGCGCAGTTCCTGGAGGACCAGTTTGGCCACGGCCTTGAGGGTGTCGAAGACTCCTTGTCCGGTGACGGCGCAGGCTTCGAATTCGGGGACGTTGGTGGGATTGAGGAGATTTTTGAGCTCGTCCAGGGGCGCGGAGTTGGGCAGGTCGCGCTTGTTGTACTGGACGACGTAGGGGATTTTGTCGAGGTCATAGCCGTGTTCCTGGAGGTTGGTGCGGAGGTTTTCGAGGGATTCGATGTTGGCCTCCATTCTCTCGACCTGGGAGTCGGCGGTGAAGACGACTCCGTCCACGCCCTTCAAGATGAGCTTTCGGGATGCGTCGTAGAAGACCTGTCCGGGGACGGTGTAGAGGTGGAAGCGGGTTTTGAAGCCGCGGATTTCTCCGAGGGAGAGGGGCAGGAAGTCGAAGAAGAGGGTGCGCTCGGTCTCGGTGGCGAGCGAGATCATCTTGCCCTTGGCCTGGGGGTTGGTCTTGTCGTAGATGTACTGGAGGTTGGTGGTCTTTCCGCAGAGGCCGGGACCGTAATAGACGATCTTGCAGTTGATCTCCCGCGAAGAGTAGTTTATGAAAGACATCTTCCGCTCAACTCCTTCAAGGACCCCAGCGCCTCATTCGCTGAACAGATTGTCAATGTCATCGTCCGTGATCTCCGCGAAGGGCGAGGCCCCGGCGCCGGCGGCCTCGGCCTCGGCCTTTTTCATGAGACGGTCGAAGATGACGGCCAGCTCCTCGGAAGCCTTCTTGACGCGGAGCCGGACCAGCCCCAGGCTGGAGCGGGCGTCAAAGATGACCACCAGGATCACCCGCATGCCCACGATGGAGATGTGCAGGTTGTCGCGCTCGCCCTCGTGGAAGAGGATGGAGAACTCTTTCTCGCCGAGCAGCTTGGCCAGGCCTCCGGTGGCCGCGATGTTGCCCGCGGTAAGCGACGCCAGGCTGGTCGTGTCCAGGTTCTCGTACTCGCCGCTGGCCGCGATCAACTGGCCGTTCTTGTCCACCAGGAACACGACTTTGCCGTTCGCGTCCTTGGTCAGTTTCTCCAGAATGGCCGAAATCTGGTGAAACTCCTCCTCGTACATGATCATCCCAGAAGCTGCCATCCTCGCTTCTCCTTGTAGCCGCCGGTTCGGGCAAAAGTTCTTTTAACTTATATCAGACCTCTAGACGGAGTTCAAGCCTCCTCTGAAAAAAGGCCTGAGGCCTGGGGCTTGAGGCTCGTGGCCTGAGGCTTGGGGCCTGAGGCTTGAGGCTTGGGACCGCGTGGTTTTACCTCAAGCCTCAAGCCCCAAGCCTCAGGCCCCATATTTTTATTCCCCGCCCTTCTTGACGTTCACGCACTTGGCCCGCAGCCGTTCCCAGTCCTGGTCCACCCGCTGCTGGATTTCCTGGACCTTGTCGGGGGTCAGGTGCCGGAAGCGGCCGTGGCCCTTGAAATAATCGCTTACCGGCTTCCTGCTCTTCAGGTCCATCGTCATATGATACTCTCCGGCGATGACCTCGTAAAGCGGAAAGATGCCGGTCTGGGTGGCGAGCTTGCCGTACTCGATGGCCTTTTCGGACGGGATGCGCCATCCGGTGGGGCAGACCGAGAGCACGTGCACGTAGGCCGGGCCCTTGGCGGCGAGCGCGCGCTCGGTCTTTTTGAACAGGTCCAGCGGATAGGCCGAGCTGGCCTGGGCCACGTAGGGGATGCGGTGGGCCGCGGCGATCTCGGCCATGGGTTTTTTCCAGGTCTGCTGGCCGATGCTGTGGCTGCCGGCGGGCGAGGTGGTGGTGGAGGCCCCGTAAGGCGTCGAGCTGGAGCGCTGGATGCCGGTGTTCATGTAGGCCTCGTTGTCGAGGCAGAAGAAGGTCATATCGTGGCCGCGCTCCAGGGCGCCGGAGAGCGCCTGGAAGCCGATGTCGGCGGTGCCGCCGTCGCCGGCCATGCCGATGATGTTGATCCTTTTTTGCGGCAGCCGGCCCTTGCGCATCAGGGCCTTCAAGCCCGACTCGATGCCGGAGGCCACGGCTGCGGCGTTCTCGAAGGCCACGTGGATCCAGGGCATGGTCCAGGCCGTGGTGGGCAGCGGCGTGCTCACGATCTCCATGCACCCGGTGGCCATGGCCAAGATCGTGTCCTTGCCCGCCGCCTTCAGGATGATCCTCACCGCCAGCGCCTCGGCGCAGCCCTGGCACGCCCGGTGCCCGCCCACCATGTATTCCTCACGCGGCATGCTCTTGGGCGTGACCCTTTTCGCTTTTGCTTCCTCAGCCATTCCACATCTCCTTATCGTGGGAGCGCCATGGGTGGGCCCGACACTCTTGTCGGGCCGCTGTCAGGAGGCGCGGGACAGGAGTGTCCCGCCTACCATTGTTACTCCCTGGCCCCGTAAATTTCGTACTCGTCCTCCCGGCCCTGTTTCACCTTTTCGGCCGCGTCCTTGACCATCGCGATGAAGTCCGCCGGCTGCACGTCGCGGCCGGCCAGGCCGATGATGTAGTTGACCACCTTGGGACGCTTGGGCTGCGAGTACAGCACGCTCCGGAGCTCCGACGCCACCGGCCCGCCGTAGCCGAAGCTCACCGCCCGGTCCATCACGATCAGGGTTTCCGCGTCCTTGACCGCGGCCTTGAACTCCTCGAACGGGAACGGCCGCCACAGCCGGAGCTTGACCTGGCCCACCGCCTCTCCCTTGGCCCGCATCCGGTCCACCGCCACGCTCGCCGTCTCCGAGAGGCCGCCCATGGTCAGGATCAGCGTCTTCGCGCCCTGTGCCTGGTAGGTCTCCACCGGCTGATACTCGCGGCCGGTAAGGTCCTTCCACTCCCGCCAGCCCTTCAGGATCGCCGGCTTGCTCGCGAGCAGCGCCTCGTCCTGGGCCTTCTTGGTCTCGGTGAACAGCTCGGGCATGGCGAACGCGCCCATGGTCACGGGGTGGTCCGGGTCGAGGCGGTGCACCGGCTCGAACGCCGGCAGATACTTGACGATCTTGTCCTGCTCCACGTACTCGATCGGCTCGATCACGTGCGACACGATGAACCCGTCCAGGTTGACGATCACGGGCAATGATACCTTCTTGTCCTCACCCACCTTGAACGCCCAGAACATGTGGTCATAGGCCTCCTGCCCGTTCTCCACGAACACCTGGATCCACCCGCAGTCCCGGATGCTCATCACGTCCGAGTGGTCGTTCCAGATCGAGAGCGGCCCGGACAGCGACCGGTTCACCAGCGCCATCACCACCGGAAGACGGAGAGACGCCGTGATGAACACGATCTCGCTCATCAGCGCGAGGCCCTGGGAGGAGGTGGAGGTGAAGGTCCGGGCCCCGGCCGCCGAGGTCCCGCAGCACACGCTCATCGCCGAGTGCTCGCTCTCCACCGGGATGAACTCCGCGTCAAGCTCGCCGTCGGCCACCAGCTCCGCCAGGTGCTCCACGATGTGGGTCTGAGGCGTGATCGGATACGCCGCGATGCAGTCGGCGTCCGCCTGCGCCACCGCCTCCGCCATCGCGATGGACACCTCGACTCCGTGCTTGCCCTTGCGCATCTTTAGACCTCCTCCACCATCGAGATCGCTTCCACCGGGCAGATCTCCGCGCAGATGCCGCACCCCTTGCAGTAGTCCAGGTTGGCCACGTAGCACTCGTCCTCCCGCTGGTAAATCGCCGCGTCCGGGCAATACATCCAGCACCGCGCGCAGCGAATGCACTTGTCGCAATCCACGATCGGACGCCTCGAGCGCCACGAGCCGGTGTGATACTCCGAGGCGCTGCCCGGCTCCACGATCACGCAGCCGACCCCCAATTCCCTCCAGCCTATCTTGTCCATCGGTTTGGGCATGACACTCACCCCTTGACCACGGTCTCGGAAAAGGCCCGGGTAACGGCCTTCCAATTGATGTCCGCGATTTTCCCGAAGCGGTCCTTGATCGGGGCTTCCAGGCTCTCGAGCTTGAGCACGCCGGTGGCCTTGACCAGAGCGCCCATCATGGCGGTGTTGGTGATGGGCCGCTTCATTTCCTCCACCGCGATCTTGGTGGCGTCCACCAAAGCGATCCGGCACTTGATCTGATACTTGTCCCGAAGCTCCTGTTCCGCCACGTGGGAGTTGATGATCAGGATGCCGCCCGGCTTGAGTCCGCTGGCCGGGTCCAGCACGTCAAGCAGGCTCGGGTCAAGCACCACCGCCACGTCCGGGTCCTTGATCTGCGACCGCAGCCGGATCCGCTCGTCGTCCACCCGGCAAAACGCCATCACCGGCGCGCCCCGCCGCTCCGGGCCGAAGCTCGGGAAAGCCTGGCTGTAACGGCCTTCCTCGACCGCCGCCCGCGCCACCAGCTCCGCCGTGGTCACCGCGCCCTGGCCGCCCCTGCCGTGGAACCTGATCTCAAGCATGACCCTTAAACACCTCCCTGACTCCAGCCGGCAAATGACCCCCGCCGCGTCCGGAACCCGTCATCGCGAACCCTGCAAGATCATCCGATTTTGATCGAACCAGCGGGAGATTGAACGTCAGCGGCTGTCTTAAAATTCATTTACTGCCCGGAGCCTGTCTTTCAATATAATCAGCGATTTGCAGAATATAACATAGCAGCCTGGAAACCGCAAACATCGCGGCCCCCTCCGGCTTGACGCGGCGTCGAGCTTCTGATGCAATGAGATGAAGTCGAACGCAAGGAGGAGTCCCATGAAAAAGATCATACGCGCCGGCCTGGCCCAGGCCGTGATGTCCACGGCAATGCTGATTGCCCTGGCCGCGCCACGAAATGCCGCGGCCCAGACCATGACTGCCGTGATTGGCGGAACCCCGGAGCGCGCCATGATCTCCGAGCTCACCGAGTTCCGGCTCTGCGAGCTCGACTTGAAGAGCCTCGACCAGAAAGGCGCCTGCATCCCGGCCCGGGTCCCCGGCGATATTTTCACCGCGCTCATGCGCGGCGGGCGCATCCCCGATCCGTACAAGGACAATGACTCGCTGAAGGCGCAGTGGGTGGACGACCGCGCCTGGCGTTACGAGACCACGTTCTTTTACCGGCCCGTCCCCGGCAGGCGCATCCATCTCCTGTTCATGGGACTCGACTACATCTCGCGCATCGAGGTGAATGGCACGACCCTGGTCGAGCGCCATGAGGGAATGTTCTCCCGGGTGGACCTCGACGTCACCGACGCCCTCGAAGACTCGAGAGAGCAGAAGCTCGCCGTCACCCTGTTCGGCATCCCCGGCGCGAACACCGAATGGCTCGGGCCGATGCTCGGCTCCTCCGAGTTCGGACGCCGCCACTACCTGAAAACCCAGATGAGCTTCGGCTGGGACTTTGCGCCGCGCTTGAAGGGCGCCGGCATCTGGGACCGCGTGTTCCTCTACGAGACCGGGCCGATTGGAATAAAAGACGTGTTCATTAAGACCAGCCTTTCTGGAAAGCTCAATTTTGAAGTAGAACTGAATGAACCGGCCCGGGAAAATACGTTCATTTATGTGGAAATATCAAGTCCCGATTTGAAACTGGCAGCCGCGGAAGTAGCTGTGGTGCGACCGGGGGACAAATCATTCCGCGATCACCTCCAGATTGATGACCCGGATCTTTGGTGGCCCTGGGACATGGGAGCGCAGCCTCTTTACCGGGCAAGGATAAACGTTCAAACAAATCATAAACCGGATGTGGACGTTTCCGACTCGGTTTCCGAGACCTTTGCCTTCCGCGAGATCAGTTGGGGCCCGAACCCGGACGCGCCGCCGGGAAGCGCGGACTGGGTGCTGTTTATAAACGGCAAGCGCGAGTTCATGCGCGGCGCCAACTGGGTCCCGCCGGAGGCGATGTACGGGCGCATGGACGACTCGCGCTACGGCAAGATCATCGGCCTGGCCAAGGACGCGGGCGTGAACCTGCTCCGTATCTGGGGCGGCGGCAACCGCGAGCGCCGCGCGTTTTATGACGACTGCGACCGCGCCGGCGTCATGGTGTGGCAGGAGTTCCCGTTCGCCTGCGTGTACCTCATTGGCTATCCCAAGACCGCCGCGTTCCAGGACTTGACGCGCCAGGAGGTGGACGAGATCGTGCGCCAGCTCCGGAACCACCCGTCGCTCATCCAGTGGTGCGGCGGCAACGAGTTCAACGTGCCCCAGAACATCGAGGTCGTGAACGTCATGGCGGACGTGACCGCGAAGCTCGACCCCACCCGCCGCTTCATCCCGGCGTCCCCCTACAAGGGCGACACCCACAACTGGGTGGTCTGGCACAACTTCGGGAACCTCTCCGACTACTTCGCCGACGTCTCGCCGTTCCCCTCCGAGTTCGGGCTCCAGGCATTCCCCGCCGTGGCCACTCTGCAAAAATGGATCTCCCCGCAATACCTCTGGCCCATCAACAAGGTCCTCGAACACCATGACCTCGGCACGAAAAAAATGGACAAGTACGTCTCCGCCATCGGCCACGAGGACTCGCTCGAATCCTACGCCGAGGCCACCCAGATCATGCAGGCCTACCTGCTCCAGCGCGGCATCGAGAACTGGCGCCAGCGCAAGTACAAAACCTCCGGCACCGCCTTCTGGCAATTGAACGAGCCCTGGCCCGCCATCTGCTGGTCCGTGCTCGACTATGAGCTCCAGCCCAAGCTCGCCTATCAGTTCCTCAAGAACACCTATAACCCCGTCCTCGTCACCGCCCGCTTCGAGGATAAAAAATACGGGCCGGGAGACACCATCGAGGCCGAGATCATGGTCGTGAACGATCTGCACCAGGAGTTCCATGATGTCGAGATCGGCGTGTCCATTGTCCGCGACGAGACCTCAATCATGAACTTCGGACCCTTCGACGCGCCCGGAGACACCGTCGTCAACGCCGGTAAAATGGAGTACCAGTTCTCGGCCGGCATGGAAAAGCCCGAGCTGTTCCTGGCCCTGCATCAGGGATCAACCGTCCTGGCCCGCAACCATTACCTCCTCTGGGTCTCGGACCCCGCGCCCGCCGGCGGCACGCGCACCGTGCTGGAAAGGATTGGCAAGAGAATCATGAGCGGGACCTCGATGCCAAAGGCGGAGAAAAGGCCGAAGTAGCATCAAATGGCGGATGAAATTCCCGCGATTTATTTGACGCCAAGACGCCAAACCGCTAAGTCATGAAAATTATTTCCGGACTTTGCGCCTTGGTGTCTTGGCGTAAAAATTTTGTCTGATTACTCGGCACCCGTCCGCGGGTGTTCTTGCAGCGTCCGCCAGTTTTTTTCCAGCGACAGCCGGTTCGGGTCCTCCGGCGGCGTGAGCTCCAGCGCGCGCCGCATCGGCGCCTCCGCCTCTTTCCACAGCTTCAGGTACATCAGCGCCGTGCCCAGGTTGTTCCAGTAGGTCCCGTTTCCCGGGTCGAGCTCGACCGCCCTCCGCGCCGAGTCCGCCGCCGCTTCGTACATGCCGAGCGATATGAAGATAACCGCCCGCGAGCTGTAGGCGTCCGCGAATCGCGGGTTGAGAGCGATCGCCAGGTCCAGGCTCCGGAGCGCGTCCCGGTAGCGGAGCCGCTGCCGCTCCTCGTTGGCCAGGAAGCTCCAGGGCACGTCATGTCCCGGCGCATTCTTCACCGCGTCCCGGAAAATGCTCATCGGGCTCGACCACTGTTGCGAGCGCTCCCATGACAGTGCCGCCAGCATAACCAGCGCCGCGGCCAGGCACAGGCGCGCCGGGAGAACGCGGGACCGCCCGTGCTTTTGCCGCGCCGTGAGAATTTCCTGCGCCACGTAACCGACGGCGACGGCCAGGCCCGGCAGCGCGAGGTAGGACCGGTGCTCCGCCCACGCGATGTTGAGCGGCACGATCACCGCGGGCAGGAGCGCCGCCAGGTACCATGCGGCCCCCGCGGCCGGCGCCCGCCGCTTCCGGAACAGCGCGATCAGCGCGGCCGCCGCCGCGGTTCCGGCGGCCGGCAGCCAGGCCAGCGGGTCAAGAATTCCCGCCGGCGCCGGCGCATCGTGGAGAAAGGAAAGGTGCAGGGGCAGCAGGAAGAGCCGCGCCATGACGAACGGGAAGCGGAGCTGCAAGGCCGCGTGCTGCAAGTGCGTGTAAGGCGGCGCCACCCGCGCGTGCGGCACCAGTCCGGCCCCCGGCGTGAGCAGCGACCGCGCCAGCACGTACAGCGCCGCCGCCGCCGCGACCGCCGCCAGCGTCCTTATGGCCGCCTGGCCGCGCCAACTCTGGCCCGACGCATACAGCGCGAGCGGAAGAAAGAGCACCAGCGCCAGCGCGCCTTCCGAGGTGAAAAAGGCCAGGGCCGAGCACGTGACGCAAAGCCCTCTCCACAACAGCACGTCCCGCTCCTTCCCGGCCCGGCCCGCCTCAACCACCGCGATCACCGCCACCAGCGCCGGCGTGAGCGCCAGCGTCATGCTCTTCGCCGAAACGTAGAGCACCGCCTGCGTCTGCAGCGGCGCCGCCGCGAACAACAGCCCCGCGATCAACGCCCCGCTCTTCAGTCCGAACACCCGCCGCGCCGCCGCCATCACCAGCAGTGAATTGATAAGGTGCGCGACGATCTGGAACAGGTGCCAGGGCAGCGGGTCAACGTTGGCGATCCGGAACACGACGGCGTTGGCCGCCACCGTGAGCGGACGGTACGGCCAGTTGCCGGGCTTCACGCTGAACGCGCCCGGGTCCGTGAAAAAGCGGTCCAGGTTGATCCGCCGGATCGCCGGGTTCTGGATGATGGTATTGAGGTCGTCAAAGATGAACGGGCCTCTCACGCCCGGCAAAAAGGGCAGGACCGCGAACGCGGCGACGAGCGCCGCCCGGGCGAGAGCGCGGACCCAGGGAGATTTCACTCCAGCCTCCGGCCGGAGAGCTTTTCCCATTGCGCGATCAGTTCCGGGTCCAGTCCCCGCGCCTGGAGCCACCGGAGCTGCTCGCCGGCCTGCGCCAGCCACCATTCCCGGTCCCGGCCCGCCAGGTCTCCGCGCTCCAGCCGCCCCAGGTACAGCCATGTCAGCCCCTCCCGCGCATCGGTGTTGTCCGGGTTTTTAGCGGCCGCCTGCTCGAAATTTTCCTGGGCCTTGTCCACCTCGCCGCGCACGGCAAAATACCAGCCCATTCCGACGTATCCCAGCGCGTCGTTTGGGTCAATTGCGATCGCCTGCTCGAACAGCGCTCTGGCCTCCTCAGGCCGGTCCTCCCGCAATTCCAACAGGCCCAGGTTGACGCAGGCCTCGGGCAGGGGCTTGTCCGACGAGGTGACGGCGGTGAGCAGCTTGCGCGCGGCGGCATGATCGCCTTCCCGGGACGCGATGATGCCCAGCTTGGTCTGCACCTCCGGATAGTCCGGCATGATCTCCAGCGCGCGCCGGAAAAAGGCCTTGGCCGCTTCCGGGTCGCCCCGCTTCTGCGCCGCCAGGCCCAGGATCATGTAGGCCTCGAAATTGTCCGGCTGGTTTTTGAGCACGATCCGGGCTCTATGCTCGGCCTGGTCCAGCCTGCCCTCGTCAATGTCGAATGCCGCCAGCCGGATCAGCGCGTTGATCCTGGAGAAAACCTGCGAGTTCGGATCGCGGAGCACGGCCTCGAACGCCTCTCGCGCCGTCTCATTAGGTTCCATGAGCAGCTTGAGTCTGGCGTAGCTGTCCAGGGCCAGCGGGTCGTCGGGGTTCAGCCGCATGGCCTTGAGCAGGTGTTTGCGCGCGGGCTCCAGCCGGTTGTCGTACATCTCCATGATGCCGAGCCAGACCCAGGCATTGCTCTGTTCCGGCGCCATCCGGACCAGTTGCCGCATCAGCCCGGTGGTGGAGAGCCAGAGGTTTTGCACTTGCAGGCCGAGGACCACATTGAGCCCGAGGACCACGGCGCAAAGACCCGCGGCGATTTTTTCCCTGCCCGGCGCGTTCCGGAAAAGGCTCTCGAACGCGGCCGCGCCGACCACCACTAGGCCGAGCAGGGGAAGATAGATCCTCTCCGCGCTGGCGATCAGATAGAGCGGGGCGATTGTCGAGGTCGGGGCGAGCCCGAGGGCGAACCAGGACACACCGAAGCTGAAGCGCGGCGCGCGGCGGTGGAGGATGATTGCCAGGACGAGCAGCCCGGCCACCCCGAGCGCGCAGCCGAGCGCGGCCGGCGAGGAAAGCCCCGGCGCTGTCGTTATGTCGGGCTTGGGCGTCAGGTTCAGAGGGAACAGGGTCCAGCCGATGTAGAGGAAGAACACCTTGGCCTGCGTGACGAGATAGGTGAAGCGCGACATGTACGGCGCGCCCAGCGCTGAGCTGAACAGGAGCACGCGGGCCGCGAGGTAGGCCGGCATCAGGGCCAGGGTCAGCGCGTAAACCGGCCAGCGCCGCGCCATGTCCATTCCGCGTGCCCGCCCCAGCGTCAGGTCGCGCGCCAGGACCAGGAGCGGCAGCACGAACGCGAGCTCCTTCACGAGCAGCGCCAGGACGAAGAAGAGCGCGGCCAGCGCCGCCTGTTTCCACGCGCCCATGCCGTTGTCCGTGACGCGCAGCGCGGCGAGCATGAAAACGGAGGCCAGCAGGGTCGAGCGCGCGGAGGCGTAGGCCACCGTCTCGGCCTGCACCGCGAACAGCGACCATAACAGCGCCCCCATCAGGGCGGCCCCGTCGCGGCCGGTCCAGCGCCGGAGCAGCGAGAGCACCAGCGCGGTGTTGATGAGGTGCAGCATGAGGTTCACGAGGTGCGCGCCCAGGGGGTTATCGCCGAAGACCGCGTAAGTCAGCGCGTGCGTGGTCATGAGCAGCGGCCGGTACATGCCCTCGTTGATCACCTGGCTGGAAAAGAGCTTCGAGTCCACGAAGAGGCGCGGCACGTTGGCGAGCCTCATCACGCCCGGGTTATCCGCGATGTGGTGGTAATCGTCGTACTGCCAGGGAACCCAGAGCGACGGCAGGCGCGCGAGCAGGGTAAGCCCGAGCGCGATGAGATAAACCGTCGCTGTCCTCCCTTTTCCTGTTTTAACGTTTTCCTCCATAATTGATCTCTGCAAAGATAAGGTTGCGATGAGAGGTGGGGCCGACACTCCTGTCGGCCCAAGCAGAGGGGACAGGAGTGTCCCCTCCACCGACCACGAGTATGATAAGGTCGGCGAATTGGACAGTCAAACCGGGGCGCCGGTGCCGGGCGGGGCCCCCGATTCCCGGTTAAGCGCCTTGGAGTGCGCAAGCTTGATTGCGCTTTTCTTAGCCCCGGCTTGACGGGGCGAAGCGAGGTGCCGGAGCCGATCTTTCACCTTCCCGGTGGGACCGTGCTCCGCCGGGATCAAGCTCCCGGCTCGTCAAAGCGGTGTCAAGCCACCGCCCTCCATACCCGGAGGTTTCGCTTAACCGGGAATCGGGGGCGGGGCCGCCCGTCGGAGACGGCCTCCCATATTATTTTCGCGGCGGCTCATGATATAATAGAGGCCTGATCGAAAACCGCAAAGGAAACTGATGATGAAAGTGCTCGTTCTCGGCATCAACGGCTTTATCGGCCACCACCTGACCCGCGCCATCCTGGAAAAAAGCGACTGGGACGTCTTCGGGATGGACCTCGGCGACGACCGCCTCGACTTCACGCGCGGCAACCCGCGCTTCCACTTCGTGGAGGGCGACGTCGGCATCAGCCGCGAATGGATCGAGTACCACATCAAGAAGTGCGACGTGGTGCTGCCGCTGGTGGCCATCGCCACGCCCAAGCTCTACGTGGAGGACCCGGTCCGGGTGTTCGAGCTGGACTTCGAGGAAAACCTCAAGGTGGTCCGCCAGTGCCTGAAGTACGGCAAGCGCATCATCTTCCCCAGCACCTCCGAGGTCTACGGCATGTGCGCGGACCCCGAGTTCCTCGAAGAGGAGAGCCCGCTGGTGTACGGCCCGATCAAGAAGGAGCGCTGGATTTACGCCTGCGCCAAGCAGCTCCTCGACCGCGTGATCTGGGCCTATGGCCATCACGACAAGCTGTCCTTCACCCTGTTCCGCCCCTTCAACTGGATCGGGCCGCGGCTCGATTCCATCGAGGCGGCCAAGGAGGGAAGCTCCCGGGTGGTCACCCAGTTCATCGCGGACCTCTACTTCCAGCGGCCCATCGCGCTGGTGGACGGCGGCAGCCAGCGCCGCTGCTTCACCTATGTTGACGACGGCATTGACGCGCTGATGCGCATCATCGCGGACCAGGACCGGAACTGCCAGGGCCGGATCTTCAACGTGGGCAATCCGGCCAACGACTGCTCGGTCAAGGAGCTGGCCATGATGCTGAAGGAGTTGTTCATGGCCCACCCGGACCATCGCCATGACAAGGTGTACTCCGAGCTCCGCGACGTGCCCTCCGAGTCCTTCTACGGGAAAGGCTATCAGGACATCACCACCCGAAAGCCCAGCATTGAAAAGGCCAGGAAGCTCCTGGGCTGGGAGCCCAAGGTCGCGCTCCAGGACGCGCTCCAGCGCACCCTGAACGCCTTCCTCGCCGAGTGCCAGGAGCCCGCGCCGGGAGGAGCGTGCAAGACTTGAGCGCGCTTCTCGGCCTCCGAGTGGACGTGGACACACTGCGCGGGACCCGCCGCGGAGTGCCCGAGCTGCTCCGCATCCTGGACCGGCATCAGCTCCGCGCCAGCTTCTTCTTCTCCGTGGGCCCCGACAACATGGGCCGCAACCTGTGGCGCCTGCTCGATCCCGCGTTCCTCAAAAAGATGCTCCGCTCGCGGGCGCCGTCGCTCTACGGCTGGGACGTCCTGCTCATGGGCACGGCCTGGCCCGGACTCAAGATCGGGCCCCGCTGCCGCGAGATGATCCGTGACGTTGCCGGCGCGGGCCATGAGATCGGAGTCCACGCCTGGGACCACTTCACCTGGCAGCACCGGCTCGACCGGCTCTCGGCCCTTCGCATCGCCGCCGAGTCGCTCCGCGCCCACGACCTGATCGCCGAGATCGCCGGCAAGGCCCCCACCTGCGCGGCCGCCCCCGGCTGGAAGGTGAGCGCCGACATGCTCGAGTTGCGCGACCAGCTCAATTACCGCTACGCCAGCGACTGCCGCGGCGAGAGCATGTTCCGGCCCGTGGTAAGGTCCCGCGCGCTACGCACGCCCCAGGTCCCCGCCACTCTGCCCACTTTTGACGAGCTCGTCGGCGCGGGCGCGGTCACGCCGGAGAATTTCAACGCGGCGCTGCTCGGCCTGATCCGGCCGGACGCGCTCAACGTCTATACCATCCATGCCGAGGCCGAGGGCATCGCGTGCGCCGGGTTGTTCGACCAGCTGCTCGGGTCGTTCGAGGAGCGGGGGTTCCAGGCAGTGCCGCTCGGGTCGCTGCTGCCGGGTGATGCGGCTGCGCTGCCGGAGGGCACGATCGAGCGCGGAGTGGTGAGCGGGAGGGCGGATTGGGTGTCGGTGCAGGTGAACGGGCGCGAGCAAGGGCGCGGGTGAGGGCACCCGCTCCCCCTTGTCTTCACTTTCTTTCTCTTGGTCTTTTTATGAAAAACTATTGACAAGGGGGAGCGGGTGCCCTCACCCGCGCTTCTTGGCCACACCGGCATGCCGGCTTCAGTGCGTTGATATTTTCAACGTGAGGGTTTATTATCGGGTGCGATGAGCGACGAACAAAAATGCGAGCGGTGCGGGGGCGATCTGGAGAAGGCATCCGGGTTGTGCCCGGAGTGCGATGAGCGGGCGCCCAAGTGGCTGCTCTGGACGGTTTACGGCCTGATCTTTTTGTTCGTGGTCGGGCTGATATATCGTCTGATCTGGCCTTGATCCGTTTTTTCGCCCCGGATCAATGCCGGCGCGGCGGGGACGGGAGAGATGACGGTACTGTTATATCTGGGCGTGGCGATCGTGGCCTATGTCCTGGCGGGCTGGTTATACGCCGCGTTCCTGGCGCGGAATTTCGGGGAGGACGTAAATAACCCGACCCCCGCCTGCACCTTCGCGGACGGCCGCGACTTCGTCGCCACCAAGCCTTACGTGCTCTTCGCGCACCACTTCTCAACCATCGCGGGCGCGGGCCCGATCGTGGGCCCGACCATGGCCATTCTCTACGGCTACCTTCCGGCGTGGGCCTGGGTGGTGCTGGGCGGCATCTTCGTCGGCGCGGTGCACGACTACTCGGCGCTGTTCGTGTGCATGAGGGAAGGCGGCAAGTCCATGGCCGAAGTCGCGCGCAAGTCGCTGGGCCCGTCCGGCTTCGTGCTCTTCATCCTCTTTACCCTGATCATGCTGGTGCTGGTTACGTCCGCCTTCCTCTCCATGGTCGCGGTGTCGCTGACCTCGCTGTGGCCCCTGGCCAAGCTCGGTCTCGCCGAGGGCCAGACCCTGCTCCACACCGAGGTCGTTGACGGCGTGGTCAACGGCCGCATCGGCGGCATCGCGTCCACGTCGGTGGTAATCATCACGGTGTTCTCGCCGGTGCTGGGATGGCTGATCTACAAAAAGAACATCACGGGGAAGGTGGCCTATCCGCTGGCCACGGCGGTGTGCGTGGGCTCGATCCTCGCCGGCATAGCGTTCCCCGTGATGCTCTCCGCGAACGCCTGGACCGTGATCATCTCCATTTACGTGTTCTTCGCCGCGGGCGTGCCGGTGTGGATCATCCTCCAGCCGCGCGACTTCATCAACGTGCAGATCCTTTACGCGGGCATCGCCATCCTGTTGATCTCCCTCTTGATCGGGGGCGTGTCCGGCGCGGCGCTGGCCATGCCGGCGTTCAACATCGCGGAGGGCGTGAAGAACATCGGCTTCATCTGGCCCATGATGTTCATCATGATCGCGTGCGGCGCCATCTCGGGCTTCCACTCGCTGGTCGCGGGCGGGACCACGGGCAAGCAGCTCGCCAATGAGTGCGACGCGCGGCGGATCGGCTATAACGCCATGCTGCTCGAGTCCCTGCTCGCGGTGTGCGTGCTGCTGGCGCTGGGGATCGGGCTCGGGTTCGACGACTACAAGGCCATTGTATGGCCGGCGGCCGGGTCGGGGTTGAAGTCCAACCCGGTGCTGGCCTTCAGCCTGGCGGCCGGGCATCTGGTGCACACCTCACTCCATATTCCGATGGACGTGGGCACGGTGATCGGGGTGCTGATGGTGGAGGGGTTCGTCATCACCACGCTGGACTCGGCCATCCGCCTCAACCGGTACCTGTTCGAGGAATTGTGGGCCATCATGTTCAAGAACCCGCCGGCCATCCTCAAGAACTCCTGGTTCAACTCCGGCCTGTCAGTCGCGCTGATGTGGGTCCTGGCCTATAGCAACGCCTTCAGCCTGCTCTGGCCCATCTTCGGGGCCGCCAACCAGCTCCTGGCCGCGCTGGCGCTCGTCACCATCACGGTCTGGCTCATGGCCGCGGGCAAGCGCTACGTGTTCGCGCTCGCGCCGGCCATTTTCATGATGGTCACCACGCTGGCCTCCCTCGTCATCCTGTTGGAGACCTATTTCGCCAAGAAGAGTTACACCCTGATCGTGACCGACTTCCTGCTCCTCGCGCTCTCGGTCGGGGTCATCGTCCTGATGGTCCGCAAGATCGGGTGGCGGATGAAAACCGCCGGATGACGTGATATGATCCGCTTATCTGGCCGGCGTGAATTACACGGAGCGTCCGCTTAGAGGATTTGGAGACAGGATTAACAGGATTTACAGGATGTTCGGAATAGTCCCTAAGTCTTTTCATCCCGTTGATCCTGTTAATCCTGTCTCTCGAAATTTTCATCATTCCCGGTTTCCGATGGGCAAGGAGAAAGAATGGATCTGATTAATCTGTTCCTGGATTACTTCCTGCACCTGGACGTGCACCTGAACGAGGTGATCCGGAATTACGGGACCTGGACGTACCTGTTGCTTTTCATCATCATCTTTTGCGAGACGGGCTTGGTGGCCACGCCGATCCTGCCCGGCGACTCTCTGCTGTTCACGGCGGGTGCGCTGGCGGCCACGGAGGGCTCGCCGCTCCGGCCCGAGTTGCTGTTCCTGCTCCTGAGCGTGGCCGCGGTGGGGGGCGACACGGTGAATTACTGGATCGGCCACCTTGTCGGCCCCAAGGTGTTCACGCGGGAGAAGTCGCTCTTTTTCAGGAAGGAGTACCTGGACCGCACGCACCGTTTTTATGAGCGTTACGGCGGCAAGACCATCATCATCGCCCGGTTCATCCCGATCATCCGGACCTTCGCGCCGTTCGTGGCCGGGATCGGGAGCATGACCTACTTGAAGTTCATCAGCTACAACGTGGTCGGCGGCGTGGCCTGGATCGCGACCTTCATCTTCGGCGGCTACTACTTCGGCAACATCCCGCTGGTCAAGAAAAACTTCACCTTCGTCATCATGGCCATCATTGTGATCTCGGTGATGCCTCCGGTGATCGAGTACCTGAGGCAGCGTTACGGCGGCGAAAAAGAGGAAGGCCCGGCCTGAACAAAGGCGCCCGCTTCAATTGATCCGTCTCACTCCCGGTCCTCGCCCGCGGGCTTGTCAATCAGGATCTGGATGCGGCGCGCGGCTTGGGTGCCCTTCAAGGAATCCACCATGGCCGCGATGGTCTTGAGAAAGAAGTCCTTGATAAACGGCTTGATCATGATCTTTCTGCCGTTCACGTCGAGCCGCACGTCGCGCTTCGGGCCCAGCCGCTTGATGTAGCCTTCCAATAGATCGGCGATGGCCGGGACCTGCTCAAAGGAAAACACCGGGACCTTGCTCTTGGCCGGGAGGTCCGTGACCAGGCCGATCAGCCCCTTTTGGTCCGGGAGCTTCGCGGAAACGTTCTTGCGCGCCACGCCGATCCTGGGGATCGCGGCGTCGCCGAAGCCTTCCACCAGCACCAGGTCCACTTCCGGAAACAGTCTTAGCGCGATGTCCTCCGGCGACCACTGCTCATCGGAGGGCATGATCACCGCGACCTTGTCCGGCGACGCCAGCGATACGGCCGCGGCGCCGGCCTCGTAGTACATCATGCTGTCCTTGCCCGGCCGGTCCACGTCCACCTGGTGCCGCGTGTGCTTGATGGCGGCCACCTTGTATCCGCGCTGTTTCAGCTCGGAGATGAGCTTGACGGCCAGCGCGGTCTTGCCGGAGCCGGAGGGGCCGGTGATGCCGATGATGGGGATCATCCTGGGCCCTCCTTTCCGGCGCGGCGGGGCGGCCGGGCATCCGGTCCGTCCGATGGTTTCCGGCCTCCCGTCTCCTCCCGCTCGATCATCCAGGGGAACACGGCGCGGCCGGGGAAATAGGAGGCCACGTAATCGGGCTCGTAGGCCCCGGTCTGGACCAGGACCGCGGTGACGATCCTGGTGGGCTGGTGGGCCTTGATGGCCCTGATCGCGGCCTTCATGGTCTCGCCGGACAGGGAGGCGTCGTCAACCAGGAGCACGACCTTGCCCTCCAGATGCGCGGTGGGCGGGACCAGGAGCTTCGAGTGCTTGCGCACCACCCGGGCGTTGACGCGGCGCGAGAACTTGATGGGGAAGAAGTCGCGGCCGAGGATGGTGGCGATGGTCGCGCCCACGATCACGCCGCCGTGGGCGATGCCGACCACCGTCTGGGGCACGCAGTCCTTCCCGAGCTTGTTCGCCAGCATCCGGCAGAGGCGGGAGTACTCGTCCCAGTCAATCCTGCGCACCTTCTTGGCGTCCGGTCCCGGGTCCGTCATGGGCCTCACCTTTCCTTTAAAAACCGGGCTTGCGGCGGGACTCTTCCGCGTCCGGCGCCGGGCCGATCACGAGGATCTTGTCGAGCGGCAGCGCGATCTCCCGGCCATCGCCGTCCGTGAACACCGCGAAGTCTTCGCCCAGCTCCCGGAGCACGCCCTCGAAATAGACCTCCTTGGGCATCCCCGCCCGGGTCACTCCCATCTTCTGTCCGGTCTTGTCCGCCAGATACGATTTCATCATGAATCCCTTGTTATCAAGCGCAACATGAAGGGCGCGGAATTCCGCGCCCCTTTATTTCTTTGCCCCATTCAGAAAATATTCAGACAGGATTAACAGGATTTACAGGATTTTCGGAAGAAGCCGCTTGCCGTTTTTTCTTCATCCCGTAAATCCCGTTAATCCTGTCGCGAAAAATTTTCATAATTTCGGGACGCCTCGCAGCGTGAGGAGCTGCTAATAAGGATGCTTCCTGAATCCGGGATTGTCAAGGATTGCGCGACGCGGCCTCCGCCCGGGCCACGATCTCGTCAAAGCTGTGGTGGGAGCTGGCGTTGAAGAAGTACACCCCGCCTTCCTCCTCGCCGCCTTCCTCCTCGCCGCCTCCCTCCAGCCCGCCCCTGCCGGTGACCTGGGCCAGGGTCATGTCGCGCACGTTGTAATCGCGGAAGGCATAGGCCAGGAGCTGGGCCTCCTCGTAGGTCATGTCCGTGTCCACCGCGGAGATGCCCTGCTTGAGCGCCATGTCCAGCATGGACTTCTTCACCGCGGCCACCGTGCCCTGGCTTTGCCGCGCCTCGTTGTACATGCGCATGAACTCGCCCGCGGCGTAACGCAGGAAGGTCTGCTGCCGCTCGATGCGGTGGAAATCGCTCCGCGCGAACGAGCGCTTGCGCAGGTGCCAGAACAGCTCTTTTTCCGAGAAGCCGTTGTAATCCAGGCCCATTCCCTTGAACAGGGCGATGCACTCCTTGGCGCCCTTCCAGTCCGCCACCACCGTGCGGTGGATGGGCACGCCCAGGAAGCTCTCGATCACGCGGCGCGACATCTTCTCGCGGCCGTACGCGTAAGCCGAGTTGATCTTGCGCGAGCCGCGGCCCGGGACCCGCACCTTGGTGTCGCGGGGGATGCTCACCACCCGCACCCGCCGCGCGATGAAATCGAGCTGAACCACCGCGATCACGTCGGAGTTCGCCGGCTTGCGCTTCAGCACGTCGTCGGGGATGGCCGCGCCGGTGGCCAGGATGCCCTTGCGGTCGCGCCGGTCCAGGCCCAGGAGCAGGATGTTGAACTTCTCCGGGAACTGCGGCAGGTCCGCGGCCGCCTGATGCATCAGGTCCTCGGCGGAGGCCGGCCACTCGATCTCGGGCGCGGGTATGCAATCGCCGTCCGCCGGCGGATTCGCCGCGGCCGAGTCGCCGGAAAGGCACCGGGGCGCTACGGGCGCCGATGCGGCGGCGGGGGATTCCGGCGCGGCCGCGCGGGCGACGTCCTCCCCCGGGGGCGCGGCGGGGGCCGGCGCCGGAGCGGAAGGTTCAGGCGCGCTTTCCGGCTCTCCTTCCGAGTCGCCCCCGGCTTGGGCCGAGTCGCCTCCGGCTTGGGCCGAGTCGCCTCCGGCTTGGGCCGAGTCGCCCCCGGCTTGGGCCGAGTCGCCCCCGGCTTGGGCCGAGTCGCCCCCGGCTTGGGCGGCGGCCAGCGCCGCCTGTTTCGGGTCCTGGCCGCGGACGACCAGCGGGAACACGCCGTCGCCCTCGTTTTCATCCGGGGCCGGCTCTTCAGCGGCCGAGGTATCGGTCTGGGGGGCGGGCGCCGGCTGTTTTTCCTCGCGGACCGCCGCCCTGGGAAACGGGTTATCGGAGGGGAGCAGGTGCCACGTCGGCTTTTGCTCTTCCGCGGGGCCGCCGCGATATTGGATGGTCACGGGACCGGCTTGCGCCTCCGGGGGCGGGGCCTCACGCCCGATGCGGGCTGATTTCGCCGCCTGGCCGCGTGGCGCCGCGCGAGGGGCCGTGGCATCCCTTGCTTTAGGCGCGGCGGGAGGCGGGGCGGGGGCCGTTGCCGGAGCCGGCGCGCGGGCGGGAGCGGGGAGAGCGGCCGGCCGGGGCGCCGGGGCGCTTTGCGTCTCGAGCTGGAAGCTCACGAAGCCGGCGCCGGAATAGACCTCGATCTTGCGGGTGGACTCCTTGAAGCCAGGCTTGCTGATGGTGATTTCGTGGACGCCGGGGCGGACGCTGAGCCTAAGCGGCGTCTTGACGTTAAGCCGCTCGCCGTCGAGCATGACGCTGGCGCCCACGGGATCGCTCTGCACCGTGAGCTGGACCGGCGGCGCCGACCAGGCCCTTGCCGCGCACAAAAGCAGAGCGGCCAGGGCCCCTAAAACCATTTTGCGGCACAACGGTTTCATGAGGCCTTCCTTGCTTAAACGCCGATTCGATACCAACCGCAAATATACATACCTTCAACCCGGGGTTTTGTCAAGCCGCGCGGGCGGGCCGCGGGCGGGGTGGACGGGCGGACGCGGAGGCGCCCGCGGGGGCGCCGACGCCCCTGCCCGGCGCGGGCGGGGTGTCAGGTTTGCAGGACCTTTACGGGCGTTGGTTGGGGGGCGGTGGTCCCGGCCCTTTGGGGCTGATGCGCCTCCCGCAGGGCATCGAGGAAGGTGTCGGCCCATTTGGCGGAGGTGTTGTTGGTCACGAACTCGAGCATGGTCTGGTGGCGGTCTTTTCTCTCGCGCAGCGGCATGGAGAGGGCGCGGTCAATCCCCTCGGCCACGCTGTCAATGAGGTAGGGGTTGACGAGCACGGCCTGGGGCAGGAACTCGGCGGCGCCGGTGAAGCGGCTGAGGACGAGGACGCCGGGAGATTCCAGGTGCTGGGCGGCGACGTATTCCATGGCGACCAGGTTCATTCCGTCCCGGAGCGGGGTGACCAGGGCCACGTCGGCGTCGCGGTAGAACCGGGCCAGGTCGGTCTGGTCGTAACTGCGGTAGAGGTAGCGGATGGGCGTCCAGTCGTGCTCCGCCTGCTCGCCGTTGATCCGGCCCACCTTGGCGTCCACCGTCCGTTTCTGCTCCTGGTACTCCCGGACCCGGGTGCGGGAGGGCGCGCAAATCTGCACCAGCGACGCCCGCCGCCGCCACTGCGGGAAGCGCTTGAGGAAGTATTCGAACGAGTCAATGCGCTCGGGTATCCCTTTCGTATAATCCAGGCGGTCCACCCCCAGCACCAGCTTGATGTCCGGGATCAGCGACCGGAGCCCCTTTCTCCTGGAGCCCAGGCCCCCGGACTCCCGCCCGGGATCGTAAAGCGACGGGTCAATGCCGATGGGACACGCGATCACCCGCTGCCGCCGGTTGCCCGCCTCCAGATTGCGCCCCCTCCTGGTCCCCAGCTTGAGGCGCTCCGCGACCTCCAGGTAGTTGTCCAGGTAGCGCTCGGTGTGGAACCCGACCAGGTCATAGTCCAGCCAGGCGTCCATGAAGCTCACCGGGTCCGTCAGGATCTCGATCATCTCCTGCGGCGGGAACGGGACGTGCAGGAAGAACCCGATCGGCCCGCGGAAGCCGCCCTGCCGGAGGAACCGGCCCAGCGGCGCCATGTGGTAATCGTGCACCCACACCACGTCACCGTGCTCCAGGAAATCCAAGAGCGCGGCCCCGAACTTCTCATTGACCTGGAAGTAGCACTCCTGCTGCTCCTTGTCCAGCTTCACCCGGCCCTGGAAACTGTGGAACATCGGCCACAGCGTGCGGTTGCAAAAGCCGTTGTAGTAGTCCTCAACCTGCCGCTCGGTCAGGTCCACCCCGATCAGACTCATCAGCGGGTGCTCGATCACGCGGACCTGGGCAGGCTGCTTGGCCGATACGCCGCGGCCGCTCCAGCCCATCCAGATGCCCTTGTTCGACGCCTCCATGGCGGGCAGGAGCGCACTGACCAGTCCGCCCGCGGACTGGCGGGTGCCGCTCTTCAATCCGGCCTCCGGCCTGAAGCTCGGAAGCCGGTTGGAAACCACCACCAATCTTCCGTTCTTCATCGCTGTCCCTCCATGATTCGGCGTCACGTGCTATCGGCCCATTGAATAAGAAATTCCCGGACCGCCCCGCAATCGGCCAGGCGGTACGCGGCCCGCGTCTCCCCCGCATCCCCCACCTTGATCCCGACCCCGTGGGCCGGAAGCGCCTCGAACGCGTCCTCGTCCGTCACGTCGTCGCCCACGTAAACCATCAGCTCCGCGCCCGGAAACTTCCGGACCAGCTCCTTTACCCCCGTGCCCTTGTTCCGCCCGGTCAGCCGAAGCTCCACCCCGCCGTTGAACTCGAGCAGGTTGAAGTCGCTGCTTTGCAGCGCGGCCCAGTCCCGCCGCACGCGCGCGATCCAGCGCCCGCCCTCCTCCCGGCGCAGGCCCCGCACGTGCACGGCCACGCCCGCGGGCTTGCATTCCACCCGGAGCTCCGCCTGCTCCCGCGACCACAGCACCTCGCCGCCGGACGCCAGCGCCGCCGCGCACGCCCGGTCAATGCGTTTCGCGAGCTCCTCCCCCGGGCGCGGGACCTCACCCCGCCCGCCCGGCCATCGCACCTCCCACCCGTGCGACCCGATCGCCGCCAGGTCTCCCGACAGCCCCGCCGACACCTCGTCAAGCTCGCGCAGCGTCCGCCCCGTCACCAGCGCCAGGTGTGTGCCTTCAATCCCGCGGATGGAAGCGATCGCCTCCGCGATCCCGGCCAGCGGCCGCGCCTGAAGCCGCTCGGCGCGAAATGGAGCGATGGTGCCGTCATAGTCCAGCGCCAGCACCCGCTCCCGGGCCTTTCTTACCCGGTTCCAGAATTTCGTATCAGGTCCCATGCCCGGCCTCCGCCCCGGCCCTCAGCGGAGCACGATCCTCTCCCCGTCGCCGTGGATCAGCGACACCATCAGGGTGAGGTACTCGCGCAAATGCCGCGTGAGCAGGAAATGCTCGCGCACGAAGCTCCGGGCCTTCACCCCCATCTGCACGATCAGCTCGGGGTGGTTCAAAAGGTAGCGGATGCGCAGCGCCGCCCCCTCCGGAGAATGCACCAGAAACCCGGTGTGATAGTTGGCCACCTGCAGCTTGATCCCGCCCGCGTGGCCGCCGATCACCGGCTTGCCCTTCCACATCGCCTCGGTAACGGTCAGCCCGAACCCCTCCTTGATGGACTTCTGCACCACCACCACCGCCGCCCGCTGCAGCGCGTTGATCGCCCGGTCCGCGTCCGGGGGCAGGAGCAGGATCTTGATGTCCGGATCCCCTTCCGCCGCCTTCTCCACCTCCGCCAAGACCGCGGCCCCCTCCGGATCATCAACCGCCGTGCCCCCGGCCAGCGCGAGCTGGACCGGGAAATACTGCCGCACCAGCTTGTAGGCCTCGATCACCCCGATCGGGTCCTTGAACCGGTCGAACCGGGAAACCTGAACCAGCAGCGGACGCGATGGATCCAGCCCGAATTCCTCCATCACCATCCGGACCTCCTCCGCCGGCAGCTCCACGTTCTTCGCCGACAGAGGGTCTATGCTCGGAGGGATCAGGTACTGCGGGTGCGGAAGCTGCTGCGCGAAATCGGCCAGGCTGAAGATGCTGGCGTCGTAACCCTTCACCACCTCGCGCAGATACTTCCACACCGGCCGGTGCGGCCGGCTCACGTCCACGTGGCAGCGCCAGATCCATTTTCCCTTGCGCTCCGGCAGATGCATCATCATGCGGGCCGGCTGAGGGTCGTGGATGAAGACCACGTCCGCGGAGAGGAGCTGGTCCCGGAGCCGCTCCGCGTTGTGCCGGCTCACCTCCTCGTAAATCCTGAGCGCCTTTTCCGAAACGTTGACCGGAAAACCCTGGATCCCGTTGTGGAACGACTTGGTCACCGCGAAAAATTCCGGCGTCCCCTCGATCACCTCCCAGGTGGCGTTGACCCCCAGCTCGTTCATCAGCGGTATAAGCCGGTTCAGGATCTCCGCCACGCCCCCGCCCACCCGCGTGGAGTTGACGTGAACCACCCGAATCCCCTTGAGCCGCCGCGCCAACTGCCGCAGGTGCTCGATCACGTCCTTGCCCGCGACCTCGCCGTAGGCCGCGAGCGACGGTAACGCGCTCATCTGCCCTCCCCCTTGTCCGGGAAATCGGCGAACACCTTGGCGATCCGCTCCCGGAGCTCCGACAAGGTCCAGAAATAATAATCCACTCTCGCCAGACCCTCCCGCACCGCCGCGGTCGCGTCCTCCCACTGCTTAAGCCACGCGCTGAAATCATCCAGCTCCACCGGCGGGCGGCGCCGCGCCTCGATGAAATGATAGAAGATCGAGCCCGTGCTCATCCCCCGCACCGAGCGCCCCAGCTCCTCCCAGGTGTTCAACCGCCGGCCCGTGTCGAAAACCACCACCCGCGACGTCAAAAAATGGAACTCGTCCTCCGGACGCGCCCACGGCACGAACTCCCGCTCCGCGAGCTGGTCCTCGATAACGTCAACCAGCATCCGCCGGAGCTCGTCCATCGAGCAGCACGACGGGGGGTTCAGGGTCCCAAGCTTCTCCGCCAGGCGAGTGTCGTGCAGCGCCCGCTTCGCCCACAGCGCGAAATCGTTTCTGAACTCCGGGTCGTCGAAGCTCGGCCGCAGCAGGTTCTCGTAAAAATGGTAATACAGGCTGGACTCCTCAATCTCCGAGATCCGGTCCCTGAGCTCGCGCAGGTTGAGAGCCCGTTTGCCCGTGGCCAGCGTGATCAGCGCGCAGTCCATGAGCTCGAAGGGCTTACCGTTCTTTTTTTTCGCCATTCATCCCTTCCTCAACGAATTTTTCCGCGGCAAAATCACGGCCGCTCCTTATAACTTAGCAACGCATCCACATCGGGTCAACCCCGGGACCCCTGGCCCCCGCCATCGCGGCCGCACGCCGGCCTTTTCTTGACGCTCCCGCGGCCGGGTGTTATGAATAATTATCAGGGCATGCTAAAATAAACGTAAATGTCTCGCGCTGCGGTTTCCGCCGCCGGCCGGGAACCATTTAAAATTGTTTATTTAGATAATTGGGCCCGGGGGGGGCGGTTTTGTCAAACGACCCCTCTTTTCCGGGCCTTTCGGGAAGTGACTTTTATGCCTGATCCGATTAGAAAAGGCAGCTTCAAGGACCAATCCTTCGCCAGGGTCTATTATGCCGTGGCCGGCCAGGGGAAGACCGGGTTCATGGACATCATGGACGAGAACGATTCCCTGGTCAAAAAGCGCATCTTCTTTCTCGCCGGCGACACCAGCTTCGTGCAGTTCGGGCCCCTCACCGAGAGCCTCGGCCAGATCCTCATGGACCAGGGCATCATCAACGACGACCAGTTGGAGGAGGCCATTGACGAGATCGCGCTCACCCAGAAGCAGCTCGGCCAGATCCTGGTCCAACGGGGATGGCTCAAGCAGGAAAAGCTCCACGAGCTCCTGGTATATCAGACCGAGCTCAAGATCATAAGCTGCTTCGCCTACAACGACGGCAACTTCGAGTTCACCGAGGAGTCCGTGGCCAAGTTCAACCACGACGTGCCCATGCACAAGATCGTGCCCGACCGCATCCTCTACCAGGGCGTCATGAAGCATTACTCCATTGACCGCCTCGAAGTCGAGTTCGAGCACCTCAAGGAGAAGGGACTGGGGCTTGCCCCGAATTTTCAAGAACGCCTCGCCAGGTTCCTGCTCCTGCCCGAGGAGGAGAAATTCATCAGCGGCATCAGCGCCGGCAAGCCCTTCGGCCAGGTGCTCGGCAAGAGCGGCCTGGGCCTCACCCGCACCCTGAAGGTCCTCTACATCATGCTCGTTTCCGGCGTCGTGGAGATCACCCGGATCACCGGCATCAAGTCGGTCAAGGTCGAGGACAGGGCCACCGTCCGCCGCAAGTCCCGCACCATCGAGCTGGAGGACGTGCCCAATGTCAACAAGGAGATCGCCAAGGCCGCCAAGGAGGCCATGGGCGACAGCGACGTCTTCGCCGACGACGATCAGGACTTCGCCTCCGTGGTCACCGACTACCTCACCGACCAGATCGCCAAGCCGGCCGTGCCTAAGCCCGAAGCCAAGGGCGACATAGTCATGTACAAGCCAAAGAGCGCCGAGATCGAGGTCAGCATCGTCTCCGACTTCCTCCGCCAGAACAAGCGCTTCGCCCTCGACGCCTATCTGGGCAACAAGGGCGGAGACGGGGCCTCCAAGATCGGAGACCTCCTCGTCCAGAACAAGATCATTGATCCCGGCCAGCTCCAGCTCGCCTACGCCAGGATGCGGGAAGGCGGACAGAGCTTCCTGAACGCCCTCGCCGACATCGGGGCCATCAAGGACGAGGACATGCACGACTTCCTCTCCGAGCATTTCAAGGTCCCCGCCGTCAAACTGGCCGACCTCGAGCTGGACCAGGAAATCGTGAGCCTCATTCCCGAGGAGTTCGCAAAAAAGCACCGGGCCATTCCCATCAACCGCACCGGAAAGACCCTGGTCGTCGCCATGGCCGACCCCTCCAACATCTCCGCCATTGACGAGATCAAGTTCTTGACCGAGTACAACGTCGAGGTCGTGGTCGCAACCGAGCACGACATCAGGGTCGCAATTGACAAGTACCACGACTCCTCCGACATGCTCGACGAGGTCATGGCGAACTTTGACGACTCCGAGATCGAGACCGCGAACTTCGAGGACGACTTCGACTTCCAGGCCGTGTCCAAGGACTCGGAGACCGCGCCCGTGGTCAAGCTCGTCAACCAGGTCATGGCCGACGCGCTCAGAAAGGGCGCATCCGACATCCACTTCGAGCCCTATGAGTCCGCCTTCCGCATCCGCTACCGAATTGACGGAGTGCTCTACCACATCCTCTCCCCGCCCTGGAAGCTCCGAAACGCCCTGGTCTCACGCGTCAAGATCATGTCCAGGCTCGACATCGCCGAGCGCCGCCTCCCCCAGGACGGACGCATCTCCCTCAAGATCGGAAAGAAGAAGCTCGACTTCCGCGTCAGCACCCTGCCCACTCTCTGGGGAGAAAAACTCGTGCTCCGCATCCTCGACAAGGAAAGCCTCCAGCTCGACCTCACCAAGCTCGGAATGGAGCAGGAGCAGCTCGAAAACTTAAGATGGGCCATGCACCAGCCCTATGGCATGGTCCTCGTCACCGGACCCTCCGGCTGCGGCAAGACCACCACCCTCTACTCCGCCCTCATCGAGCTCAACAAGGTCACCGACAACGTCTCCACCGCCGAGGACCCCATCGAGTATTACCTCGAGGGCATCAACCAGGTCCAGATGCACGACGAGGTCGGAATGAATTTCGCCTACGCGCTGCGCTCCTTCCTCCGCCAGGACCCGGACATCATCATGGTCGGGGAGATCCGCGACTTCGAAACCGCCGAGATCGCGGTCAAGGCCGCACTCACCGGGCACGTCGTCCTCTCAACCGTCCATACCAACGACGCCCCCAGCACCATCAACCGACTCCTCAATATGGGCGTCGAGCCCTTCCTCATCACCGCGTCCATGAACGCCGTCGCCAGCCAGCGCCTGGTCCGCAAGCTCTGCGACTTCTGCAAGCAGCCCGACGAGCCGGAGAAGAGCACCCTCGTCAACGTGGGTGTGCCAAAGGACGAGGTGGACAAGTTCACGGCATATAAGGCCGTGGGCTGCTCCAACTGCAACGACCGCGGCTATAAGGGCCGCATCGGGATCTACGAGGTCATGCCCATCAGGGGAGACATCTCCGAGTTCATCTTGGCCGGCGCCACCCCCTCCGAGCTCAAGCGCGAGGCCATGCGCCGCGGGATGAGGACCATGCGCCAGGCCGGACTGGTCAAGGTCAGCCAAGGCATCACCACCCTCGGGGAAATTACCCGAACCACCATCCCCGATTTCATCGCCGGCAACACCCAGTTCGAGGACGTGAATTAATTTACCATCCGCAGGCACGGTTTTAATGCTTATAATTGATGTTGGACCCGGTTGATGTAATCGAGTTTTTTCTTGAAAGCGCAAAGACGCGAAGAACGCAAAGGGAATAAGAAATTTCCCATCGAGCGCTAAACAATATTTTTGATTTAATCACAGTGCTGTCCAAAATAAACGGACCGGAGAACCGCCAAGACGCCAAGAGCGCCAAGGATTATTTTTCAACACGATTTTAAGAGGGCTTGGGTGCGAATGTTTCTTGCTTGGCGCTCCCGTCGGCCGGTCCGCCAAGCCGG
>DATKZS010000005.1:0-77737 GCA_035527835.1 bacterium
TGGGCGGCAAGAAGTTTATCGTGATCGCGGGCCCGTGCTCGGTGGAGAGCGAGGAGCAGATGGTGAGCACGGCCAAGGCGGTGAAGAAGGCCGGGGCGCACCTGCTGCGCGGGGGGGCGTACAAGCCGCGCACGTCGCCGTACGCCTTCCAGGGCATGGAGGAGGAGGGGCTGAAGCTCTTAGCGCTGGCGCGGGAGGAGACGGGGCTGCCGGTGGTGACGGAGGTCATGAACCCGGGCGACGTGCTGGTGGTGGCCAAGTACGCGGACGTCTTGCAGGTGGGCGCGCGCAACGTTCAGAACTTCCCGCTCTTGAAGGCCGTGGGCAAGACCAGCCGGCCGGTGCTGCTCAAGCGCGGGATGATGACGACGATCGAGGAGTTCCTGATGAGCGCGGAGTACATCCTGAACGAGGGCAACCCGAACGTGATCCTGTGCGAGCGGGGCATCCGGACGTTCGAGACGGCCACGCGCAACACGCTGGACATCTCGGCGGTGCCGGTGCTGCAAAGGGAGACGCACCTGCCGGTGATCGTGGACCCGTCTCATGCCACGGGCCATTGGGAGCTGGTCGAGCCGATGAGCCGGGCCGCGGTGGCGGCGGGCGCGGACGGGATCATGGTGGAGGTCCATCCCCATCCGGCGGACGCCTGGTCCGACGGCGGCCAGTCGCTCAAGTTCGACACCTTCCGCGACCTGATGAAAAACATCGCGCCGTTCGTGAAGGCCATGAAGCGGACGATGTAAGAGGAGCGAGGAGCGAGGGGCCGGCTCTTTGATTTCGGCACTCGCGCTGGCTATACTGGCTGTATCTGGCGAGGGAGGATGGTTTTATGCGGATAGCTATCTTGGCGCCGATCAGCCGGCGGATCCCGCCCCGGCCTTACGGGCCGGAGGAGCAGTTGATCTCGGACCTGACCGAGGGGCTGCTCGAGTTCGGCCACCAGGTCACGCTGTTCGCGGCGGGCAACTCGCTGACCCGGGCCGAGCTGGCGGCGGTGTGCCCGCGTCCGCTGGTGGAGTGGGAGGAGGACCCGTGGCCCGACCCGCGCTGGTGGGAGGAGATGCACGTGAGCGAGTGCATGGTCCGGGCGGCCCGCGGCGACTTCGACATCGTGCACAATCACATGGGCGCCAAGGCGCTCCCTTTCCTCGTCACCCTCAAGGTCCCGGTGGTCACGTCGCTGCACGGCGGGGCCCGCGACAAGCAGCACCATGCCATCCTCAAGCATTTCAAGGACTACCCGTACGTGGCCATGAGCGAGGACGAGAAGGCGCTCTTGCCGGAGCTGAACTACGTCCGGGTGATCCCGCCGCCCAACCCGGAGGACAGCGCCGCGCTCATGCCCATGCTCATCGCCTACGATGCGTTGTACAAGGGCCTGGTGTCCGGCGAGATCGCCTCCGAGGTCTCCGAGATCAAGCGCCTGACGCCGTGGGGCGGATGGGAAGTGCTGCTCGACGAGCCCACTTACAAGGTCAAGCGTATCACCGTTGATCCCGGCCAGCGCCTCTCCTATCAGCGCCACTTCAAGCGCCGCGAGCATTGGATCGCGGTCATGGGCCAGGCGGAGGTGGTGCTGGGCGGCAAGACCGTAACGCTCGACCCCGGCCAGGCGGTGGACATTCCGGTGGGCACGGACCACCGCATCGGGAACCAGGGGACCCAGCCCCTTGTCTTTATTGAGGTGCAGCAGGGGAGCTACTTCGGCGAGGACGACATCGAGCGGCTGGAGGACGACTACGGGAGGAAGTGAAGAAGGCTTGGGGCTTGGGGCTTGAGGCTTGGGGCTTGGGGCGTGAGGCTTGGGGCTTGGGGCGTGAGGCGCAGGAGCCGTGGGTCTTTCCTCAAGCCTCAAGCCTCAAGCCTTTGTCCCTGAGGCGTGGCGGCGGATGCAATGCTGATACTGGTACAGATACCCTGTCGTAACGAGGAAGCCACCATCGGCCGCGTGGTCCGGGAGATACCGCGGCGGATCGAGGGCGCGGACGAGGTGCGGGTGCTGGTGGTTGACGACGGGAGCGCCGACCGGAGCGGGCAGGAGGCGCGGGAGGCGGGGGCGGACTACGTGGTGCGCTTCGCGGGCCGGCGCGGCCTGGCCCGGGCGTTTGACGCGGGGATTGACGCGTGCCTCCGGCTCGGCGCGGACGTGATCGTGAACCTGGACGCGGACGGGCAGTACCGGGGCGAGGACGTGGCCCTGCTGGCGCTCCCGATTATCCTGGGCGAGGCCGAGGTGGTGGTGGGCGACCGCGGGATTGCCGGCGACCCCGGCTACCCGGCCCTGAAAAAGGGACTGCAGGTCGCGGGCTCGTGGACGGTGCGGCGACTCTCGGGCACGGCCATCGCCGACGCGACCTCCGGGTTCCGCGCCTATTCGCGGGAGGCCGCGCAGCGGCTGCACCTGGTTTCCGAATTCACCTATACCCTGGAGAGCCTGATCCAGGCGGGCAAGGACCGGCTGCGCGTCGTGAGCGTGCCGGTCTCGACGCGGCCCACCCCGCGGCCCTCCCGCCTCTTTTCCTCGACCCGCGAGTACGTGTCCAAAAGCGCCTCCACCCTGGTCCGCATCTATGCCATGTACGAGCCGCTCAAGGTGTTCTCGCTGATCGGCGGGACCATCTTCGGTGCCGGCTTCCTGATCGGCTTGTGGTTCCTTTATTATTACCTCTCCGGCGGCGGCAAGGGCCACGTACAGATCCTGATCCTGGCCGCAGTGCTCCTCATCATCGGCTTCCAGGTCGGGGTCATGGGCCTCTTGGCCGACCTGATCGGAGGCATTCGCAAGCTCATCGGCGACCTGCTCTTCCGCGTGAAAAGGCTGGAGCAGGACCTGGCCGAAAAACGGCCGCCCGCGGGAACGGACCCGTCGTGACCACGGCCGGCAAGCCCCGCCTCCTCATCATCACCACCACCTTTCCGCGCTGGCCCGACGACCCCGGACCCGCGCCCTTCGTGTTCCACCATGCCCGCGCCATGCTCGAACATTTCCAGGTCACCGTGCTCGCGCCGCACTTCGCCGGCGCCGCGCGCGATGAAGAGATGGAGGGGGTGAGGGTCCGGCGCTTCCGCTACGCCTGGCCCGAGCGCCTGGAGCTCCTCTCCGACGGCGCCGGCATCCTTTCCAACATGCGCCAAAGCGTCGGGGCGCGGGCGGCCGCGCCCGCGCTCCTGGCGTCAGAGTTGGCGGCGATCCGGACGGAGCTGCGCCGCGGCTATGACTTCGTGAATTCGCACTGGCTCGTGCCCTCCGGCCTGCTGGCCACCCTGGCCGCGCCGGCGCGTGTCCGGCACGTGATCACGGTGCACGCGGCCGATTACGACCTGCTGGCCAGGCTGCCGGGCGGACGGGCCATGATCAGATACATGGCGCGGCGAGCCCATGCCATGGTTTGCGTGAGCGGGCGGCTGGCTGACGGCGTGCGTATGGCCACGGCCGCGGCCCGGATCGTGGTGCAGCCCATGGGGGTGGACATGGAGCTGTTCCGCTTCGATGAAGGCGCGCGGCGAAAGTGGCGGCAAAAGATCGGAGCGCAAGATGAGCCGCTCATCCTGTTCGCGGGCAAGCTCACCAAGAAGAAGGGCGTGGACGTGTTGCTCAAGGCGGCCGCGGAAATGGCGCGGGAGGGGAAGGCGTTCAGGCTGGCGATCGCTGGCGACGGGGCGGAGCGGCCGGCGCTCGCCCGGCTCATGTCCGAGCTCCGTCTCGAGGACCGCGTCGTGTTCCTGGGCGCGCTGCCCAACCGTGAGCTGGCCGGGCTCTACAGCGCGGCCGAGGCGGTGGTGGTTCCGTCGGTGCGCGACCCGCGCGGCGAGACCGAGGGCATGCCGGTGGTGGTGCTGGAGGCGCTGGCCGCGGGCCGGCCCGTGATCGCCTCCCGCCTCTGCTCCGTTCCCGCGGACCTCATCGGCCATGGAGCGGTGGAGGTGGAGGAGGGCAACGCACCCGAGCTGGCACGCGCCATCGTATCTACCCTGGCCGGCGGCGCCGGCGTTGACCCCGCCGCCGTGGGCGCGCACGACATCAAGGCAGTGGCGCTCGGATACCGCGGAATTTTCCTGGAGGGCGCATGAAGGTCCTCCACGTCACGCCGTACTTTTACGAGGCCTGGGCCTACGGCGGCATCCCGCGGCTCTCGTACCACCTGGCCGCCGCGCAGGCCGCGCTCGGGCACGAGGTGCACGCGGTGACCACTGACGCGCGGGACCGGAATTCGCGGCGGACCGGTGGCGACTACCAGGTCTCCGGCATCTCCGTCCGGGTCCATCCCAACCTGAGCAACCTCCTGGCCTATCATTACCAGCTCTTCTGGCCGCGCGGGCTCGCAACGGAGGCCGGGCGGGTGGGCGATTGCGACGTCATTCACATCCACGGCCACCGTAACCTGCTCAACACCCGGATGGCGGAGTATGCGCGGCGGGCCGGGAAGCCCATTGTTCTGCAGCCGAACGGGACGCTGGTGAACATCGAGCGGCGGCGGGCGGCCAAGAACTTTTACGACGCGCTGTGGGGCCGCGATCAGGTCAGGCGCACCACCGCTTTCGTGGCGGTATCCCATGTCGAGCGCGATCAGTTCCTGAAGCTGGGGCTGGCTCCCGGGACCATCCGCGTCATTCCGAACGGGGTGGAGATGGATACCCGCGTTGACAACCGGAGCTTCAAGCACGAGTTCAAGATCAGCGGCGAGTACGTGCTGTACCTCGGCAAGATCACGCCGCGCAAGGGGATCGAGCACGCCATCGCCGCGCTGCCGCTGTTCGACGACCAGGGCATTAAACTGGTGGTCGCCGGGAACGACATGGGGTTCGAGCGCGGGCTCAGGAGGCGGGCTGAGCGGCTCGGGGTGGCCGATCGCGTGGTGTTCACGGGCCTGGTCACGGGCGCGATGAAGGCGCTGGCGTACCGGGAGGCGCTGTTCACGGTGTACGCGGGGAGGGACGAGATTTTCGGGCTGGTGCCGTGGGAATCCATCTTGTGCGGCACGCCGGTGATCGTGGCGGACGACTCGGGGTGCGGCGAGTGGGTGAAGGCCGGCCAGGCCGGCCACTTGGTGCCTTACGGAGATCCAGCCGCCATCGCCCGCGTGATCAACACCCGCGGCCGCGAGCGCGACCAGGCCATGGTGCAGCAAGGCATCGCGTTTTGCCGGGAGCGGCTGGACTGGGGCCGGATCGCGGCGGACATGATAGAATATTACCGGGAGTTCGCGAGGTGATCGAGGACGCGCTGATAGTGGTGCCGGCCTTTAACGAGGCCGCGGTGATCGGGGACACGCTTCATGAGCTGCTGGCCGTGGCGCGCTACGTGCTGGTGGTTGACGACGGCTCGACGGACGGCACGGACCGCGCGGCGCGGGCCGCGGGCGCGCAGGTGCTCAGGCTCGGCGCCAACCTGAATTACGGCGGTGCGTTGCAGGCCGGGTTCCGCTACGCGGCCCGGCGGTCCAGCCTCCCCTACGTCGTGACCTTTGACGCCGACGGCCAGCACGACCCGGCCCATCTTGACGCGCTGCTCGGGCCGCTCCGGGAGGGCCGGGGCGATTACGTGCTGGGCTCGCGTTTTCAGGGCGGCCGCGCGCCATCGCTGCCCCGCTCGCGGGACCTGGGCATCCGGCTGTTCGCCCGGGCCGCGTCGCTGGCGGTGGGCTTTCGGGTCACCGACCCGACCACCGGGATGGCCGCCATGACCCGCGAGGTATCGCGGGTCTTCCTGCTCGACCTGTTCCCGCAGGACTACCCGGACGCGGACGTCATCATCATGCTCTCGCGCATGGGGTTTAAGATCATCGAGGTCCCGGTCAAGATGCGGCCATCGCACAGCGGCAAGTCCATGCACTCCGGGCTGATTCGGCCGCTGTATTACATCGCCAAGATGAGCGTGTCCATGATCCACCTCGCCACCCGGGGCGACCTCCGGGAAAAACGGAAGGAGGCCTCAATTGCTGCCTGAACAAAGACCGTTCGCCGTCATCACGGCGCTCTTGTTGCTCGGCCTGATCGTGTTCCTCATCCGCCGGCGCAAGCTCCGCGAAGAGTACGCCCTGTTGTGGCTCATGGTCGGCGCCGCCGTGATCGCGCTCGCGCTCTGGCCCGGACTGCTCATCCGCATCACTCATCTGATCGGCGCCGTTGACCCCACCAGCGCGCTCTTCATCTTCTCCCTCATCTTCCTCATGATCATCTCCATCCACTTCTCCATCGTGAACTCGCGGCTCAAGGACCAGATCAGGGACCTGACCCAGGAAATCGCGCTGCTCCGGCATGAGATCGAGGAAGCACTCAAGGAAAAGGCGGCGAAAAGATAACCGCCAAGACGCCAAGGACGCCAAGAAGAAAAACCATTAATTATTTGGGTCCTCCAAAGAATCTGTGGGTGTTCTTTGACATTGGTTAATTGAAAAGCACGGTCTTTTCGGTCTATTAAGGTTAGTTGCACCCAATCCTAGAGACCGAAAGGAGAGACCGTGCTTATAGAAAGTCTGGTACGAACCACGCTCGGTGTCAAGGACCATAAAGTGGTTAGTGTTGCAGGAGACACGACGAACTTGGTGGTCCGTCTTGATCGGAAGCTTGAGAGGAAGCT
Organism: bacterium; assembly: GCA_035527835.1. GTDB lineage: Bacteria > RBG-13-61-14 > RBG-13-61-14 > RBG-13-61-14 > DATKZS01 > DATKZS01. The sequence goes on from DATKZS010000005.1 coordinate 6,584, forward strand.
GACCTGTTCCTGTTGCGGCGGCCGCGCCCGGGTTTACGACACGCTCAAGGAGCGGGAGTGGCGTCATGTGCCGTTGTGGGGGATTCCGGTCAGAGTTATTTACCGCCCGCGCCGGGTCAATTGTCCGCGGTGCGGGAAGAAGGTGGAGCGAGTTCCCTGGGGTCTTGGCAAGTGCCGGCTGACGCTTCCATTGATCATCCTTCTCGCCACCTGGTCCAGGCTTTTGGCCATTGATGTGGTTGCCGGCCTTTTCGAGGTTAGCTGGTCCACGGTAGGTTCGGCGGTGAAGGGGGCGGTGGCCTACGGACTTGAACACCGTGACACCTCTGGTGTTCTTCACATCGGGATTGATGAGATTTCGAGGAAGAAGGGTCATGGTTACCACACCCAGATTTATGACCTTGTGAACCGGCGTCTCTTGTGGTCTGGCGAAGGTCGGAAGGCGGAGACGCTGGAGCGGTTTTTCGCGGAGTGGGGTGCGGATCGGAGCCGGGGGATCAAGGCGATCTGCTGCGACATGTGGGCGCCTTACGTTGAGGTGATCAAGGCGCAGGCTCCGGCGGCGGTGTTGGCGTTCGACAAGTTCCATCTGATTCGTCACCTGCATCGGGCGGTGGACAATGTGCGGAAGGAAGAGGCGGTCGAATTGAAGAAGAAGAACCCGGAGCTTTTGAAGGGGACGAAGTACATCTGGCTGAAGAACCCGTGGAATCTGACTCCGAAGCAGAAACAGCGTCTTGGTTACCTGGAGAAGCTGAATTTGAAGGTCAACCGGGCTTACCTGTTGAAGGAAAGTTTCCGTGATCTTTGGAGTTACCGACGCAAGGGCATGGCGAAGCGGTACCTGCATAAATGGTTCTGGTGGGCGACGCATTCGCGTTTGGAGCCGATGCGCGATTTTGCCTGGCTTCTGAGGCGTCATAGCGAAGATGTCCTCAACTGGTTCAAGGTCCCGATCAACAACGGAACGGTGGAGGCCATGAACAACAACGCCAAAGCCATCAGCCACCGCGCCCGCGGCTACCGGAGCGAAAAATGGTTCAGCCTGATACTATTACACTGCATGGGGCAACTGCCCATGCCGGAATTCACCCACAGATTTGCGTGAGGAACCAATTATTTATTGACGGTCTTGGCGTCTTGGCGTTTTTCTTTTGCCTCCTGTAATATTAAGCTCCTGAATTGAATAGCGGGAGGGGAAAATGAGATGCGGTAATCGGGTCATCGTGGCGCTGTTGATACTTTCGTTCGCCGTTGGGCTCACCGCTCGGGCCGGGGAGGGCGGCGAGCGGACGCTGATGGTGGCGGCGGCGCAGACGCCGAACCTGGACGGGCAGTATGAGCGGAGCCGCGAGGTCGCGGAGAACATGGTGGCCCAGGCGGCGGACCAGGGCGCGCGGCTGATCCTGCTGCCGGAGTTCGCGCTGATCGGCTACGTTTACGAGGACGGCACCTGGGAGATGGCCGAGCCGGTTCAAGGGCCGACCGTGGAATGGATGCGCGGCCTGTGCCGGCGCTACGACGTTTACCTCGCCACCTGCATCCTCGAAGTCCGCGGCTCCGACTTTTACGACACCCTGGTCCTGACCGGCCCGGGAGACGGCGAGCTGTGGACCCACTCCAAGATCGAGCCGGCGCTGTACGAGGCCAATTTCTTCAAGGGCGCGGGCGTGAACCAGTCCGTGTTCGACACTCCGCTCGGCCGCATCGGCGTGTCCATCTGTTTCGACAACACCAAGACCCACACTATCAGGGCCCTGCTCGAAGAGCGGCCGGACATCGTGCTCATGACCTATTCCGCGCCGGAGGTCCCGCTTCTCGATTCCATCCGGCAAAAAAACATCGAGGCCAACAACCGCCTGCCCGCGCTCTACGCCCGGATCCTCGGGGTGCCGGTGGTCTCCGTGAACAAGACCGGACGCTGGGACTCGCCCATGCCCGGCGTGCCCGGCGCCCGGTTGCGCTCCGACTTCGCCGCCCGCTCCCGGATCGTGGACCAACAGGGCAACCTGCTCGCAAGCCTGGACAAGGAGGAAGCGGTGATCACGGCCGCGGTCAGGATCGGCGGCGATATCAAAACCGACCCCTCTCTCATCCCGCCCGGCCGCTGGCTCGTCCCCTATGACGCCGTCATGCGCTCCTTCTCCGACCTCACCTATAAGCTCGGCAAAATCCGCTACACTTTAAGCCCGGCGCGAAAAAGGGCCGTGGAAAAGGCCCGAAAATAAAGGGTCGGTTCAGATGATTTTCATTGCCGCCATCCTTTGATGTTTTTCCCCACCTATTACTCCGGTCGCTAAATAGTGCCTGTAGCGAAACGAGCCTTTTTCAGCGCCAAGGGCGTGATATTCCGCTTTCCTATTGTCGCATCACGGTAATGTTCACGTGGCCACCCGGCTCTTCATTTTAGTGAGGATTGATGGCGGCACCGACTCGTCCGGCGCGCGGAGCTCGATCCGGGGCGTTCCCCCGAAAACTCGGCAGGCGTGAGTTATCACCCGGTCGTCCCCGATTGAAGACACGTCGCTCGCGGCGAGCTTCTCGGCCCTGGCGGCCTCCATGACGCCGCCGAGCAGCATCACCACGCCGCGGTTCGCGGCGGACACCATGGCCTGGCTGGAGTTAGGGTCTTTGGCCGCGGTTTTCTCGGCCCCCGGCGTGGCCTCCCGGTTCTCGATCAACCAGGCCAGGGAAACCATGTCATGGGCCACGATGGAAGTGGAGGCGATAACCAGGCCCGTGTCCGGCTCAACCACATGCCCATCATCCGGTCCGAAGGTGGTGAGCACCTTGGTCGCCGTGGTCAGGACCAGCCGCTGCTTGCTGAGCAGTGAGGGCACGGTGTTGGCCTCCGCGGTCTTCTCCTGAAAGGTCGAGGCGTCGCGGTGGTACTCGAGACGGGTGTCATAGCGCCACCAGCCGACCGCGGCCTTCAGGCCCAGGGAGCTCCCGGCCAGAACGTGCCGGCCGGTGCGGGGCATGAGCACCACGTGGTCAACTTCCTTGATGATCCTGGGCATCATGATCGGGCCCTTCCAGCTCGAGCCCGACTCCGGAGACTCCTCGAAAAAGGCCCCCCAGCCGGCCTCCTCCGGAAAGTAAAGCTCCGCGCCCGCCGCCTCTCCGGCCCGGGCCATCCCGCACTGATTCATCAGCTCGCGCGAGCTGCCGCGAAGACGCTTCTGCTCGAGCTTTACGTGCTCCACGCCGGACATGTCCATAAGTATTACCCGGCCCGCGCCCTTGCCCTTTAACAGCTCCACCATCGCCTTGATGCCGAGGGGGCTGGTGGTGGCCGGGTAGCCGTTCCCCGAATTAAGCACCGGCTTGATAATCACGGAATCGCCCCGGGACAGCCACGAAAAATCAGTAGCCGCCTGGGCCGCGGTTTTCACGGCCTTGATCAGCGCATCCTCAGGCGATCCCTTGGCGAGGCCCGCCAGGACCACGTCGGCCCGCGGCCCCTGGCCCGCGCGCGCAAGACCGCCCGGCAGAGCGGTGGCCGCCGCGCCCAGGGCCAAAACTTTCTCAAACTCCCTTCGGTTCATGTCCGTCCTCCTTTCATCATCCGATTATACCGGATTTTCCCGGGAGCAGGGAGCATCGGTGGAGCAGAGTGGTCCGCGCGGAGGTGGAGGACCTGAACTGCCGCACGCTGTCTCCATATCGCGCCATGAGAGGTCAGGTGATCGAGACTGAGAATTTTTCTATGCCAGAGAGCTGCGCCGCGGCCAAAGTGCATGACTATTTTCTCTTTATTATCAGCTAGTTACCCCCAGCTCTTTATTCATAAAACTTCTTGACAAACCTAACTCATTGTGATACAAATGAATCATAACTGCCAGGCAATGAGTTATTTGGTTCTAACAAGGCCCGAGCTGAGAGTCGCTGACATCAGGGCCTGATCCTTGTTGGTGGAATGAATCGAGTATTGTCAACAAGCACATATTCCCAAGAAGCAAAAGTCGTCTTTTGCTCCATGAGGGAGCGCTATGCAAGCTCTCGGATCAATCTGGTCCGGGAGTTTTTTTGTTGAAATTTGAATCAATTTTCCAAAGGAAGAAGGAGGCATCCATATGAAAACCCAAAGTTTCATTAAGTCGGCTCTGACGGTAACATTGAGCATCATAACCTCTCTGTCCATATCTTCATGTGGTGGCGGCGGTGGCGGCGGTGGAGGAGGAGGTGGTGGCACTCCTCATGTCTGTGTTGATGTTGATAAAGATGGCTATGATAATTGCATCCCGGGCACCGCGGGCGATGACGGCAAGGCTGCGGACTGTGACGATAACACCGCCGCAACCCATCCTGGCGCGATTGAGGTCAGCGACGGCAAGGACAACCAATGTCAGGGCGATCTTGGCTTCGGAGTCATTGACGAGGGCTTCGAAGAAAAAAAGATTAGCGACTTAAGGCTTACTTTAGGCTCCCTGGGATACCTGGGAAATATCACTTCCTCCGGCTCCGAATACGGGATAACATGGGATGACTATCGAGACGGCGTATCGGAGTTGTATTTTACGAGAGTATCGCCCGCCGGCGTGAAAATCGGCGTAGACAATAGGATTACAACCAATAATAACATTCTAGAAGAATGGTCTAATGATCTTGTCTGGACTGGATCGGAGTATAGTGTAGGTTGGGTCGATTATTCTAACGACCAAACATACTTTTCAAGGATTTCTTCAAATGGGACTAAAATCGGTTCCGATATTGCGCTTTCAACTAATATTGGCGGCTGGGTTCATTTAGATTGGACTGGGTCTGAATATGGTGTTTTGTTCAATAATTCAGTGGATGGCCAATCTGATATTTACTTTACCCGCTTTTCTTCATCAGGAAACAAAGTCGGCTCTGACGTCAGGATAACCTCTAGCGGCGGAATTCCCAAATATCTGCATTGGACGGGCTCGGAGCATGGAATAAGCTGGATAGGAGATCATACATACTTTAATAGACTGAGCGCCACCGGAAATAAAATGATGGGCGATATTAATATTGGAGATTTAGGTTACGGGTATCATTTAATTTTCAATGGATCGGAATATGGTATATTCTGGCTCGGTGACGCGACTAGTATTTATTTTAATCATATTTCCTTGACTGGATATTTATTAGGCTCGAATAAAATTATTATCACCAGTCCGGCCACTTTTTATGGCTTGGATGCAGTCTGGACCGTCTCCGAATATGGCATTGCATGGACTGATTTTCGTGACAATGCGAACGGAGAAATATATTTCAACCGCATCACTGCAAACGGAACCAACCTGATTAATGATTTCAGAGTTACGCACAACAACGCGTCTATTTATGATGGGCCATATATAGCCTGGTCAGGATCGGCTTTCGGGATCATGTGGAACATGGACAGCGGAAGTAGTACAATGGATTTATATTTCACCATAATCGGTTCTTCTTTTTCACCGTGAAATGGAGAATCGCGGATTTTTCTTGACAAGTGAGGATATGATATTTTCAAGCATAATACGATAAGAGCGCGTATAAGAGGAATAACCATCAGTACCGGGAGATATGTGCATGAACCAGAAGATTGCCAAACAAATAGCGCTGAATGTTTTAGACTGCTCGATAATTGCAGTTTCAAGCAATTGCGGGGGAGGCGGCGGTGGCGGTGGCGGTGACGGTGTCAATCTGCCCTTGATCCCGGCCGCCAGCCACGCCGTCCAGCGTGACCGCCACCGGATTTTCAAGCTCTCGGATCAATCTGGTCCGGGAGCTTTTTTCTGTGAGAACCCGTAACATCATTAAGGGAGGTGGATTGATGATTAAGACAAAGAAAAGGTTGGAGTTTAAGATTGTTGCAGTTATTCTAATTAGCTCACTTTCCTTCTTTCCAATGCTAAATTGTGGTGGAGGAGGCGGTGGTGGCGGCGGAGGTGAAGGAACCCCCTCATCCCCAGGCATATCCAGTTCAGTGGTTTCCGACGGCCAAGGTGCATTCACTCTTACCTTTGGGAGCAAGTCCTATTCCTTCATTTTGCACAATATCTACGATCCTATGCCGCAGACCTTGGCTGGCATTCAGGTTGATGGATACCTGAAAGATGGTATCCTGACTATCCATGTCGAAGGAAATGATAATTACTTCCCTGCTGTTGAAAGCCTGGAAACAGTCTCTCTGGTGAACGGCCAATATTTGGGACTTCTGCCCAGGGGCATATCTTCTGATACTTATACGGTGCAGAGCGAAGAGGTAAGCCAGGCATCCGATTTTGGCAACTATCTTGAAACGATGAACGGCTCCGAGGCTCTTGATTTTGTCTATACCAATTACCCTCAAACCAATGCAGTATTAGTATTTAACGATCCAGCCTATGACGACTTCGCAACAACCTCCTTTAAAATATTCAAATCTAACGTCCCCGATACCATGATTTTGGTAAAGGATGGCGGCTTGGCATCTGTTTTGTTTAACTTGATCATGCCCAAACAAGCAAAGGCTGTGTTTTGGATGATACCTGTTGTCATTATACTAGGAACTGTGGTTATAGCTGCTGCCAAAGCTGCTATTCAGCAAACAATTAATCAAAATAAAAATAAAATCAAAGTTCCTATAACACTTAGTTCTCCGAGCGATGGAGCTATTATCTCCGACATTTCGGCGCGGAACTTTACTTATGAGTTCAACAATGACGCTTTTGATGGCCGTTACGGAGTTTTTGAATTTATGATTGGCACCGACAAAATCAATTTGTTTAATAACAAAGTGGGAACAATAGTCCTGGCTAAAATTGATCGGAACGCCCCCATGAAGCAAACACCTGTAATCCTCCGTTTCTCTCCAAAAGAATTCGCCAGTCTTAAGACCAATGTGACCTACTACTGGGGCATACGAGTGACTCCTTATGAAGGACCTTCTAATCAGGTCATATGGTCTTTCAAATACACCGGCCCAACTTTTCCAGCCGTTCCTCTTGATCCATTGACCCTTGACAAAGATAATGACGGCTACAGCCCTACTCAAGGCGATTGCAACGATAACAACCCCAACCAAAACCCAGGCAAGCCTGAAATCTGCGGAGATCTAATTGATAATGACTGCTCGGGCGGCGACCTTCGCTGTCCGCAGTCGCCAACTAATCGGCCCCCGCGGGTAATAGTTGAGGCATATATAAATCATATAATGACGGGAGAAGCCGTTGAAATCTCCTGCAACGCCCAAGATCCGGATTTCGATCCCATCACCTATTCATGGACTTCTTCGGATGGTTTGATCATTGACTCTTCAATCAATGATCAGCATCCCTGGCGGGTAACCTGGCTGGCAGAGAGCCTTGCCGACGGTAATTATCAAATTACCTGTATGGCTTCTGACGGAGAAGCCTCAACTTCCGGATCGGTCTCGGTTATGGTTGGCTCTCCTGTTGTCTGCCAGGACAACGATTCCGACGGCTATTATTCAACGGCGGGATGCGACACATTGGTTGATTGCGACGATAACAACATCAATGTCCGCCCGGGCGCATCTGAAGAATGTGATGGAATTGACAACCAGTGCCCGGGAGACGTTGGTTATGGAACCGTTGACGAAGAATGCCCAACACCGCTAGGCACCAATGTCAGGATCACTTTTGATGCAAGTGGGAGCTGGGATCCTTCCCTAATCTGGACCAGCTCACAATATGGAGTCAGTTGGACGGATTACCGCGACGGCAATGCTGAAATCTACTTCGCCCGGATTTCCTCGGCCGGGGCCAAGCTCGGAAGCGATGTCCGGATCACCTCGGACGCAAGTGATAGCTTGTATCCTTTCCTGGTCTGGACCGGCTCACAATATGGAGTCAGCTGGGAGGATTACCGCGACGGCAATGCTGAAATCTACTTCGCCCGGGTTTCCGAGGCCGGGACCAAGCTCGGAAGCGATATCCGGATCACCTCGGACGCAAGTGATAGCTGGTCTCCTTCATTGGTCTGGACCGGATCACAATATGGAGTCAGTTGGCAGGATTTTAGGAATGATGGAGACGGTCTTTGTGATTCTGGCTCAGGAACGATGGATTGTAATTACGAGATCTACTTTGCCCGGATTTCCTCAGCCGGGGCCAAGTTAGGAAGCGATGTCCGGATCACCTCGAACGCAGATATTAGCGAGTTTCCTTCCCTGGTCTGGACCTTGTCCGAATATGGAGTGAGTTGGGACGCTTCCCCCGACGGCTTCTTTGGTGATATCTACTTTGCCCGGATTTCCTCGGCCGGGGCCAAGATCGGAAGCGATGTCCGGATCACCTCGAGCGCGAATGGTAGCGGGGGTCCTTCATTGGTCTGGACCGGATCACAATATGGAGTCAGTTGGGAGGATCCTGGCGACAACAATTATGAAATCTACTTTGCCCGGATTTCCTCGGCCGGGGCCAAGCTTGGAAGCGATGTCCAGATTACTTCGGCAACAAATGCTAGCAGGTTTCCTTCTCTGGTCTGGACTACGTCCGAATATGGAGTGAGTTGGGATGATTACCGCGACCTAAACAATGAGATCTACTTTGCCCGGATTTCCTCATCCGGATCCAAGCTCGGAAGCGATATCCGGATCACCTCGGACGCAAGTTATAGCGAGATTCCTTCCCTGGTCTGGACCGGGTCCGAACATGGAGTGAGTTGGCTGGATTCCCGCGACGGCAATATTGAAATCTACTTTGCCCGCATTGGCTTGATAGTAGGTCCTTGATAAAACGGTTTGGTAAAGATCACACAACAAAGATATTCAATAGCACTCTGGTTCCGGGGACACAGAACTCAATTCACTTTCCGGCCCCCACCAGTGACCTTGGGATTATCTTTGGATAACAATTATCCACCTTTCAATGGGCCGGTCATTTTGGGACAATAGAGCGGCCAGGTTTTTACAATTATCCCTACCCCTATGCCACTGGATCAAAACGCCATCAATGAGTTGCACCTCGACGGCTTTTCCGACATCCGTAAGGCCAAGGAAATCCTGGGCGGCCGGCTGTGTATCATGGGCGACGTGCCGCCCCACCTCTTGGTGAGGGGGACCAGGGACCAGGTCGCCGAGTACTGCCGCTGGTCCGCGACGTGGGCAAGGGCGGCGGATTCATCCTCTCCCCCGGGATGCTCGGCGCCAACAACCTTTTCGTGGACTTGGTCGAGGGTGTGCTCCGGGAAGTCGAGCAGAAGCTCTCCGCCTCGCATCGCGGCCTGATCAAAGACATGCAGCGCAAGTTCTACAGCGCTCCATGGGCGCCCAAGGACTACACCAGGCACGACGACATGCTCTCGGACGTGATCAAGGCCATCGTCTATCAGAACGTCCTCAAGATCTAATACAAGCCCTCCGGCGCCGACCCACACGAATAGGTCCAGCCGCTCACGCTCCTTTACCACAAGGGCGGCCTCTACCTCATCGCCCGCACGCTCAACCACGACAATCCCGTCTATTTCAACATCGAACGCCTCCGCTGGGTCGAAGTGACCCACGACAAGTTCGACTACCCCCCGAAATACCACCCCGAACAAATGCTCGACGGCGCCTTCGGCATCTTCTCCTCCGGCGAGAAAAAAACCTTCAGCCTCAAATTCCCTCCCGAGCTCTGCGACTACATCTGCTCCCGCACCTGGCACCGCTCGCAGAAGTGCACCGTGAACAAAGACGGAAGCGTGACTCTGACCATGAAGGTTACGGACTCGGAAGAGGTCAGGAGTTGGATCAGAGGATTTGGGGGGAGAGTGAAAGAGCTGCGGAGTTGATCTCATCCATGTTTTTTCAGCTATCGCTACAACACTGGCGGCGAGGTTTGACAATCCTGCATCTATTCTGGTAGTAACCCAGAGAGGCGCAAATATGAAAACGGAAGAAGCTAAGGCGGTAGGACAACGGATACGAAAGCTCCGGGGCGACAAGACCCAAGTCGAGTTCGCGGAGGATCTGGGAATCAGACAATCGATGATCTGCCGTTATGAAGCCGGTACGCAGTTGCCAAGGGTTCCCGCGCTCTTCCGGATCGCTCAGTACGAAGGAGTCAGTATCGAGTGGCTCCTCACAGGAAAAGCCGATCCCGCTGCTCAGCCCATGGCCAGAGATCAGATCATTAATCTGGCGGCGAAGGCTCTCATCAAAACGGGTGATCCCGAAACCAAAGAGTTCACTGAGATGATGGCCTATTTATTCAAGAACCGCAGGACAATGCAACGGGTATTGAGCTACTACCGATTCATGAGTCGCTAAGATCTCATATTTCAGCTTAAGCTGATAAAGAACGAGGACATCCTGTTCCACACTATAGATGAAGTTGTCCAAAAGGATGCTCCATAGTTGGAACTGCAAAGGGAACGTCGCTCAGATGCGCTCCCTCTTCCACAAGGAAAGTTGCGCCCTCATATAGGTCTCCTAACACCTGAAATTGTATGATGAAATTGGACTTTACAGCCGAAGTTTATAAGCATGTCTCGTTCGTCCCCCTCTGGTCCACTGGTCTCGTAGCCCCGGGGCGCGGGTCCCGGTTGTTTGATCATCATGGCATTACTCGAGGGGAATCTCCGAGAGCTTGACGGGGCGCCTTTGGGCGAGGGACAGCTTGGCCGCCAGGCCGACGCGGAGGTTCTGCAGCCCATCCTCGCCGGTGACAAGGGTCGGCTTTCCTCCCGCGACCGCATCGAGGAAGGCGCGCATTTCAGCGACAAAGGCCTGCTGGTAGCGCTCGAGGAAGAAGTAGAGGGGCTTCTCGCCAATACACCCGGACTCGGTTGAGAGCTTGACGGTGCTGGGCGCGTCGTTCTCGGCGGCGGCCGCGCCCTTGGACCCGAACACCTCGACGCGCTGGTCGTAGCCGTAGGCCGCGCGGCGCGAGTTGTCAATCACGGCCAGGGCGCCGCTCTCGAACCGCAGCGTGACGACGGCCGTGTCCACGTCACCGGCCTTCCCGATCGCTTCGTCAATGAGAACGGCGCCCGCGGCATAAACCTCGTCAACCTCGCTCCCCGCCTGGAACCGGGCCATGTCGAAATCGTGGATGGTCATGTCGAGAAAGATACCGCCCGAAACCGCGATGTAAGCGGCGGGCGGCGGCGCGGGGTCGCGCGAGCTGATCTTGATAAGCTGCGGAGTACCGACCGCCCCGGACTCGACCAGCTCGCGGACCCGGCGGAAGTTATGGTCGAAGCGCCGGTTGAAGCCCACCTGCAATTTAACCCCGGCCTTCTGCACCGCGTCGAGGGCCGCGCGCACCTTTGCCACCGTCAGGTCCACGGGCTTTTCGCAGAAAATATGCTTGCCGGCCTTCGCCGCGGCGACCACGAGGTCCGCGTGGGTGTCGGTTGAAGAACAAATGAGCACGGCCTGAATATCTTTGTCGGCGAGCAGAGCGGCCGGATCCTTCACGATGGATGTAACGCCAAGGTTTTTCGCCCAGGCTTCGATTTCCGGCGTCAGATTCAGGTCGGCGATCCCTTTGAGCCGGCCCTGGGACATCGAGGAAACAATATTTTCCGCGTGGATCTTGCCGATCCGCCCCACTCCGATGATGCCGACGTTGACAGGCGCTTGCATTAGATACCTCCTCGCAGTTTCGGACTGATTTTTGCCCTTCGCTTCCGCCGCCCCAGGCCAGGATGAAATCGAGGCTTTGCCGGACCGGGTTCGCGAGTTTCTCGGGGGTCAGGTTTTGGATCGCGGGCGGGAAGCTGGTGTTCCGGTGGAGTCCGGCCCGCGGTTTCCATCCCATGGTTATTTATATTCCATGAACTCCTCAATGGAAAGTCCGGCCCGGATGATTTGCGTTCTCAGGAGGGCAGGCGCGACTTCTTTATGGTCGGGAATCACCAGGGGAGGCTTTTCGGGATGCTTGAGGATGATATGGCTTCCGGTTTGGCGGGCGATCTGATAGCCGAATTTGCAGAAGATTTTGACGGCTTTATGGCCGGAAATATTGGCGAGCCGCTTCATCCCGCCCCGGCGACTTTCAGGTGTTTGGTCTTGGGCGCTTCGCGGTTTTGTTCCTTCAGGACCTCCAGGTAGCCCTGGATGGCATCGCGGACGTTGGTCAAAACCTCCTTTTCGGTCCGCCCCTGGGACATACAGCCGGGCAAAGCCGGGACATCCGCTATATACCAATCGCCATCTTTGGTTATGAAGACATCATATTCCATGTGCGATTCCTTTCACGGATAAGGATAGCCGACCCCTTGAAAAAGTCAAACTTATTTTCCGAGCCACAAAACAGGTTATCCGCGGTTGCATCTTCGGCCGCCTTTCGCTTGGGCCGCCTCAGGAGAGGATGAAATCGAGGCTTTGCCGGACCGCGTCCGCGAGTTGGTCCCGGCCCAGGTTCTGGATCGCGGGCGAGAAGGGCTCGAAAGAAAAATCGCCCGCAAAGCCCAGCCGGGAAAGACGCAATATTTGCTCTTTGCTGTTCATACGATCGGCGGGTCCGACCAGGACCCGGTGTTCGTCACGTAAGTCGCCGGGGGGGAGGGCGATTTCGACGCCGGAGACGTGGACCAGGCCGGTATTCGCAACATCGTAAGCCCCTCCGAGAATCGTTTGGTCCTCCGGCCCGATGTAGTGGTGGAAGGTGTCGTGAACGATGCGGTAACAGGCGAAACCCGACTTCCGTATCGTCTCCTGGGCCAGGACCAGCGAGGCGAGCGATGAGATGGCGAACCCGAGCGGCTCGATCAGCCCCAGGATGCCGGCGCTGGTGAAAAGAGGGCCGAAAGCCGAAAGCGCCTCGGTCGTCTCGGCGGCGCGCCGCGCCGGCGGGCGCGCATCGTTTTGATCGTTGTTCGGGCAAAGGACCACGGCGCCGCAGCCGATTGACTTTGCCAATTCGAGAAGTGCCCCTAGCTCCGACATAGCCTTTGCCCGGACCGACGCGAGGTTGAACCTTTGCAGCGCATTGATGGAGATGACTTCAATGCCCTTATCCGCGGCCATGTGCGCGGCGGCGGCGGGCGGCAGGTTGTCCACCGCGTCGCGGCTTCCCATGTCATTTCTGAGCTCCACCTTGCGGATGCCCACCGAGGCCGCGAATTCAAAGAACTCCTTGAGTCCCAGCGAAGGCGCGATGATTCGGTTCAGGCCGAAACGCTGCCGGTCGAGCATAATGGTCCTCCTCTTAAGCCGGAAAATTTTTAACAAGGATATTCAGGATGTTCAGGATTCAAAAAGAACCGGGGATTATCCCGGGAATCCTGAATATCCTTGTTAATAATCTTTTCATCTGAGATTGCCGTGCCGGTTAATAAACCATTTCTATTTGCCGCCCTTGTTCTTCTGCTGGTCCAGAATAACCGCGCCGACTATGATTGCGCCCTTGATGATCTGCTGCCAGTACGCGGATACGTTGGTGAGATCGAGAGTGTTATTGAGGATGCCGATGATGAGCGCGCCTATGATCGTTCCCGGGATACTCCCGATCCCGCCCGCCGACAGGGAGGCGCCGCCGATGACCGCCGCGGTAATGGCGTCGAATTCGTACCCTGCGCCGAGTCCGGGCTGTCCTGATCCGATCCGGGATGACACCACGATTCCGCCCAGGGCCGCCAGGAAACCGGCATACGCATAAATCAGTAATTTGTACTTCGCGACGTTGATCCCCGAGACGTGCGCGGCTTGCTCGTTGCCGCCGATCGCGTAGATATATTTGCCGAACTTGGTCCGCGAATACAGAATATGCGTTACGATCGCCATGACGACCAGGATCAAAATCGGAATCGGCAGACCCGCGAGGTCGCCCTGGCCGATGAAATTATAATCGTCCCTGAGGTTTGATATTGGCCGCCCGGTCGTGAAAAGCATGGCCGCGCCTCGGGCCGCGGAGAACATTCCCAGGGTCGCGATAAAGGGCGGTATCTTGGCCTTGGCCACGAGGAAGCCATTGATGCCTCCCGCCAGCATCCCCACCAGGCAGCCCGCGATAATCGAGACATAAACAGGATTCCCGGCGATGGCCGGATAGAGGACACGGGCGCCAGTCGGCAACTGCGAGCAGGCGGCCGCGACGACACAGGCGAGGCCGACGACGGAGCCTGACGAGAGGTCAATGCCGGCGGTGACGATGACGCCGGTGACCCCCAGGGCGATCAGGCCGATGATGGAAATCTGCCGGACGATATTGATCAGATTCATCCTGGTAAGGAAAGCGGGTGACAATAATGAAGCGATGATGAGCATCCCCAGGAAAATAAAAAATATCCCGTATTTCCGTAAGAGATTATTGATGAATGCTCGAGGTGAATGCCGGCTGGTCTTGCTTTCTTTGGTCGTTTCCACCGTGTCCCTGTCCACTTCGGCCCCCTTTACTCTTTCGGTTCTTCACGATCAAGAGTGGATGGAATTCTAAATTCGTAGGGCGTAGAGCGCAGGGCGTAGAGCGTGAAGATATTCACTGCGCGCCTCTCCCACTCACGCCCTTCGCCCTTCGCTCTACGCTCTACTCCAGTCTTTTTCGTCTCCGCGTCTCATTTCAAGATCCACTCGCAAGCGCGAAGAACCACTCTTTCACGCCGTGGCCAGGCTCATGCCCGTAGCCAGGTGCAGGATCTTCTCCTGGGTCGCTTCCGCCCTGCTTAGCTCGCCGATCTTATCGCCTTCATGCATAACCATGATCCGATCACTCATTCCCAGAATCTCAGGCAGCTCGGAAGAGATCATTATTATCGTCTTGCCTTGACGCGTGAGCTCCGTCATAAGTCGGTGAACTTCGGCCTTGGCTCCCACATCAATACCGCGCGTTGGTTCGTCCAGGATTAAAATGCTCGGTTCGGTCAGCAGCCAGCGCGAAATCAGGACCTTTTGCTGATTGCCGCCCGAAAGGTACTTTATTATTTGCGTGAGGCTTGGTGTCTGTATTCGCAATTGATCGCGCATTTTCTCGCAATCGGAAGTGATTTTGCGGAAATCAACAAAAATACCCCGCACATATTTGTTCATATTCGCGATTACCATATTGTCCCTGACCATCGCGTTTATATAAAGTCCGGTGAGTTTCCTGTCTTCAGTCAGCAGGGCCAATCCCAGGCGGATAGCGTCCGCGGGCGACCGGATCTCGACTTTCTTCCCGTCCATGAATACTTCCCCGGAATCCCGTCTCGTTACTCCGAATACGGCCTCGAGCAGTTCGGTCCGCCCCGCCCCCATGAGACCTGCAACTCCGAATATTTCGCCCCGTTTGACCTCGAAGCTGACGTTCTTGAACCTGGGGCCCGTGAGGCCCCTCACCTCGAGAACGGTTTCGCCGATATTCGCCGGTTCTTTATGGAACATATCCGTGAGCTCGCGCCCGACCATTTTTTGGATGAGCAGGTTCCGCGTCAGCGTATTCGTCCGGTCAGTGCTGATATACTTTCCATCCCGGAACACCGTGATCTCATCGGTGATCTCGAAGACCTCATCCATCTTGTGCGTGATATAGATAATTGATCGGCCCTGTTCTTTCAGGGAACGGATCGTCTTGAAAAGCACGCTGACTTCCGCTTCCGAAATTGCGGAGGTGGGTTCATCCATCACGATCAAATCGGAATCGTATGATACCGCCTTGGCGATCTCGATGAGCTGAGTATTGGCGATGCTGAGCTCGGCCATCTTCGTATTTGGATCAAGCTTGATCGCGAGACGATCGAGCAACTCTTTGGTCCTCCGGTTCATTTTCCTCATATCCACCAGACCATACCAGGTCCTCGTTTCCCGCCCCAAAAAGATATTTTCGGCTATGGTCATATGAGGAATCGGGTTCAATTCCTGATGAATCATGGAAATGCCCTTGGCCAGCGCGTAATGAGTGTTGGGGACGCTTATTTTCTCGTCTTTGAAAATGATCGTACCGGAATCGGGGGTATACATCCCGATCAGGCATTTCATGAGGGTGGACTTCCCCGCGCCGTTCTCGCCCATGAGGGCGTGCACGGTCCCTTTCCGAACTTGAAGCTGGACGTTATCCAGGGCGCGGACGCCAGGGAACTGTTTGCTGATATTGGTCATGCTCAGCAGGTATTCATCCGCCATTCCGTTCCTCCGTAAGTCTCATGACGATTTTCCCCGGCAACTTCGGATCATCCGGATCCACGATACCTAAGATTTTACACGGATGAAACGGATGAGACGGATTTCACGGATCGAAATAGAGATGAGGAATCCGTGTCATCGTTCTTCAATCCGTAGCCCGGGATAAAAACCACCGCGTTTCCGTGTCATCAAGCGTTTTGCGCAAATGGCGGCGGACGGATGGAAACGGATTCCACGGATAAGCTCTCTCCGTATTACTCTTATCCGATCCTCTTGATCCGTTACATCCGAGTCATCCGTGTAACTCTTCTCGAGTCCGCGATAAGTATTCTCAAACCGGAAGAACCGCTACTTCTTCATGAAGCTCTGGTAGTTCGCCTTGGTGACGAGCTGGTAAGGAACCCAAATGATGCTGTTCTTGACCTTGGGATTGGGCTTGCCGAGGGCCATCAGGTATGCGGCGTTGATCCCTTCCTCGGCCTGGCCTTTCGGATCCTGGAACACGGTGCAATCGAGTTCGCCCCGGTCCATCGAGGCCAGGGCATCGTCGCTGCCGTCAACTCCGCAGACGCGGATCCGGCCGAGCTTTCCGGCCGCCTTAATCGCCAACAGGGCGCCGAGCGCCATTTCGTCGTTGGTGGAGGCGACGCCGGCGATCTCCATGCCGGAAGCGAGCCAGTTCTCCATGAGCGTCTTGCCCTCGTCGCGCTTCCAGTTGGCGGTCTGCTCCGCGAGGATTTTAATGTCGGGGTACTTCTCGGTGATGACTTGCTTGATTCCGGCGGTTCGGTTGCGCGAGGCTTCGTGGGCGAGCTCGCCCATCATGATGACGATATTTCCCTTGCCGCCCATGAGCCGGCCGAGCTCGGTCATCTCGAAAACGCCCGCGTCAATAGACCTCGATCCGACGTAAATCACGCCCGGGGGAAGGTTTTCGACCTGGCGGTTTAAGTAAACCAGAGGAACCTTCGCTGCGGTGACCATCCTGGTGATCGGCTCGACGGCGGACGCGTCGGGGGGCATGATCACGATTGCGTCCATCTTCTGAGCAAGAAAATTCTCGACCTGCCCGGTCTGGATCGCCGGGTCGTTCTTGGCGTCGACGATCGTAAGCTCGACGTCCTGGTGAGCGGTCCCCCATTTCACTATCTCCTCTCGTACATAGGTGAGCCACGCATCATCAAAGAGGGCCATGCTCACGCCGATCTTGACCTTCTTGGCCCGTTCGGTACAGGTCAATGCCCCGGAGAACGCGATCATAACCATGAGCGCGATCAGGAGAAATCTTTTCATCTTCGGCCTCCTGCTGAAAATTCGAGACCCGCGTATCGAACCGCAACGCGGCTCGTTTGACGCAAATATTCAGAGCTGAACGACACCCTGGAAGTCGAGCCGGACAAACTATCGGACTTCGAGGACTAAACGTCCACCCGCTGCTTCAACCCTTTGCCCGCCTTGAATCTAGTGTAGTGTTTCAGCAACGGCTTTACAATGAGCCATCTAATTTACTATAAATAGTTTGCCGCAGATGAACGCGGATGAACGCAGACAACTGAGGGGTGGGCATAATTAAAGCCCATCCACTATTGGTTTAACATTGGATAAGTTTAAATCATGCTTCCAGTTGTAATAGATCAGCAGTTGATGACACAACACGACCAGAAGCATGATCGCCTGATTGTTTTTCAACCCCTTCATCCAGGAGCGGCGATGATCGAAAATATTTTTCAAAATCTCGAACCGCGGCGCAATCGTGATTTTCCGCCGCGCGTAAACAGCCTGCCCCCGCTCCGATTGATACCAGGCAGCATGGCCGCGACGCCATTCCGGGGTATGGCGACGGGCCTCCATCGGTACCAGCATCCGCCGATGATAGCCGCCTCCCGCTTTGATCTCCACTTTTTGAATCAATTTATGGTCGTCATAGCCCTCATCCGCCAGCACGCGGCGGGTGTCCTCCGGGAGCTCATCAATCATCGGCTCAAACATGGTGTTCTCCGAAATATTATTCGGCTCCACCCAGGCCAGCAGCGGCAAGGGCAAAGCCCCCGCGCCGGCGCTACACACCACGTGCCGGGCGTAGCCCTGGACCCAGCCCTTATGCATCGAATAACCCCAGCCCGACTCGCGGTCCACGTTCCGGAGCCCCTCCGGCACCCCTCCGCGCTCCCGATCCTTCTGGTGCCATTTCGGACCCACGGCCTCAAGCATCGACTTGTCCGCGGCCACCACCGTCGCGGCGCTTACTCCTTCCGCCAACAGCTTCTCTCCCCAGCTCCGAATCTGGTTTCCGAGCACCGGGGGGAAAAAATTTCAAGCGCCGGCCAAAGGTCCGCCGATCCGGCAACGAGGGCAGCCCACAGGCTTGGCGAATCGCGGGGTTCTGACCCAAAAACCGATGGAGAGTTTTGAAATGCTTGATCCGCTTCAGAACCATCACGATAAAAACTTTAAGCATCACCAACTCATTGTAATCCAGAGGGCGCCCTCGGGGGCGAGGCGTCTCCTCTTCTTCCTCATAAAGCTCGTCCACCAGCGCCAACAACTTGAGCAAGGTATGATCCTCCGCAACCACGGCGCACCTCCTGGAAAGATTTTTATAAATATCATATCATATTCCCAGAGGTTGGGGGTAATTATTTATGCCCAGCCCTCAATTAACTATTAATAGGGGGGCATGAAATTGAAGAGGTTTGAGGTTTGAGGTTGTGGACAGGGCTTAAAAAAATCTTTTCGCTTTTTGATCCTGTTCATCCGGCCGGCGCCAGCCCACTTCGCCGAAGCAGCTTCAGCTGCGAAGGCTGAAAAGGCCTACGGCCGACGGTGCCTGAACATCCCTGTCATTTTTTATGGAGGTGTTGATGAGGGCTCTACGAAAAATTCGTGTTGACGACCAGATCGGTCATTTTGAGGGCCGATTTCGGTGCGACGTTCCGTGGCCGGATGGTCGGTCACAGGGGGCCAGGAATAAGGCCACGGGTGGCCCATTTCATGGACTTCGCGGCCTTGATGCTGGGCCTCAAGATTCAGGCCACGAGCGGCCAACCTCGGATTTTCCTTGGACACCAGGAAGGAATCGGGGGAAAATTTTCCGGAAAATGTGCTTTGTGGCCCAGAATCCGCGCCGATGGTCAATGCAAAAAAATCCTGTTGTCGAACGGCGGGTCGGGCGCCGGGCGCCGTGGGCAACTTGACATCCGATAAGCGGCTGAATATTTTAGAGGGGGAGGACACGATCCTTTTCCGCGATCATTCGGTTCGAGGTGAGAGATGAGTGACAGGACGATTGTGCGCGACGAGTTCAGCGAGGACGGGCCTCTGCCCCCGGGGCTTTTGCTCAAGCTTTCGTTCATTGCCGGCCCCTACCAGGGCAAGTCGCTGAACGTGACCAAGCGGAAGATGACCATCGGCCGGTCCAGCGGCGAGATCGTGCTCAACGACACCGCGGTGTCCAAGGAGCACGCCCTGATTTTTTTCGAGGGCGGCCGCTTCCTGGTCCGCGACCTCAAAAGCACCAACGGGACCTACTTGAACGGCGGCCAGGTGTGGGAGTCGTACATCACGACGAACGACGAGATCACGGTGGGCAACTCGGTGATCAAGGTCGAGGTCAAGCAGACCGCGGCGAGCGCGAGTTGGGCCGACCTGGGCATGGACCAGGAGGGGGCGGCGCCGGCGGAAGACGCGGACATCACCAATGTTCAGCCCGAGCGCGTGGGCAAGGACCCGCTGATGCAGGCCCTGTTCCCGGACGTGAAGGCCGCGGTCCAGGTGGTGGAAGGGGTGGACGCGGGCAAGAGCCACATCTTCAAGGCCCGCGGGATCATCGTCGGCCGGGGCAAGGTGGACCTCGAGCTCAACGACATGGACGTATCCAGAAAGCACGCCTCCATCGAGTTCATGACCAAGGAGCGCGTGATCATCAAGGACCTCCGCTCCAAGAACGGCACCTTCGTCAACGACCGCTGGACCTCGGTGGCCAACCTGGCCAACGCCGACGTCATCAAGATCGGCAAGACCACCATCCACTTCTACGTCAAATACACCTAAAAGGTGAAGAGAGTATTTAGTATTAAGATCGAGCAATAGTCTTTTTGCCCCGGCCATCTCATCCCCGGCCGCGGCATCGCCCGCTAAATAATATATACTAGATCAGCGCTGTCCAAAACAAACGAACCAGAAAACCGCCAAGGCGCCAAGAACGCCAAGAATCATGATTTTATTTCAATCTCAGTCCAGCTTCCGGCCAAATGATTCTTTCTTGGCGCTCCCGTCGGCCGGTTCGCCAAGCAGGTTGGGGCCAAAGCCCTGGAGTTGTTTTTTGTCCCGCCGCAAAGAAACACCAGGATTTACTTGGCGATTCTTGGCGTTCTTGGCGCCTGGGCGGTTTTCTTAGCTCCTATTTTGGACAAGAGTGCCCTGAAATAGTTTTTGAAATGTAATGGCCGGAGAGTTAAAATAGATACTGTATGGAAGTCATGGAGACGGCAGGAGAGAAAAAATGAAATGGCGGGTCATCCTGGAACGCGATCCTGAATCGGGCGACTGGGCCGTATGGTGCCCGGAACTGCCCGGCTGCGCCTCCGCGGGCGAAACCCAAGAAGAGGCGCTGTCAAACATCAGGGAAGCCATCGAGCTCTACCTCGAGCCTTCTCCGGTGTCGCTGAAGGATGGCGCCATTGCCTGTGAGGTCAGCGTCGGTTGACTCCCCGCACCCGCCGGCTGACGGCCAGGGAGGTCGAGGCGCTGCTCCGGCGTTACGGATTCGAGATGGTCTCGCAAAAAGGCAGCCACCGCAAATGGCGTCATCCCGAAACCGGCCTCCAAGTAATCGTGCCCGAGCATCGCGGGCGTGTCCTTCCAGTCGGCACTTTAAGAAATATCCTCGTCAACGCCGAGATTCCGGAAACGGAATGGAAGGATTGATCTTGCGCAGCCAGGTTCATACTCAACTTCCCGAAATATCAAGTGGGAGAATCGTCGGCCACTTCCGCTGCTTTCCCTGAAAATGCCTTTTAAATGGGTTAGATGGTTAGCGAGCAAGCGCTCCGTCTGATCTTGCGGCGGGAATATGATATTATTTATTACTTGTGTCCCTGGCATTTCAGGGGCCGAGGAATTCAGAGAGGAGGAGTCGGAAGGTGCGCGAAAAACATTTTGGATCGTTACAGCTATGGTTCGCGATAGTGGTTGTGGGAATTTGCGTTGCGTTGCCGGCGCGGGCCGCGCAGCGCGGGCTTTACGGCGAGAGCCTGTGCGACACGCCGGGGTATCACTGCATCACGGCGGGCACGAGCGTGGTCGAGAAGACGGTGAGGACGCGCAAGGGCAAGACGGTAATCAAGAAGAAAGTGCGCGACACCTGGGAGAACCTGTGGCCGGACCCGCGCGAGCGCGAGATCGTGATCAAGCTGAACCGGATGAACCTCCGGCTCAGAAAGGGCATGGTGGTCGCGGTGCCCGACGACATGGCCGGCAAGACCTACATGGACTACTCGCCGTTTCCGCTCCGGCTCGAGCCGGTGTGCGCGCCCAAAGGCGAGCCGGTCTGCCGGCTCCGCTGCGACAACTGCGGGAGCGGCCAGGAGAAGGTGAAAAGGGTGTGCGAGCAGGAGTGCGATCCGGCCCAGAAGCTGGCATTCGGCCCGGACGGCGAGCTTCACGGCGAGAAGCTCATCATCTTCGACCCCAAGCTGCTGGCCTTTGCCGCCTATGACGAGCAGGGCCGGCTGGTGCGGTGGGGACCGGCCGCCGGCGGCAGGTCGTGGTGCCCGGACATCGGCAAGCGCTGCTTGACCGTGACCGGTGAGTTCAAGGTCAACAGCAAAGAGGGCCGCTGGGCCTCCTCGTCCCAATTCCCCGTCGCCAAGGATGACGAGCCGGCGGGCGGAGCGCCCACGCCCTATTTTTTGAGCTTCACCCGCGGCTTCGGCATCCACGCCTCCACCGACGTGCCCGGCAGGAACGCCAGCCACGGCTGCGTTCGTATCTTCTTCGAGGACGCTAAATGGTTGAACCTCGAGTTCGCCGACATCGGGACCAGAGTGGTGGTGGAGCCATACGATTAAACAGTATGAATGGGAGGGGCCTGATGTATTCCAGCGTCATGACGGCTGCGCTGGTGGTGTTGATCGCGGGCGCGGCGCGCGCCGAGGTCAAGATGGTCTTCGACCCGGCCGCGGCCGGGCGCGACTACTTCGCCGTCCCCTATCCCAATGATCTTCACCGCTATCCGGACGGGAGGGTGGACCGGCGCGGGTTCCCGGTGCCGGCGGACAGCCCGCTCTCGGTGCATTACCGTAACCTGAGTGACGGCATGGACGGGTTCGCGGTCACGGAGTCGGTGTTCATCCGCTTCGACGGCGCCATTGACGGCGCGCGGCTTCCCGGCCCGGAGGAATCGGTCAAGCCGGGCTCGCCGGTGTTCCTGGTCAACGCGGACAAGAATTCGCCGGGCTACGGCGAGCGCGTGCCGGTATGGTGCTGGTTCCACGCGCATGAGCGCGGCCCGCTTCACAACCTGCTCGCCATCTGCCCGTATCCGGGCTTTGTGCTGCGCGAGGACACGGTTTATGCGGCGGTGGTCATGCGCTCGCTGGACCCGGCGCTCGCCACGCCCGACTTCCTGCGGGGCCTCCTCTCCGGCTACGCCGCGCACACGGCCCAGGGACTGTCCGTGTTCAAGGTCTATCAGCCCCTCGCCGAATTCCTGCGCGACCAGGGCATCGCGCCCGCGGACGTGGCCGCCGCCACCGTCTATACCACCGGCGACCCCACCGCGCCGCTGCGCTCCATCATCGCCTGGACCGACGCCCAGCCGACGCTTGAGCTCGACGCCCCGCTCGCGCCTTTCCGCGACCACCCAGCTTTCTACGCCCTTAACTCGTCCTTCACCGCGCCCCAGTTCCAGACCGGACGCGGCGGCCAGTTCCTCCACGGCGGCAAGGCCGTGTTCGACCAGACCGGCGCGCCCGTGGTCCAGCGCACGGAAAAAATCCCCGTTATCGTCATGGTGCCCAAGGGCAGGATGCCCGCGGCCGGCTTCCCCCTCGTCATCTACCTGCACGGCGGCGGCAACGGCTCCAACGAGTTTCTGGACCACATCATCAAGGGCAAGGGCAACGAATTCACGCCCGGCGAGGGACCCGCCCGCGTCTTCGCCGAGCAGGACATTGCCGGCGTGTCATCCGCAACCGTCAAGAACCCGGAGCGGCTCCACAACCGCTGGGGCAAGCGCGGCCGAACCGCCGAGCTGCCCTTCTACAACTTCTTCCGCGGCGACGTCCTGGTCGCGAACCACTGGCAGGCCGCCGCCGACAACGCCGCGCTGCTCCGCCTCATGCGCGGCCTTACCATTGACCCATCGCTCTGCCCCGAGACCGACGCCTCCGCGTCACCCGACCACAAGATCCATTTTGACCCGCGTTACTTTTTCGGCATGGGCTTTTCCATGGGCGGGACCATCCTGGGCTCGTGGTCGGGCGTCGAGCCCGGCATCATCGCCACCATTCCGGCGGGCGCCTCGGGCCACTGGGGCCTGCTGATCCGCAACTTCACCGCGGTCCCGGCCAAGCCCTGGTTTTTCGCCTGGATCACCAACGGCGCTCACGATGAGCCCATGGACGCGCGCTGGCCCACGATCAGCATCATCCAGGCCGTGCTCGAGCCGTGCGACACCATCACCTTCGCGCCCCACCTATGGCAGAGGCCATTCCCCGGAGCGCCCGCCAAGAACGTGTACCTGGCCGTCGGCGCCAACGACTTCTACACCAAGCCCGTCACCCAGAACGCCATCATCACCGCGCTCGGCCTGCCCCTGGCCGGCCAGGTCCGCGACGACTCCATCATGATGAACGAGCGGCTGATCGGCCACCCCGCGCCCGAGAACTACCCGGTGCGCCAAAACGTCCAATCCGAGGACGGCCGGCCCGCGACCGCCGCCGCGCTCCAGTACGAGCCGGACGCCTGGACCCACGAGGGCCACAACGTGGACTACAACCTTACCGAGACCAAGCACCAGTACGGCTGCTTCCTCCGCACCCTCATAGACACCGGCGCCGCCACCATCCCGGCGCCGGGGCCGGAAGGGTCGCCTTGTGAATGAGAGAAAAAAAGATGAACCGCCAAGACGCCCAGACCGCCAAGATAAGAAAAAGAATTAATTCTTATTTAAAAAAGAATTCTTGGCGCTCTTGGCGTCTTGGCGGTTAATTCGGCTTGTTTAAAAGGAAGGAGAAAAAATCATGGAAGAGTTGTTGACCATGCCGGTCAAGGAGATGGCGCGGAGGATCCGGGAGGGCGAGCTGTCGCCGGTGGACGCGGTGGAGGCGCACATTCGGCGGATCGAGGAGGTGAACCCGAAGATCAACGCCGTGGTGGTCCCGCGCTTTGACGAGGCCAGGAAGGAGGCCGGGGAGGCGGCGGAGCGTCTGGCAAAAAGCCGCGACAATCTGCCGCCGCTTTTCGGCGTGCCGTGCACGATCAAGGACACGTACGCCATGAAGGGCTACACCTGGTCCGGCGGCGTGTGGGCCCGGAAGGACCTGAAAGCGGATTTTGACGCCACCGTGGTCGAGCGGATGAAGGCCGCGGGCGCGATCATCCTGGGCCGCACCAACGTGCCCGAGGCCGCCATGTTCAACGAGACCTATAACCACGTTTACGGCCGCACCAACAACCCCTACGACCTCGCCCGCGGCGTGGGCGGGTCGTCGGGAGGGGAGGGAGCGATCGTGGCCGCCGCCGGCTCGCCCATCGGCATCGGCTCGGACATCGGCGGCTCCATCCGTTACCCGGCCGCCTTCAACGGCGTGCCCGGGCACAAGCCCACCGGCGGCATGGTGCCCGGCACCGGCCACTTCCCGGAAATCCTGGGCCCGCTCCGCCCCTACTGCGCCTATGGCCCCATCGGCCGCACCGTCGCGGACCTGGCCTACACCCTCCCCCTGATCGCCGGGCCCGACGGCAAGGACGGGATCGTGGAGAAGCGCGAGCTCAAGCCGTTCGATCAGGTGGACCTGAAAAAGCTCCGCGTCTTCTTCTTCGACTACAACGGCCAGGCCAAGACCGGCGCCGACGTGCGCCGCGCCGTGGCCATGGCCGCGGGCGCGCTCACCGGGCAGGCCGCGATGGTCGAGCATTGGGTCCCGGAGGGCATCGAGAACAGCCTGCAAATGTGGCAGGCCGGAATGGCCCAGAACCCGACACCGTTTCTCGAGAACCTGGAGGGGGACGAGAAAATCAAGCTCGGCCGGGAGGTCGTGAGGTTCATCCTGCGCCGCTCCAAGATCACCTGGCCCGCGCTCGGCGCCGCCCTGATCGAGAAGCCCAACAAGTGGCTCCCCGGCACCGGCCAGAAGATGCTCGACCTGGCCGACGACCTCCGCCGCCGCATGAGCGCGAAGCTCGGCGACGACGGCGTGCTCATCTGCCCCGTGTTCCCCGTGCCCGCGCCCAAGCACCACCACATCTGGCTCGACCTGATCGGCATCGGCTACTCCGGCGTCATCAACATCATGCACTTCCCCGCGACCATCGTCCCCATCTTCCGCCGCGCCGACGGCCTGCCCGTGTCCATCCAGGTCGTCGCCGCCAAGTGGAACGACCACCTCACCCTGGCCGCGGCCAAAAGACTCGAGGAAATCTTCGGCGGATGGAAGCCTCCGGAAAGAGTATGAAGCATGAACCGCGCTGACGCGGCCCCGCTCAAGGGACGCTGATGGGGTCCGGCGGGAAAGAACGGGGCCGGGGAGCCTTGCGCCGCGTTCAATATGCGTTCCTGCTCCCGGCCGCCTGCGCTGCTCTCGCGTCGGTCTCATGCACCCGCCCCGTGCCGCGCGCGGCCGGGCCCATCAGCCAGGAGGTCTACGTCTGGCAGCGCTCCTGGGACGGAGCGGTCCAGGAATCCATCAACATGATGCCATCGCAGGTCTCGGGCCTGGCCGTTCTGGCCGCGGAGATCTCCTGGGACAAGGGCAGGCTCCGTTCGGTCATGGTCCCATGTGATTATCCGGCCCTGAAAAAATCAGGCCTCCAGGTGGGCCTGGCCCTGCGCATCGGACCGTACCCCGGGCCATTCACCGAAGACGGCGAGCCGGCGCGGACCATCGCCGGCCTGGCGGCCAAGATCATGGCCCGGGCCAAAGATTCGGGGCTTAATGTCCAGGAGCTGCAGATTGACTTTGACTGCGCCGACGGAAAGCTTGACGGCTATCGCTCCTGGCTCGCCGCCATCCGCCAAAAGACCGGCCCGACGCCGCTCGTCATCACCGCGCTGCCGAGCTGGCTCAAGCCGCCCGCGATTCTTCCAGCGCACCGGGATGGAGCTCGACCTCCTTGGGCATCAATCCTCCATGATCTTTTTCCGGGCTTCGGGCCATGGAACTGTGCTGACGGCGCCGGAGTCGAGCTCGTGGATGCGGGCTTTTAATTCAGCGGCCCAGGCCGCTTCGGAGTCCTCATCAATATTTTTGTCCAGGCTTTCCAGCAAGGTTCCGGCGATGGCGGCCCGGGCTTCCGGGGGAAGCTTCATGGCTTGTTCAAGAAGGTCCTTGGCATCTCTTTTCATTTGAAGTCTCCTTTGTCCGGATCGGGCACTAACCGAGTATAATGACCGGCGTTATGGCAGTCAAATCCGCGCGCATGCAGCGGATTGGGGAGCTTGTTCGGGGGCCGGCAAGCAAGCTTGCCGAGCGAAAGCGGATGATCCGCCTCAGGCGGCGGCAAGCCGCGCGCATTCCAAAGCGCGGGCCGTACACGCCCCGGCTTCAGCCGCCGGATAAATCCTCTGGATCGAGAACCCCGTTGAAACGGGGTCCGGAGCACAGTTTTAAAACCTGTGCTA
The DNA here is from genome assembly GCA_035527835.1 of bacterium. GTDB lineage: Bacteria > RBG-13-61-14 > RBG-13-61-14 > RBG-13-61-14 > DATKZS01 > DATKZS01. The sequence goes on from DATKZS010000005.1 coordinate 33,409, forward strand.
CTCACCCGCGCTAAAGCACGGGCCTGCACCAAGGCTTCAAGGCCGGTGAACCGGCCTCCCCCAAGCCCCAAGCCTCACGCCCCAAGTCCCAAGCCCCTAACCTCACGCCCCAAGCCCCACGCCCCAAGCCCCAAGCCTCTCTCCTCACCTCAGCGCCTTCTTGTCCACCTTCCCGATCGGCGTCAGCGGCAGGCTGTCCACGAACTCGATCTGTTTGGGGATTTTGTAGGGCGCCATGTTTTCGTGGCAGTAGGCCATGATCTCTTTTTCGACGGCTGCGCGGTCTTTGGCTTTGTGGGATGCTTTGAGTTGGATCACGGCCTTGACGATTTCGGAGCCGGGGCGGTCGGGGTTTTTGAGGCCGATGATGGCGCAGAACTCGATGGCGGGGTGTTCGTAGAGGGTTTCCTCGACCTCGCGGGAGAAGACCTTGTAGCCGCCGACGTTGAGCATGTCCTTTTGCCGGTCCACGATGGTGAAGAAGCCGTCCTCGTCCATGCGCGCCACGTCGCCGGTGTAAAGCCATTTCCGGCCCTGGAAATCGCGGAGCGCGTTGGCCGTCTCCTCCGGCTTCTGATAATAGCCCTTCATCACCTGCGGCCCGCGCGCGATGAGGTGGCCCTCCTGGCCGACCGGGACCTCGTTCGTCCCCGTCTCCAGGTCCACGATCTTGATCCAGGTGCTCTGCATGGGCACGCCCACGGTCCCGATTTTTTTCTTGCCCACGTACGGGTTCATGGTGAGGAGCGGACTGGTTTCGGTCATGCCGTAAACCTCGACCACCTTGTTGCTTCCCACCACCTTTTCAAAGTCCCTGATCGCCTCGACCGCGAAGGGCGCCGCGCCGGAGATGCAGCCGCGGACCTGGGTGAAATTGAGCGTCTTGAACATCGGGTCCTTGAGCAGCATCATGTAGAGCGACGGCACGTTGGCCATTCCGGTGGGGAGCCAGCGGGCGAACTCCTCGCAGAAGTGGCGGGTGTTTCTGGGGTCCGGGATCAGGATCTGAGTGTTGCCGAAGCCCATGCCGATCATGCCGAAGGCGAGGCCGGCGAGGTGGAAGAAGGGGAAGCCGGAGATCTGGATCTCGCCGCCGCGCTCGGTCTTGGACCATTGCAGGCTCTGGCTCAGGTTGGTGACCATGTTGGCGTGGGTGAGCTCGGTGCCCTTGGGCAGCCCGGTGGTGCCGCCGGTGTATTGGATGAGGCAGGTGTCCCCGGGCTTGATCTTGGCATCGGGCTTCTCCGCCGGGTATTTCCCCGGCAGCTCCATGAAGCGGAGCACGGTTTTGTTGGGCAGGTCCGTCACCTTGCCGGTGGGGACCTTTTTCAGGAGCTTGGCGAGCGTCTTTTTGGGCCACGGCAAAAAGTCAGCGATGCCGGCGGCCACCACGTACTTGAGCTTGTCCGCCTTTTCGTGGAACTTGGTGACCCGATGCTCGAAGATGGCGTCGAGCGTCACCAGCACCTTGGCGCCGCAGTCGTTCAACTGGTACGCCATTTCCTTGGGCGTGAGCAGGGGCGAGATGCCGGTGGCGGCCAAGCCGGCGCGGAGCGTGCCCGCGTGCGCGATCAGGTACTGCGGGATGTTGGGCAGGTTGATGCCGACCACGTCGCCGGGCCCGCAGCCGATCTCGTGGAGAAAGGTGGCGAAGCGGCGCGAGTAGTCGTCGAGCTGCTGGAAGGTGATGGTCGCGCCCATGTAGCGCATGGCGGCGCGGCCCGGGAAGTCGGAAAACGCGGCCTCCAAGAGGTCCGGGTAGGTGATGTCCGGGGCCTGAAAATCCGGCTCCACCCACGGATCATAAAATTTTATCCACGGCCTCGAATCGTAAGACATGGCGCGTTCCTCCTGTGCAAGGCGTAATAAAGTCCGAGTTGAATCAGCCTATTGAATCTGCTTGAACATGTCAAGAAGCGGCACGATGAGGGGGCTTGACCTTTTCCATCCGTGCTATAAGCTTGGGATCGGGCCATGAAAGTCACGCTCATCCGCTTTTCGCAGACGGGTAACACGCGCAAGGTGGCTCGGGCCATGGCGGAGGCCCTGGACGCGGCGGGCGCGCGGGTGCGGAGCGTTGCTCTCAAGAAGGCGCGGGCACAGGACGCGCTGGACGCGGACCTGATCGGCGTGGGCACGCCCTGCTTTTCCAGCCGCGCGCCGCTCCCGGTGCGCGAGTTGCTGGCCGCATTGCCGCGGCTCGACGGGCGGCGCGCGTTCGTGTTCGCGACCTCCGGCGGCGGGCCCGGACGCGTGCTTTACGACCTGGCGGACGCGCTCCGGCAAAAGGGCGCGGACGTGGCCGGGGGCATCGTCATCCGCGGCGAGTGCTTCCATCCGTTCCCGGAGATTTACGGGCGCTTCCCGGGCCGGCCGGACGCAAAGGACCTGGAGGAGGCCCGGCGCTTCGCGCGCTCCGTGTTCGAGCACGTCTCGGCCGGCACTCCCGGCCCGCTCCCGGGAACGCGGCCGGACGTTTTCCGGGCCGGCGGTTTTTACAACTACGTGGCCTTCATGAACCGCGACGACTACCTGCGCAAAATCCTGAAAGCGCCCGAGGCGGACCCTGATAAGTGCACCCGGTGCCGCTGGTGCGAGTACGACTGCCCGGTGAACAACATCACGCTCGATCCTTACCCTGTCCTCGGCGGCCGCTGCATCCGCTGCTACCGCTGCTTTTCCGGCTGTCCGGAACACGCCTTCAGCGCGGACCTGAGGCTCGGCAACCTCATGGCCGTCATGTTCTATAACACGTTGTTCGAGAGATACCTGGGGGACGTGAGAAAGGGGGAGAGGTTTTATTGAAATAGGTTTTTACAGCCATCAGCCGGCGTGGGAGCGCCCTTCCGGGCGCGATCCTCATGGGACTGTGAAATAAAGAATCGCGCCCGGAAGGGCGCTCCCACGTCAAGGTTGCCGGTTTTGCAAGACGCTCCTTTAAGAGAGATTCGCGACTAAAGTCGCTCCCACATTAAAGGGGCCGCGACTAAAGTCCATCCTCCATCAGGTCCGCGAACAGCGCCAGACGGTTCATCTCGTTGGTGCCTTCATAAATCCGGGTGACGCGGGCGTCGCGGAGCGCCTTTTCCACGCCGGCGGAGTGGAGATAGGAGTGGTCGGACATGAGGCTGAGCGCGCGGGAGGAGATCTCGGCGGCGGTGTCGGAGGCAAAGACCTTGGCCGCGGCGGAGGCGCCGGGAAGAGGCGGGAGGTAGCGGAGCGCCGTGTTCCAGACCAGCGCCCGCGCGGCCATGATCCGGGTCATCATCTCCGCGAGCTCCAACTGGACCTCCTGGAACTCGACCAGCCGGCGGCTTCCCTGCCGCGCCGTGCAACAGAACGCGAGGCATCGCTCGAACGCCCCGCGCGCCACTCCCAGCGCCACTCCTCCCACCACCGGCCGCGAGGCCGTGAGCGTCAACTGATTGATGGCCCAGCCCGCTCGCTCCGGGCCCACCCGGTTCACCTCCGGCACGAACACGTCGTCCAGAACAAGCTCCGCCGCGTCGCACGCCTTCTGGCCCATCTTTTTCTCCACGCGCCCCACGGAAAAGCCCTTCATGCCTTTCTCGACCACGAAGCAGGTCCAGCTTTCCAGACCCTCGTCTCCCAGGCACGCGAACAGCGTCACGTAATCGGCGACGGCCCCGCCCGAGATGAAGACCTTGCGCCCGCTGATCCTGTATCCTGCCGCGACCTTCCGCGCCCGCGTCACCACCCGCGCCTTCATCGCGCCGTTCGGGTCCTCCACGTCCGAGCCCGCGCCCGGCTCCGTGATCGCGAACGCCCACACGCACTTCTCGCCGCGCCGGAGGCGCCGGTAGGTCGGCAGGACCCAGCGCCGGAGCGCGTCCCACGACCCGCTCACCAGGAGCGGGCCCATGCCCAGATCGTGCGCGCCCACCATCACCGTGAGCCCCGGGCACGCCGCGGCCAGCTCCTCCGTCTTGAGCATGGACGCGATCAGGCCGCCTTGCCGCACCGCTCCCCACTTCATGGTCCCGAGCGGCCAGGGCAACAGCTCGGTGGCCAGGCCGCGCGCCGCGTACTCCCTGAACAGCCGCTCCTTGTCGAGCGATGCCGGGTCGCGGTCAACCGCGAGCGCGAGGGGCCGGAAGAGCTCGTCGGCGAACTTCTTGTAGCGCCGCCGGAGACGCCTCAGGCCCCGCGGCAGCGTCCGCGTCTCCTCCTCCCAGAAATCGCCGTGGCGCCGCCGCACCATGAGCCGGCCGATGAGCGCGAGCTTGTCCTTGGCCACGTCCAGGTGGGTCGGCGGCTTTTCCATTTTTTTCGCGAATAAGGCCATGACGTCCATCTCCGTGCGCGGCGCTTGAATCAAGCTCAAGCCTATGGCACGTTAAACACAATGTAAAGAGTTCCAGTAGGCCGACAGGGTCTTGATCAAGGAGGAAAAAACGATGCAAGTGCTGGTCCTTTATTTTTCCAAGAGCGGCAATACGAAGAAGCTGGCCCAGGAGGTCGTCAAGGGCGTGGAGTCGGTGAAAGGCGTCAAGGCGGTGATGAAGAACACATCGGAAGTGACCAAGCAGGATTTCCTGGACTGCGCCGGCATCATCGCGGGTTCGCCCACCTACTTCGGCGTGATGGCCTGGGACCTGAAGCGCATCTTCGACGAATTCGTGGGCACCAGGAAAAAGATGGAGGGCAAGGTGGGCGCGGCCTTCGCCACCTCCGCCGACCCCTCCGGCGGCAAGGAGACCGTGATGATGTCCATCATCCAGTGCCTGCTCATCTACGGCATGGCGGTGGTCGGCGACCCCATGAGCGCCACCGGCCATTACGGCACCGCCTGCGTCGGCGCGCCGGACGCGGCCACGGCCGAGAACGCCCGGAAGCTGGGCGCCCGCGTGGCCGAGCTCTGCCTCAAGCTGGGGTAGGGGCAGGCCCCCGTGCCTGCCCGGGCCGGAGCGCCTGCGGGGGCGCCCCGGCGGCAAGTATTTTTTACCTCCCTATATTTTCCCTCGCTTGAAACTTTTTCCGCGCCGGGACGTTCATAAGCTAACAAGCCCCGAGTCTGATGGAAAAAGGAGACGACCCATGAAGATTTTTCGAACGCTCACGGTAATGATGGTATTGGCCGCGGTCTGGCTCGCGTCCGGCCTGGCCCGCGCGCAGGAGATGGAGGGCGGCGACAAGACCCTGTCGCCCTACTTCCTGGTGCAGGGCGACGCGGACGTGGACCAGTTCTCTTTAAAGTCCACCACCGCGCAAGTCAACATCGCCGGCGTGATCGCCGACGTCCTGGTCACCCAGGTCTACAAGAACGACGGCAAGAAGCCGATCGAAGCCATTTACGTGTTCCCGGCCTCCACCCGCGCCGCGGTTTACGGCATGAAGATGACCATCGGAAAGCGCGTGATTGTCGCCAGGATCGAGGAGAAGCAGAAGGCCCGCGCCGATTATGAGGAGGCGAAGCAGCAGGGCAAGAGCGCGTCGCTTTTGGAGCAGCAGCGGCCGAACGTGTTCCAGATGAACGTGGCCAACATCCTTCCCGGCGACGAGATCAAGGTGGAGCTGCAATACACGGAGCTGCTCATCCCGGAGGACGGGGTTTATGAGTTCGTGTACCCGACGGTGGTCGGGCCGCGTTACACCAATAAGCCGGAAGCCGGGGCCGCCGAGTCCGACAAGTGGGTGCAGAACCCGTATCTCAAAGAGGGTGAGGCCGCGCCCTACACCTTTGACATCAGCGTGGAGCTTTCCGCGGGCCTGCCCATCCAGGACATCACCTGCGGCACGCACAAAGTGGACGTGGCCTACGACGGGCCCGCGCTGGCCACGGTCAAGCTCGACCGGTCCGAAAAGGCCGGCGGCAACCGCGACTACATCTTGAAGTACCGCTTGGCCGGCGGCAAGATCCAGTCCGGGCTCTTGCTGTACCAGGGCGACAAGGAGAACTTCTTCCTGCTCATGATGCAGCCGCCCGCGCGCGTCACCGACGCCGACATCCCTCCCCGCGAGTACATCTTCATCGTGGACGTGTCCGGCTCCATGCACGGCTTCCCGCTGGACATCTCCAAGAAGCTGCTCTCGGACCTGATCGGGAACCTCCGGTCCACCGACACCTTCAACGTCATCTTGTTCGCCGGCGGATCGTCGGTCATGTCCGAGAAGTCGCTCGCCGCCACCGACGAGAACGTGGCCCGCGCCATCAACATGATTGACAACCAGCAGGGCGGCGGCGGCACCGAGCTGCTTCCGGCCTTGAAGCGCGCGCTGGCGCTGCCCCGCACCCGGGGCGTGTCCCGCACCGTGGTCATCGCCACCGACGGCTACGTGGACGTGGAAAAGGAATCGTTCGATCTCATCCGCGACAACCTGAACGACGCCAACATGTTCGCGTTCGGCATCGGCTCGAGCGTCAACCGCTTCCTGATCGAGGGCATGGCCCGCGCCGGACAGGGCGAGCCGTTCGTGGTCACCGACCCCAAAGAGGCGCCCGACCAGGCCGCCAAGCTCCGCAAGCTGGTCCAGTCGCCCGTGCTCACCAACGTCAAGCTCGACTACGGCAAGTTCGGCGCCTACGACGTTCAGCCGAAGAGCGTGCCCGACGTCCTGGCCCAGCGCCCCGTGATCGTCTTCGGAAAATTCAAAGGCAATCCGGCCGGCGAGATCACCGTCTCCGGCGTCACCGGGAAAAGGACGTACAAGGAAACGTTCACCGTCTCCGACGTGAAGCCGCTTCCCGCGAACTCCGCTCTGCGCTACCTCTGGGCCCGCGACCGCATCGCCACCCTCGATGATTACAATGCCGTGAGCCCGGACGACGAGCGGGTGAAGGAGGTCACCAATTTGGGACTCACCTATAACCTGCTCACCGCCTACACCTCGTTCGTCGCCATTGACTCCGAGGTCCGCTTGAAAGACGGCCAGGCCGTCACCGTCAAGCAGCCGCTGCCGCTGCCGCAAGGCGTGTCGAATTACGCGGTGGGCGGTTCGATGATGGCCGGTTCGGCAGTACTGCCTTCCATGACGATGAGGGCCAAGGCGGGTAAGTCCTTGTCCATGCCCGCCGCCAAGCCGGAGGAAGCCGAGACCTCCCCGGACTACGGCCTGCACGAGAATGACAAGCTGAAGGACGCGGAAAAGGAGCAGTCGGCGCGGGTGAGCCATGAAAAGCTCAGCGTCAAGGGCGGCATAACCAAGGCCGACGTGGAAACGGTCGTGAAGCAGGGGCTGGGCGCCATCGAGGCCTGCTACGGCGTCATCCTGCGCGGCCAGCCGGGCCTTTCCGGCAAGATCGTGCTTCGGATCGAGATCAAGCCGGACGGGTCGGTGGACAAGGTCACCGTGGTCTCGGACGGCCTCAACAACGCCGACCTGGAAAAATGCATCATCAAGACCATCAAGAAATGGCAATTCAGCCCGACCGCGGACAACGCCAAGGCCTCCGCCGCTTTCACACTCATTCTGAGGCCATAAGCTCTGCCGGAACAAATAAAAGGCGGGAGGAGCCTGAAAACTCCTCCCGCCTTTTCTCGGCTCATTTTTTTAAAAAATATCTCTGCGTTCTCTGCGCCTCTGCGGTAAGCTCACCCTTGACTCGCCCGCCTCGCTGAGATTTTAAAGATCGCGCTCACCGCGTCCTGTGTCGTGTTGAACACGGGCAGCCCCGCCGCCCGGAAGGCCTTGAAGGCCATGAGCCGCAGATGTTCGAGCCGCGGCACGTCTTCGGCCGACCGGGAGATGATGGGGACCACGAGCTTTTCCGTGTCGCGGGCCGCGGCCACGATCCCTGCCAGGCCCTGCTCGATCGTCTCGTCCTTGAACATGCTCGCGAAGTCGAGCGAGAAATAGGGCACGATCACGTCAATGTTCTCGTCGTGGCTGATGGCGCGGGCGGCCAGCTCCATGATGCGGAAGTCCACGCCGAAGGCGCCCAGGTCCACCGGGTTTAGCGTGCTCGTGTTCACGTTCGGGATCTTCGCGGCGATCAGCGCCTGCGACTTTTCCGCGAGCGGAGGGAGCGTGAGCCCGGCGGCCACCGCGAGGTCCGTGAACAGCACCGAGGTGCCGCCGCCCGCTCCCAGGAACGCCACTCTCGGCCCGCGCGCCGGCCTCTCCGCCGTGGCCAGCATCACCACGTCCAGCATCTCTTCCGGCGTCGAAACCTCGATGCACCCGGTCTGGCGCATGACCGCGGCAAAGACCTCGCGCCGGCCCGAGAGCGCCCCGGTGTGGCTCATCGCCGCCCGGGCGCCCGCCTCGGTGGACCCGCCCTTGAGCACCACCACCGGCTTCTTGGCCGTGGCCTTCTTGAGCGCCTTGATAAAGGCCGGCCCGTCCTTCACATCCTCGATGTACGCCGCCACCACCTTGATTGCGGCGTCGTCCGCGAAATATTCCAGGAAGTCCTCGACCCGTAAATCAATCTGGTTGCCGTACGACACGGCCTTGTTCAGGTCCACCTTGCGGGCCTGGGCCGCGCGCGCGAAATTATTGGTCACGCCGCCGGACTGGCCCAGGAACGCGACGTTGCCGGGCGGCCGGGGACGGACCGAGGGGTCAAAGGTGAGGCGCGACTCGGTGCAGTGGGCCCCGATGCAGTTCGGCCCCAGGATGCGCGTGCCGCCCTGCCGCGCGGCGCGGACCAGCTCCTCCTCCGCACCGCGGTTCCCGGCCTCTGAAAAACCGGAGGTGAAGAAGTGAACGAACCCGATGCGCTTTTTCACCGCCGCTTGCAGGGTGGAAAGCGCGTGGCGCGCGGGAACGGAGACGATGGCGAGGTCAACGCCGTCGGGCACGGCCTCGAGCGACGGCAGCACGGGCACGCCGTGGATTTCCCGGTGCGCCGGGTTCACCGGGTACAGCTCGCCCTGATAGCCCACGCCGCGCAGGATCTGGTACCACGGGATCTTGCCGTCGCCCATGTGCGGCGACGCTCCCACCACGGCGATGGAACGAGGATAAAACAGCCTGGTCAGGTCCATAATTCTAATCCGTAAAATTATTTCGCTTCAGGGACGGAAGATAACGCCAAGACGCCAAGACCGCCAAGAAAAATCATGTTTTTATTTCTTGGCGTCTTGGCGTTAAGTCTTGGCCCCGCTATTCGGGTTTAATCGTTATCGCCTCCGCGGTCTGACCCTCCGGGCGGGCGGCTTCTGGGCTAGCCGCGGTCCTTCCCTCCGCGTCCTCCGCGGTCGGGACGGTTTGGGCGGTCGCCTCCCCGGTCCGGGCCGCGGTCGCCGCGATAGGGACGGGCGCCGGGCGGCGGGCCGTCGGCGTCACGCGGCCGCTCCTCCTGGGCCGGCTGCTGGTCGAGCACGGCCTTTCGTGAGAGCCCGACCTTGCCGTCAGGGTCAACGCGCAGGCACTTGACCGTCACCTGGTCGCCCTCGTGCAGCACGTCGGTGACCTTCTCGATCCGGCGGTTCTCGATCTCGGAGATGTGCAAGAGCCCGTCGCGGCCGGGCATGATCTCGACAAAGGCCCCGAAGTCCGTGATCCGGACCACGGTGCCCGTATAGATGGCCCCGACCTCCGGCTCCGCGGTCAGGTCCTTGATCATCTTGATGGCGCGGTCGTTCACGTCCTGGTCCGGAGACGCCACGTGAACCGTGCCGTCGTCCTCCACGTCTATCGTGGCGCCGGTCTGCTCGATGATCCCGCGGATCACCTTGCCGCCCGGACCGATCACGTCGCGGATCTTGTCCACCGGGATCTTCAGCGTCACGATGCGCGGCGCGTACGTGGACAATTCCGTGCGCGGCTCTCGCAGGGCCTCGTTCATCTTGCCCAGGATGTGCAGCCGGGCCTCCCTGGCTTGCGAGAGGGCCTTGCCCATGATCTCGCGGTTCAGGCCGGAGGTCTTGATGTCCATCTGCACCGCGGTCACGCCCTCGCTCGTTCCCGCCACCTTGAAGTCCATGTCGCCGCAGTGGTCCTCGTCGCCCATGATGTCGGTGAGAACGTGGAACTTGCCCTCGTCCTCCTTGATGAGCCCCATGGCCACGCCCGCCACCTGCGCCTTCACCGGCACACCCGCGTCCATCAGCGACAGGCTCGCGCCGCACACCGTGGCCATCGAGCTCGAGCCGTTGGACTCGGTGATCTCGGACACGATGCGGATGGTGTACGGGAAACCGTCGTGCTCGGGCAACACCCGGGCGATGGCGCGCTCGGCCAGGTTGCCGTGGCCGATCTCGCGCCGGCCGGGGCCCAGCATGCGCTTGGTCTCGCCCACCGAATAGGGCGGGAAGTTGTAATGGAGGAAGAAGGTCTTGAAGTACTCGTCCTCGAGCCGCTCGATCTTGCGCTCGTCCTTCCTGGTGCCCAGCGTGATCACGACCATGGCCTGGGTCTCGCCGCGGGTGAAGAGGGCGGAGCCATGCGCGCGGGGCAGGATCCCGGTCTCGCAGGTCACGGGCCGCACCTGGTCCAGATGCCGCCCGTCCGCCCGCACGCCTTCCTTCAAGATCAGGTTGCGCAGGACCTCGGTGTCCAGGTGCTCCTTGACGTTCACGAAGTGGATCAGGTTCGGGCCCAGCTCCACTTCCTCGGCTTTGAGCTTCGCCAGGGCCGTCTTCCAGACATCCCGCAGCCGGTCATGGCGCTCGGTCTTGCCCGGAATGCGCCAGCCCGCTTCCACGTCCGACCGCACCATGTCCTCGATCTTCGCGATAAGCTCCGGCGGCGCGATGAACGGCTCGATCTCGGTCTTGGGCACGCCCACGGCCTGGCGGAGCTCGTCCTGCAGATCGAGGAGCGGGATCAGCGCCTCGTAGCCCCGGAAGATGCCTTCCAATATCTCCTCTTCCGGCACCACGTTGGCCCCGCCTTCAACCATGGTGATGCCCAACCGGTTGCCCGCGACCACCAGCTCCAGGTCGCTCTCCTCGGCCTGCGCATAGGTCGGGTTGATGATCCACTCGCCGGCGATCCGGCCCACCTGCACCGCCGCCACCGGTCCCTCGAACGGGATCGGCGAGATCTCCAGCGCCGCCGACACCCCGATCAGCGACAGGATGCCCGGGTTGTTCTCCAGGTCGGCGGAGAGCACGGTCGGGATGATCTGGGTCTCGTACATCCAGCTTTTGGGGAAGAGCGGCCGAATGGGCCGGTCAATGAGGCGGGAGGTCAGGGTCTCGGTGTCGGTGGACCGGGATTCCCTTTTGAAAAAACCGCCGGGGATCTTGCCGGCGGAATAAAATTTTTCCTGGTAGTTGACGGTGAGGGGCACGAAGTCGCCCGGCTCGTTGGGGTTCTTTTCCGCCACCACGGTGGCCAGGACCACGGTGTCGCCGTAGCGCGCCACCACCGATCCTGATGCCTGTTTCGCGATCTTGCCGGTCTCGAGGCTTAATTCGCGGCCTTGGAACATTACGCTGACCTTTTTGTACATGAAGTTACTCCTTTGGTTGCCAGGCCGCGCAAGCTATTAGCCCCGACGCACATCCCGAGCCCGTCCCGCTCTTTAGGAGCGCCGATGAAAACGGACCATAAAATTTACGGCTTGCCCTTTCGTCGGCGGGGACGGAATCCGGATGTGACCCGGGTCTTTTCGTTTGCGCGGCGCTGAGTTTATCCCGCGCGGCCCCGCGTCAAACGGGGCCGCGCGGAATCTTATTTCCGTAGTCCCAGCTTATTGATCAAAGCCCGGTAGCGGTCATTGCTTGCTTTCTGCAGGTAGTTGAGAAGACGCCTTCTCTGGCCCACCATCTTGAGCAGACCGCGCCGGGAGTGATGATCCTTGGAATGGGTCTTGAAATGTTCGGTCAAATAGTTGATCCGCTCCGTGAGCAGCGCCACCTGCACCTCCGGAGAACCCGTATCCGTGTCGGTCAGCCGAAACTCCTTGATGATCTCACTCTTCCTTTCCGTTGCCAGCCCCAATTGACATCACCTCCCTTTAGCCGGCCCCTGGGATGTCACCCAGAGAACATTAGCATTAGTGCCGCAAGATAGCACGAATCGAGCGCGGTGTAAAGTATCATTGAAAATTTTCCCGTAGCGATCAACCATTACACGGGGCGACGCGGGGCGTGTCGCGGAGAGCCGCTTGGTAACCTATTTTGGGTTATCGAAAAGGTATGGCCGATTCTATGTAAAGACTGTTTTTGCTGAGTGGAGGCAAGCCAGTAATGTCTGAATCCGTCTTTACCTCAGGTTACGACCAACTGCGGGCATTATTAGTGGAAACGCGGAGGTCTTCAGGCCTGACTCAACAAGAATTGGCTCGAAGGCTTAAGAAGCCGCAGTCCTTCGTGTCCAAATATGAGTTGGGGGAGCGGCGTCTCGACGTTATTGAATTCCTTCAGGTCGCCGCCGCATTGGAAACCGACCCCCGGGCGATGATGGGCCTATTGTTAAATCCGAAAAAACCAGCAATCGCTGGGGGCCGGCCGGAAAACATCTTGCAAAAGTGGGGCATCAATGAAACAGAGCTTACTCGGGTCGTGCATGAAAATCCCAGCCTCCGCGGAATTCTTCTTGGCTATGTCGCTGAACTGAAATTCGAGGAGACCATGAAAGGACATCCCGGGATTACTTATATCACTAAACATGACGATCATAACCGAAAGAGAAAAGGAGATAGGTTTATAACCTATAAGGGGAAAGACTTCATTGTGGAAGTCAAATCCCTACAAACCAACTCCATTGCGCGCGCGGGGAACAAATGGGTCGGCAAGGCGCAAGTGGATGCGAGTGACCGGCGTGACGTCAAATTGCCGGATGGATCAACCTTGAATACGACTTGTCTCTTGACGGGAGAATTTGATTTGCTGGCCGTCAACCTTTTTGCTTTCGAGGAAAAATGGAGGTTCGTTTTCGCCAGGAACCAGGATTTGCCGCGCAGCGGTTTCAAGAAATATTCGCTCAACCAGCGGAAATGGCTGCTGGCGACACTGGTAACGGTGACTTGGCCGCCGGCTCCGCCTTTTTACGAAGATCCTTTTGTGGTCTTGGATTTGATGGCGCGTGGGCGGAAACGATGATTTCTTTTCCCCGCGGGTACTTTTACGAAAACCAGAAAGTAAGAATGGTTCTTCCGGGTGTGGACCTGCTTTTTCAGGCGGCTGATTCCAGGGCGGTTCTGGCGCATGACCACGATTAAGTCCTTGGTGTAAAATCCCATCCGCTCATACTCATTGATTATTTCCACGTGGGTGAGATGTTGGCGATTGGCGCTGACTTCATCCTGGCATTTGACGATCAGCACCCCTTCATCCTTCAATACTCGATGTGCCTCTTTCCCGCCTTTGATATAAAGGTCCAGGACCGCCGCATGATACTTGGGACCGCCTATGGTCGCTTCGCCGTTGGAATAATACTCCCGGAAAGCGACATGGGTGCCCGCGCCGGCAAGATGAGCAGCGGATTTGCGGAAGAGCCCTTCCATGTAAGGCGGATCGAAAACCACGCAATCAATGCTGCGGTCCTTGTAAGGCAGCTTTCTGCAATCCACGCCGGCACAAATATCCGACGCTTTGAGCTGGTATTTTCCTCGGGGCACATGTTTCCAGAACACGCCTTTCCCGTAGGTAACATCGGCCACGATGGAACCTTCGGGCACGTGCAACTGCAGAATACCAGGGAACACTTCTTCATTCGGAGCAACATAGGCGGAAACAACGACATCGGAAGTCGCAATCCCTCCCTGGACCCTTTTCCTGGCGGGCGCCTCCGGAAAGCCTTCGAAAAGCGGGAGATGGGTTAGATTCTGCTTCGCCATACGTCATTCCTCAAACCAGATGTTATCCCAATTTAGGTTTTTGTCAACCCCGCTGCCGGCCCCGCTGCCGGCCAGTGTCACCTTAAGCGCTTCCAACCTCAAGTTTATAACGAACTAGCGGGGTTTGACAAATATAATCTAGAATAGTTAGCTTGACTCCATCTCGGGGCTGTGAGGTAGAAATGGGAAATCCAAATGAAATAAGGATGCGAGCTGTTGGTATAGCCGCGGTTGTTGCGGCACTTGTATTGATGACCGGCGCGGCAGCGGCGGGGTCTCCGGACGCGCCCTCCTTCGGCTCCGGCATCTTCGGGCATTGGATCACTGAGGAGAACGGCATGCCCGCGTACCTTTACACCATGCGCCATGACGACCCCCGCGCCGTCTGGGACCCCAAGACCTGGGCCCCGAACAATCTCCAGTGGCACCAGCTCGGCAACGACCGTGTCGTGGCCAACGCCTACAACCTGGGATTCGTCAAGCTCTTCTACGGCGAGTCCGGCGCCATCTGGCTCAATGAGTATGAACCGGAAAAGGGCGAGCATGCGGGCGGCTTCGGCTGGATCATTGACGGCGCCACCGTGCTGGTGGACCGAGATGAAATGGTTCCGCAAGGAGCGCAGTGGGAGAGGGTCTTCGGGGCCGGATATTTCTCGAAACGTCTGCGCGTCCCCGGCCTCGATTTTGAGCGGACGGTGTGGGCGCCGGTGGGCAACCTTACCATCCTTGTTTCCGAAGTCACCATTAAGAACACCTCCAGTAGCTCCAAGGATCTTTGCTACATAGAGTATTGGGACGTGAACATGAAGCTCAAGAAAGACTTCCTTGTCCTCCGACCGACCCCAAAGGCAATCCGGAATGAAAAAGTAAGGATGATTATCGACCAGGATGGGCGGCTCCTCAAGGCTGAACCTAAACGGATCTTTGGCCCGCTCGGGGGATTTCCTGATAAACCTATGTCAGTGGACCCTGAGTTGCCGGCCCTTTTCGTCTCAAGTCCGGATCAACAGCCGGAAACATGGATCACGGATCCGAACCAGCTTTTTCATCAGGGTTCGCCTATCATGGGGCCTGCCGCGCAATTGATCCGCGCCGGCGAGAAGGTCCCCGATCCGACGCCTCGCCCTCAGATTCGCGCATGCCTCGCTCCCAAAGTGCATGTGCAGGTCCCGGCTAACTCGAACCTTACCATGCGCTTCATCTATGGCTACATCAAGGGTATGGACGCAATTGATTATGATGACCTTGCGGTATTTTTCCACCAGATGACCGAAGAGCAATGGAATTCGAATAAAAATTATTGGAAAAACCAGTCTCCAAGCCTCGTTACAAACGATGATAAATTTGTAGGCAGAGAACTGGTCTGGGATTATTATTACTTCCTGAGCTCTTCCCTCTACGACGCCTATTACCAGGAGTATTTCATCCCCCAGGGATCAAACTATCTCTATTTTTCCGGAGGCAACGGCGCCACCCGCGACTATGCGGCCTTCGCCATGACGCTTGCTTATTACAAGCCGGAGCGGGCGCGAGACGTGCTCACGTTCATGACGCGCTGCCAGGACCCGGACGGCCGGCTCTTCTACGACCTGGAAGGCTACGGCAAGCGCTACTCCGTGCCCTACCGACCCGGCGACCTCGACCTCTGGTTCTTGTGGGCGCTGTCCGAATATGTTTCCGCCACCCGCGACTTCGCGTTCCTGGACCAGGTCGAGCCGTATTACCCGCTTGCCCGTGACGAATCCGGCACGGTCTGGGACCACGCGCAGCGCTCGCTCAACCACCTCGTCAACATCGTCGGCACCGGTCCCCGCGGGAACCCCAGGCTCAAGCTCTCCGACTGGAACGACGAGATGACTTTGCTCACCGCCGGCTCGAACCCGCTGGACATCATCATGACCTACAAGCGCGGCGAGTCCATCATGAACACCGCCATGGCCTGTTACATCATGCCCCAGGTGCGCGACCTCGCTTCCGCCCGCGGCGACGCCGCCACCGCCCGCACCGCGAACGATTACCTCGACCGCATGCGCGTAGCGCTCAACGCCGCCTGGGCCGGCGACCACCTCATCCGCTCCTGGTCCGGCCTGGGCAAGCCCTACGGCGACGACGTGATCTTCCTGGAGCCGCAGGCCTGGGCGCTGCTGGCTCAGGGCACGCTCCCCCCGGAGCGCGAAAAGGTCATGGTGGACACGATCGTCAAGCGCCTCAAGGAGCCGTCCGTGCTCGGCATGATCATCTCGAACTCCGTCTCCGGCTCGCTCACCACCAGGAAGGGCGAGCAGGAGGAGGGAGGAATCTGGTTCGCCATCAACGGACCCGCCGCCGTCGCCCTCTCCCGTTTTGACCAGCAGCTCGGCTGGGACGAGGTCAAGCGCAACACGCTCGCCTGGCACGCCTCCGTCTATCCCGGGACCTGGTACGGCATCTGGAGCGGACCCGACGCCTGGAACTCCGCCGTCTCCGACCGGCCCGCCGAGACCTGGTACATGAAAAACCCCATCATGAACACCGGGCCCCAGATGTACCCCATCCAGAACGCCCACGCCCACTGCCAGACCCTCTGGGCCATAGCCCGCCTCGCCGGAATCACCCCCACGCCCGGCGGATGGATCGTCGAGCCCCGCATCCCCATGTCCCCTTACTCCTTCTCCTGCGCCCTCTACGGCATCGAGGTCGGGCCGCAAAAGATCAGCGGGTACGTGGACCTGCCGGCGAGAGCCGTTTTAACCCTGAACATAAAAATTCCGGAGGGATGGGAGATAAATAAGATTAATGCCTGGGTTGGCGGTGAAAAAGTTGATATAATATTCTCACAAGATTTTGCGATTCTAACGGTTGGGGCGGAATCAAATCAAAAAGTCAACTGGGAGATTACAAGAAACTGAACCGCCTGGATGCCGGCAACGACATTTTCAGCCCCGGCAGGGGCGGCGGATAGTAGCCCAGAGATTCATCGCTGGGTGGGCCGGCTGTCATCATCATTCGAGTCCCGGAGGGACGATGGAAATCTCGGCCGTCCCTCCGGGACTTGGCGGTTGATTGACGCCCGGGTTCCCGGGAATAAATTCCTGGGCTAATATCGAGATGTCCCCCCGGGACAAAAACACCTGGAATCCGGCATGAGGAAAAGATGAGTAAGGAGGCCGGTTCACCGGCCTTGCTCTCGTAATAGGCCCGTGCTTCAGCGCGGGTGTAGCGGCGGCGCCGCATATCTTGAAGACCCCGTTTCAACCGGGTTCTCGAAATAAAGGATTTATCCATCAGGAGCGCGGGAACGGCTGAAGCCCATGGAACGATAAGGACGTTGAAACGCCCCTCCTCATCGCTCCGGCGCCTCGTACCCGCCATGAATGGCGGGGATGCTTTACATGCCTTGATGGAGTTGCTATGCTGTCGCCGGAAACGGGAGGAGCGACGAAGATGAAAAAATTATCGCGGGCATTTTGCGTTATTATTCTGTTTGGCATCCTGCATCTGGTCCTGGCCTCGTGCCGATTCAGCGGTGAGGATGAGGCTTGGGAAGCGGTGGCGGTCATGCCTTCGGCGGACTATTTGTCGCGGAAGGCGCAGTACCTGGCCCATTGCAATGAGAACAGCGGTCCCGGGAGCAACTCGGTTTACGGGCAGGTGTGCCGGGCCTATGTCAACGCCGGCCCGTTTGACGAGACCGCCCTTTACAACAGCATGACCAAGCTTGGCAACCGGGAGGACTGTTCCGACTTCCAGATGAACGCTCTGCTCCGCATCCTTTTCATTGACCGTAGCAACCACTGTCTGCCCGACGCCCTGCGCGACGACCTCAAGGCCACGGTGCTGAATTTCAAATACTGGCTGGACGAGCCGGGTCCGGACGACATGGTGTGGTGGTCGGAGAACCACCAGGTGCTTTTTCACACGGCGGAGCTTCTGGCGGGTCTCTTGTATCCGGACGAGGTGTTCCCCAACTCGGGGATGACGGGAAGACAGCACGCGGAGCACGCGCGGCCGATGCTTCACGAGTGGCTGGATTACCGCGGCCGGTTCGGCTTTTCGGAGTGGCACTCGAACGTCTATTTCAACGAGGACATGCCGCCGCTCGTGAACCTCGCGGATTACGCGGACGAGGAGGCCATCCGGACCAAGGCCGCCATGGTGCTCGATATCATGGCCTTTGATATGGCCTGCAATTATTATAAAGGGCTATACGCGACCACGCACGGCCGGACCTATCCGGACCACCTGGTGAACGGGCTTACGGACTCGACCCGGACGGCGGCGTGGATCATGGCCGACTTGGTCCCGCTCGGGTCCGTCACCCAGCTCGGGGCCGGCGACTTCACCGGCTCCTTCCTCGCCACCAGCGACGGTTACTTCACGCCGGACCTGATCGAACAGGCCGCGGACGACGCCAAGGATAATTTCGAGCACCGCCAGCGCGACAGCATCACGCTGGAGCAAGGGGCGGATTACGGGATCGGGTTCAGCGATTTTGACGACGTGATGTTCTGGTGGGGCATGACCGGGTACATGGCGCCGGAGATCGTGGAGGGCACGTTCAACCTGGTTGACTATTATGATATGTGGGCGGGCAACACCTGGAGTGACCTGACTCTGATCCGGCCGTTCGTGGGGACGCAGGAGCTGATCGGGGTCGTGACCGACGTGGCGCCGATGACCCGCGGGGCGGCGCTGGAAGCCGTCAACACCTACACCTATCGCACGCCCTATTATCAGCTCTCCGGGGCGCAGGACTGGAAGCCGTTCAACTGGACCGGCCAGAGCTTGCAGTGGAAAGCGGTGATTGACAAGGACTGCTTCGTGGTGACCGCTTTCCCGGGCGCGTTCCCGCTGGTCGCGGACTTCGGGAGCGACTGGACCGGCGGCTTCGTGCCCCGCGCCACCATGCATAAGAACGTGGGGGTGTTCCAGTATCATCTGCCGGCGCTGGGCACGCTCGAGCAATACCTGCCCGCTCCGATTGCTCCGATTGACTGGGGCTCCATTCTGCCGGATTACACTCACGCCTATTTTCCGCGGTCTAAATTCGACGAATACACCCAGACCGAGAACTGGACCATCGGCCGCAAGGGCGACGCCTACCTGGCGCTCTACTCGCAGGCCGCGCCGGTGTGGGCGGACACGGTGGATTTGATCGCGTACAACACCGACAACGTCTGGATCGTGGAAATGGGCGACGTGGAGCACAACGGCGCGTTCGCCGACTTCGTGACGGCGATGAAGAACGCCGTGGTGGACATCGGGTCGTCGGTGCATTACGAGTCGCCGAGCCAGGGCGTGATCCAGGTCGGCTGGTCCGGGCCCATGCTCGTTAACGGCGAGGCCGTGGACCTCGGCCCCTACCGCCGCTGGGACAACCCCTACGCGCGCCAGGAATTCGGGACCATGGTGACCCGCATCAACTTCCGGAGAAAAACCCTGGTCCTCAATTTCGGGGCGCCAAGTCTCACCTGCGTGCGGCGCTAGGGCCGTGTCCCAAAAACGGTTTTACAATGAGCTATGTTATTTAATATTTAAGAGTTGCCGCAGATGAACGCGGATGGACGCAGATGAAAACGGAAAAAATAATTTATGTTATCCGCGTTCATCCGCGTTCATCCGCGGCCTCTTATAAGCAGGCCGGAGCTTGTAAGATATTGCCGGGACACCAAGGCAATGATACCCGCCGCTTTCCCGGCCAATCCCGATGATGTACAATATGTCCATGAGCGATGAGACGCTTATATTTTCGAGCTGGGCGGAGCGGCTGCGCGAAGGCTACTTGTCGGGGGAGGCGAGCCAGTTTTTGCTGCATTCCAACACCGGTGACCTGGTGCCGTGGGAGGAAGGCGGGAAGCTCGAGTACGTGACGCTGATCGAGTTCCTGACCCGGTTTTTGAGCCGGACCAAGGAGCTCGTGGTTTTTTACAATTTGTCGGAGGGCCTGCGGTTCACCAAGGCGGAGATGCGGGAGACGTTCATCCGTCGGATCACGATTCACCGCCGGGCGAAGCGGGAGGAGGACTGGAGCGGCGTGATCCCGGCTTCGCCGAGCCGGGTGCTGGGTCTGCTGGGCGAGTTCATCGGGGTGCAGTCGCAGCGGGCGGCGGTGATCATAGATTATCTGGAGACGCTGACGCCGGAGGGCGACATCGGTTATTTGTCGTCGGAGGACCGGGCGTGCCTGGTGGCGGTTCAGGACTGGTCGCGCGACCCGGTGCTGCTGACGTCGGACAACATCGTGGTTCTGATCGCGGAGAACCTGATGGAGGTGAACCGCAAGATCCGGAGCATGCCGCAGCTCATGACCATCGAGGTCGGGCTGCCGGATTACGGGGAGCGGCTGAAGTTCATCAACCACGTGGCGTCGCGCTTCCCGGTGCAGGGCCTCGCGCCGAACCTGATGGCCGAGATGACCGCGGGGCTCACCCGCATTCAGATCGAGGGCATTTTCAAGCAGGCCAAGGAGTCGCGGACGGCGGTGAGCATGGAGGGCGTGGGCCGGAAGAAGAAGGAAGTGATCGAGCGGGAGTGCATGGGGCTGGTGGAGGTGATCGAGCCGCGGCACGGGTTCGAGGCGCTGGGCGGAATGCCCGAGATCAAGCGGACGCTGGCGGGCGTGGCGGACGCGATCCGGAAGGGCGAGTCCCGGCGGGCGCCGATGGGGATCCTGCTGGTGGGGCCCATGGGCACGGGCAAGAGCTTTCTGGCCGAGGCCTTCGCGCGGGAGAGCGGGCTCACCTATATCAAGTTCAAGAGCTTCCGCGAGAAGTGGGTGGGCGCCACCGAGGCGAACCTGGAGCGCATCCTGTCCATCGTGCAGGCGCTGGGTTACGTGCTGGTGGTGATTGACGAGGCCGACCGCAACCTGGGCACCGGCGACCGGGAGGGAGACTCGGGAACGGAGAGCCGCGTGATCGCGCGCTTGAAGGAATTCATGAGCGACGGCGGCCACCGCGGCAAGATCGTGTTCATGGTGCTCACCAACCGGCCCGACAAGCTGGACACCGACCTCAAGCGCCCCGGCCGGCTCGACCTCAAAATCCCCATGTTCTATCCGGAGACCCCGGAGCAGCGCCGCGAGATCGTGGAGGCGGTGGCCCGGAAGAACGGGTTCGTGCTCGACCGCGCGGCTGAGGCCTTGGCCGCGGCCGCGGAGCGCACCAAGGGCTACTCCGGCGCGGACCTGGAAGGCCTGATGGTGGCGGCCGACCGGCTGGCCTCCGAGTCCGGCAGCGCCGCCATCTCCGGCGCGCACCTCGAACGCGCGCTCGGCGACTTCATCCCGTCGCGCGACAACTACTACATCGAATACATGGAGGTCCTCTCCGTGTTCGAAGCCAGCTCCAAGAACCTCCTGCCCGAGCGCTACCGCAACATCGGGAACCAGGAGCTCCAGGAACGCATCCAGTTCCTCCGGGCGCGGATGGAAAAGTAGTAGCCAGTAGCCAGCAGCCAGTAGCCAGGGAAACTCCCCGTTGATTCCCACTCCTCGCTCTTCAGCCCCTTTCATGATTTCCGACGCCCACCGCTACATCCATGAGAGAAAAACCCGGGGCCAGGCCGTCCTGACCATGTGATAAAATATCGCCCGGCGCCCGATTAATTCAAGCAACCATAGAACGGCCGGTAAATTAATTTATTATTATTTTCATGCGCGGCCGCATGGCGGCGGAGGGCGGCTTAACCGTTCGGTAAACGCACCCGCAAAATATTATTTACCGCCCGGTGAAGCAGCGAAGCCGCTAATATATTTGTATTAAACCGCTTAGGCTGCCTTGATTTTCAGAGAACGTCCCGTTAATCTTCTTATTACTTCCCGCCCGTTGCCCGGCCTCCTGCTCGCGCGCGCCCTTTAAATAACGGCACCGTTCCAATGCCGGGCCGGGGGCCGCTTGCGGGAAAATCCACCTCCGGCCTAACAATTGATAGGAATAAATGCGGCGAGAAAAGGCGCATGGCTGAAATAATTATCATTGACTTTTCGCTCCGGCGCTGATAAAATATAAAGATCATTTCATCCTTATCCGCTGAATTCCGGGGGCGATGCCTTCGGACCGGGCGATTTAACAGGCATGGAACTTTCCCTCATATAGCGGGTATCAATCATACGGCGGGCGGCCATTTTCGCCGGCCGTTTTATCAGTTGCGGGCGTGCCGACGGAACGGGCATGGCCCATGAAACAAGGAGGCGGAATTGAACGGAAAACCCCGCGTGCTGTTGACCGCGAACTACGGCCCCAGTGATCTGGCCGGGGGCGAGGACTTGTACAACCTGATGAGCACCCGCTGGACCCGCGGCCACGGGGCCTTCCGGCTCGACATGTACGGCCATTACTTCGCGCTCTACCTGATCGCGGAGAACATCTCCAACCCATGCACGGTGCTGGAGAACCCGCACTGGGACGAGTTCGACCGCGAGCTGGAGAACGGCTACGACTACGTGTGTTTCCAATTGAAGAGCGTACACACCGCGAAGATCGCGCGGATGATGAAGCGGGTGCGCGAGAAATGCCCGGGCGCGAAGATCGTGGTCGGCGGCTACGGGGTGGGCACGCTGGACAGCCCGGTGCCCGGCGACGTGGACGGCGACGCCGCCTACATCCGCGGCCACGCCGACCACCTCTGCCGGGAGGAAGGCGTGCGCTTCATGCGCCGGGTCCTGGGCGATGAGCCGGTGGGGCGCGAGATCACGCAGTACCACATCCCCATGTTCTCCCTGGGCGGGTTCATCGGCGCGAACGGCGTGCACATGCGCATCCCCACGATCCTGGTGAGCCTGGGCTGCCCCAACGGCTGCGACTTCTGCAACACCAGCGCCTTTTACCATAAGAAGAAAATTTACGTGGCCGAGCCGGAGCAGGTGTACCGTTACATCCGGAACTACCAGAAGCGGATGGGTTTCCGCGAGATCATCGTGATGCTGTGGGACGAGGACTTCTTTTTGAACCCGGAGTACGTGCGCGAGCTGGGCCGCCTGCTGCGGAGCCACAAGAGCACCTGGAGCGTTCGCTATTACACGTTCGGCTCCATCCGCTCGCTCTCGCAATACACGCCGGAGGAGCTGCGCGACAACGGCTGCCAGATGGTGTGGATCGGGGTGGAGAGCTTCTTGTGCGGCAACGGCAACGACCGCTACGGCAAGCGCCAGGGCACTTCGGTGCAGGAGATGTTCGACGGCCTGCGCCAGCACGGCATCCAGCCCACCGGCTCGCTCGTGCTCGGACTGGACTTCCACACCAAAGAGAACCTGAAAGCCGACGTGGACCAGTTCGTCGCGCTCAAGCCGATGTTCTACCAGGTCTCCCACGTCCTGCCCTGCCCCGGAACCGCCCTCTATGACCGCATGATCGAGGAGGGACGCATCAGCAACGATTACAAATGGCAGGACCTCCATTTCTGGAGCGACCACGTTTATAAATATCAGAACTGCACCCGCGACGACATCAAGGAAACCTTCCAATACGTCCACGACCGGCTGCGCGACGTGAACGGCCCGCCCACCCTGCAGATGATGGAGAGCGTCATGGACTCCTACGCCCTCTACAAGGACGACCCCGACCCCTTCCGCCAGGCCCTGGCCAAGCGCGACCGCCTGATCGCCGGAGGCTTCCACTCTTTCCTCCACTCGATCAAGACCTATCATCCCAGCGAAGCCGTCCGCGGCCGCGCCCGCATGCTCGAGCAGCGCTACGAAAGCGAGATCGGCCGGCCCAGCGTGATCAGCCGCGCGCTCGCCCGCTACATCTCGCGCAACATCAGGAAAAAGTCCCGCGCGCCCGAAGCCACGCCCGTCTCCGACCCGCCGCCGCGCTGGACCTATTACCACACCTATGGCGACGGCGTCTGGGTGCGGAAGGGCCGCGAGGCCAAAAAGCCGGCGCCGTACCAGGACGACAGCATCCTGGCCGGCGTCGGCCTCACCGGAATCACCCGCCTGATCGGCAAGGGCAAAAAGGGGCTGAAATTTCCGAAAGGCATGTAGCGGTCCAGCGCCGCTGTTCGCCCCGAAAGAGAAAGGAGACAATCATGCCGATGATCCGCACTCCGGAGGAGCGTTTTCAGAACCTGCCCGGTTTCCCGTTCAAGCCGCACTACGTGGAGCTCAACGGGATGCGGGTGCATTACGTGGACGAGGGCTCGGGTGAGCCGGTGCTGTGCCTGCACGGCGAGCCGTCGTGGAGCTATCTTTACCGCAAGATGATTCCGCTGCTGGCCCGGGAGCGCCGCGTGGTGGCGCCGGACTTCATCGGCTTCGGCCGCTCCGACAAGTTCACTGAGCTAAGCGAATACACCTACAAGATGCACCGCGACACCATCATGGGCCTGATCGAGGCGCTCGGCCTCGACCGCATCACGCTGGTGGTCCAGGACTGGGGCGGGTTGATCGGACTCCGCGTGGCGAGCCTGATGCCGGAGCGCTTTTCGCGCCTGGTCATCATGAACACCGGCCTGCCTACCGGCGAAGGCCCGCTGCCCGAGGGCTTCATCCATTGGCAAAATTACGTGAAGGCCACGCCGGACCTGCCCGTCGGTCAGATATTGCGCCACGGCTTTTTTGACCTCGATCCGCAAAACCCCGTCGGCAAAGGCGACTCCATGCCGGCGGAGGTGATGGCGGCCTACGACGCGCCTTTCCCCGGACCCGAATACAAGGCCGGCGCGCGCGCCTTTCCGCTGCTGGTCCCGGCCAAGACCACCGACCCCGCCGCGCCCGAGCTCAAGGCCGCCCAGCAATTCCTCAAGACCTGGACCCGGCCCACCCTCATCATGTTCTCCGACCACGACCCCATCACCCGCGGCGGCAACCTCTACTTCCGCTTCATCGTGCCCGGGGCCAAGGACCACCCCGAAATCCCTATCACCGGCGCCGGCCACTTCCTCCAAGAAGAAAAAGGCGAGGAACTGGCCGCCCACGTTCTCGCCTTCATGGCCCGCACTCCCTAAACATATGGCCGGCCACGGCCAATCCCGCCGCCTTTTTCCCGGGTGGCCCTTGACAGGTTCCCGACCCGGCCCGGGCGGCGCCGCGGGATTTGGCGGCCAACGCCTGAATATTACTGCCGAATTTACAAAGCTGGCATAATTTATTCGCATCCGGCCATTTTTTTCTTGACAAATATATCTGGATTTGATATAAATATCTTCCGCGGCAAGCTATGGGGCGGGAGCGGGAGATGCCCGATCCTTTCATCGCTAGGTTTGTCGCCTCGATGGTTTGCCCCTCATGTCCGCAGCGGTTCGTTGCATTTTCATGATTTAGGTTCAGGCCAACCCTTTCAAGGGATAGGAGGAACCAAAATGGACGCGAACGACAAGCCCTTAATTGCCCTCCAGAAAAAATGCCGGATTGCCGGCTGCCTTAAAAGGCAGGCGCAAGACTCCTCCCCTATTGGTAACCAGAAATTAAAGTCGAGCAAGGTTATGGAGTTGACCTGTTTATCCAACCATCAAACCAAAGGAGGTCTCAGATGACGATCGCGCTTAAACCAGAGGACAAAGTACTGGTAAAGGTAACCATCGGAGGAAATACCAGGATCACGTGGCGGATTTACATGCGACAGGCCGGTGGCGCCGATTTCGCAGTCTATGACTCGACGGTGCACAGCAACGTGGAACCAACCACCTGCGTTGACGTGACCGGATACCTGGTCCAAGGCGAAAATTCCATCCGGGTGGAGTTCGTAAACTATTTGCCAACTCCCGACCGGAAATATTTCGACAAGGCGGAGTTCTATGTGGGCCAGGAATGCAAAGAAACGGAGCTCAAAGGCAGCTATGAAAGATCGAGCCAGCAAGGCCACTATCCGGTATTTTCGACATCATATTTTCATGTTCAAAAGCCATCAGCCAATCCCGACAGCATTTCAAAAGGAGAAGAATAATGAAAAATACTTGCTTGATTCTATTCGCCGTAATTTTCGCGCTGCTGATGAGTGAGAAGTCAAAAGCGCAGAATGCTTCCGGTGATCAGGAAGTTATGGATTACGTAACAAACAATTGTTTAGGCAACGGTATTGTCGCTAATGATTGTTTTAAAAATGCGCCTCCGGAACTTAAAAAGCGGAAAGATGTTTTAAAGCAGGAAATTTACGACCAGTATCTTGAAAAAGATCATATAGATATATTTATTGTGGATTATGGCTGTAACGGAGGCAAAATATCCATGAAAGAGTGCTACGGAAAACTTAGTTCGAGTTCGAAATCTTCCAAAGATGAAATCGCGCGTGAAGTCTATATCTTTTATTCAAACAACCTTGAATATGTGGCCAAGGAAAAAAAAGAGGCAAAAAAGAAAATAGAACCGGAAGTCGAAGAGAAAGCCGACGAACAGGAAGCAAAAGACGTTGTCCGGAATCGGGTCAATTCTTCCTCAGGCAGCGATACAGGGGATGGCACGGCGGAGAAAGCGGAAACCACTCGTTCCATAGCCGCTGGCCTGGGCTATTCGAACGAAGGCCAGCATATTACTATCAGTATTAATCCCTACGGCCTGCTTTCCGGCGATACGGCTGACAATTTCGCCTCATATTATAAATTGAGTTGCAGCACCTACCTCAAAGAGTGTCCAGCGGGTTGGCCCGGTCCCATACCCTACTTCCTTTCCAGGACGCAGATTTCGTTTTCCGTTCCCACCCGTAAGGATCAGCCGGACGTTACCAACCTGAGCGCGGCCATCAAATTCACCATATATGGCGACCGGGATCCGAGAAACGCAAATATTGATAAGATTCTCCTTGACAATCCCCCCCAATATGACTCCCAACTTGGTCAAACAGTTGAAGAACGACTTGACAACGCGCTGAATGCTCGCAAGGTTTGGATAGAAGGAAAATATACTGACAGGATGGAAGATATTGCCAATAGTTGGCTCATAACCTTGTCCTTCAACCGCTTCCCGCTCTCCTCGATTTACGACGGCGATTCCGCCACCGTTGATCTCAACGAGCCGATGTGGATGGCGGTGCTGACCGCGGATAAAGGATTAGGTATTAAAAAAAGTGAGAGCCTCCTCGAACCCGAATGTAACCTCACCGGCAACCTTAAGTACCAGATCAGCGAGTACCCGGAAAGGTCTCACGGCGACGGCATCGTGCAAAACAACCAGCGCCTGCTGGTGGACGCCTCCATGACGGCGCAATGGCCGAGGCTCTTGTTAAGCGTTGACCTTGAAGGCGATTGGGACATGGAATCGGACGATGACACCTATACCATCTCCGAGGTGTTTACGGCCCCCATCAACGATAATACCAAAGCCATGTTGACCTTTAAACAGAAAGAGGGAGAGCCGAACCAGACGATTATCGGATTGGAAATGGACGCCAAAAAATATCAACTGCCTATTAAATAACGCCGGCGGAGAAGCATTGCAGTTGGGCATTAAGAATTCCGATTATCATAATAAACATGCGCGGGACCATAGATCACGAAGGCTGAGGGCTGATCTGCAACGCTCACTATGAATATTATCGGCGACGAACATGGATCCCCGCTTTGCGGGAACTCACCTCCCCGTTGCAATCTCCGCGATCTTCCAGCCCGCGCCGGCCGGGACGAGAGAGATGAAGCGCGTGTTCTCGCCCAGGTCCCAGCCGCCCGACTGGTCGCCGGACTTGGGCACCGCGTAGATCACCGCCTTGAACAGGGGCCGGCCCTCGGTCCACTTTCTCGGGTCTTCCTGGAAGACCGACACCGCCCGCACCGCCGAAAGCCCCTTGAAGCTCTGCTTCCACATGTCCCGCGTCTGCTTGTTGCCCGCGAGCGCGGGGTCCATCATGGAAAGGCCCGCGTCATACTTGCCCTGGTCCATGGCCTCGAAAAACCCGAAAATGAACCGGGCCATCTTGAAACGCTCGCTGTTCTTGGCCAGCGGCCGCCCTCTCGCCGCCTCCGGCGCGATCTCCGTGCCCTTATAATCCCGGATGCTGATGACCTTGCCGCTCAAGCCGTCCACCGTGAAGAGCGTCTGGGTGGAGGCCGCCAGGCAATCCCACGTTGCCTGGCCCCGGAAACGCTGGTAGCTGTTCTCCACGATGTAAACGCACAGCGGCGTCTCCCACTCCGAACCGCCCGATTTATGGATGGCGCGGGCCGCGTCCTGAAGCGTCACCTTCGGCGCCTTGGCCGGAAGGTCGTCGGGCACCGGGATCTCGCGGACCACGTGGGTCTGCTCCTTGGCCTCCGTGATCCGGCCGTACTTGATGAGCGCGATAAAGGTCTTGTCGTCGCCGGGGTTCGCGTAGATCAAGCTCCAGGACCACGCCAGGTCGTTGTCCCCTGCGCGCAGGTCCGGGCTCGTCGGCATGATGTACCACAGCACCGCGTCCGAGCGCCATTTCCTGGCCTCCTTGTACGCCAGGGCCGCGGCCTCCCCCGTGGTCAGCTCCGGCAAATCGCCGCGGTCCCGGCCCGCGGACTCGGCCCTGCTATTATCGCCCCGGTCCGGCGCCGCCGCCTCGGTGGATTCGTCCCCCGCCTCCTCCGCATCCTGTTTGGTGCAGCCGGACAGGATCAGGGCAAAAATGAAAATGAAGGCGAGGACGGTCTTTCTGAAGACGGGAGTACTGATACACATCTTCTTTCCCTCCTTGGAACTGCTATTTCAGGAAGTAAAGCAAGCAGCGGATTACTGAATTGATTATATCATGGCCCATCGCGCTCGCCAGCCGCGGCCGACAAAGTCGCATGGGCCGGGTTTCATGATAAAATGATGGGGCAATGAGTTCAGGGCGGCCAGACGGCGCGGCGCCGGGCGTTTCCGAGTATGTATCGTTGGCGCACGGGAGCTTGGCGGGCTGGTTCCGGGACGCGATGATTGACGCGGCGTCGTGGGTGCCGGGGCTTGCCGGCATCGGTTTGCGCGCGGCGTGGGACCGGCTGTGGATCAAGGGCTCGGGCCGGTTCGCCATGGAGCGCGGGGTGCGGGTGCGGGGGGCGGAATACATCACGATTCACGGCGGCGTGTACCTGGACCAGGGCGTATATCTGCACGGGCGGCCGGGCGGGCTTGAGATCGGCGCCGGGACCAGGGTGATGCGGGGCGCGGTTCTTCACGTATATAATTTCCGGGGGCTGCCGAACGCCGGCATCCGGATCGGCGGGAGATGCGTGATCGGGTTGAACTGCGTGATCACCGGTCAGGGCGGGGTGGAGCTGGGCGACGACGTGATCCTGGCGCCGGGCGCGATGGTCCTGCCGGTGGACCACGTTCATGAAGACGCCGGGCGTCCCATCCGGGAGCAGGGTCTCAGCGCGCGCGGGATCAAGATCGAGAGCGGCGCGTGGATCGGCGCGGGCGCCATCATCCTCGACGGCGTGACCGTGGGCTCGAACGCGGTGGTGGGCGCGGGGTCGGTGGTGACGCGCGACGTCGAGGCGGGAACGGTGGTTGCGGGCAACCCGGCGCGGCCGGTCAAGGAAATTTAGGCCAGCAGGCCTCGTTTCGCGGTCCACGCCATCCTTTCCAGCCAATGCCTATGTTCCATCGCTCCGTATCCTCCATCCCTTGACATCCCACGACCGGAATGCTATTGATTATTGCATAGTATATGAGACAAGCGCTGGCAGGCCCGGAACCCGGCGCCGGGCCCAGGATAGACTCGCCCCATGGAGGAAAGGATAATATGAGGACAATGGCGCGGCTGGCCTTGCTGTTTTTTCTCTGTGCCCTCCCCTTGACCCTGCATGCCCAGGAGCCCCTTTCCGGAGACACGCTGCAGAAATTGAAGGCGGCCACGGTCTATCTGGAACTGGACTCCATGGGATTTCAGGGCAGCGGCTCCGGGTTTTTATTTTATAAAGACGGCTATACCGGTTACGTGGTGACGAACGCTCACGTGATTTTTGATCCCTCCCCGGAGCTCCGGCGCGTCAATGTTATTTTCAACAGCGGCGAGTCCAACGAGCTCACGATCGAGAACGCCAAGGTCCTGTGCGAGGACCGGGTTACGGACCTCGCGGTTCTGGAGATCAGGGCGCGCGGCCTGCCCGAGCCGATCAATTATCTGGCCCCTGTAAACATCCAGGAGACCATGCCCGTTTACATCCTGGGATTCCCCTTCGGCGAGATGCTTTCGCTCAATGAGCGCAATCCCTCGATCACGATCAGCCGCGGCTCGGTCTCCAGTA
Organism: bacterium; assembly: GCA_035527835.1. Classification (GTDB taxonomy): domain Bacteria; phylum RBG-13-61-14; class RBG-13-61-14; order RBG-13-61-14; family DATKZS01; genus DATKZS01. The sequence continues at coordinate 63,212 of DATKZS010000005.1, forward strand.
TCCGCACCGATGACCATGGCCGCACCATCGCGGTGCAGATAGACGGCGACCTCAACCCCGGCAATTCGGGAGGGCCCATTGTGGACCAGCGCGGAGCTTTGATCGGCATCGCCGCCGCCAAGGTGGCAACCACGCAGATCGGATTCGCCATCCCCGCGCCAGAGCTGGCCACCCTGATGCAGGGCCGGGTGAAGGGGATCGGCATCAACGAGGTCAGCCGTGAGCCGGGCCGCGTGATCTTGAAGGCCGAGATAAAGCTGCTCGATCCGATGCACCAGTTGTCCCAGGTCTCCATTTTCATCGGGCGCAAGGACGAATTCGGCCCCGGCCTCAGCATTTCCGAACCTGACTCGAGACCCGAGCTCGCCGCGCGGATGGAGGAGTTTCACGCAACCATCGCCGACCAATCCGCGGACGTGAACCTCATACTGAGTGCGGACCCGGAAATCGGCCAGGACATCAATTATATGTTCATGATCAAATACACCCGCAAGGACGGCTCGTTCATCTATACGGAACCGTCCGACTATCAGGCCTCATTTCAGGCGGAATCGAAAATTCCGATGAAGGCCGATCTGGACAACAACATCAAGGCCCATAAACCTTTCGACGGAATGATTACCTACACCCTCCCCTCCACCATCAACGACCTTACGGAGGGAGCGGGCGGCCGTTACCTGGTGCTCCATCTCAACAAAATCCGCAAGCTGGCCGTCTTTGACGTGAACGAGCTCAAGATTGTGCGCTACATCCCCTTGGCCCAGGACAATGTCCTGTTCGCGGCCGGCGCCACCAAACTGGTGGTGATCTCGGTGGACAACAACATCATCCAGCGCTTCGACCTGGCCAGCGGTAAAAAGGAATTAACGGCCAAGCTGCCTATAAACGGAGTGGTCAAGAACATTGCGATGGGCTCCCTCACTGATGGCCCTATGCTGATGCTCAGGGCTCGGGGAACGGAACCTCTCGACAATACCACATTCAACTTCTTTGATATCGTGCGCAACAGAATTGCCGGCAAGGACATCAAAACGTATTACAGCAGTTACCGCGACTTCGTGCATATTCGAGCCTCCGCTGACGGCCTTACCTACGGCCTGTGGCACACCAGCGGATCTCCATCCGGACTGGCTACCATTTTCCTGGCCGGAGGAAAAGCCTATGTTTATTATGAACACGACTCCGTGGGCACCGTGGTCCCTGGACCCGACGGCCGTTTTATTTACACCTGGAGCGGCATTTTTACTCCGGAATTGAAAAATATCATGCCCGGCCTGGAAAAGAACCGCATGTATCTGCCCGCCAATTCGGGCAATTTTTTCTTGGGACTAAAAGGCCCGGAGAGGGGATCAAAAGATCCAGACTTCGACCTCTCATTCTATGTCAATGGAGACGAGAGGCCGCTCACCCAAATCAAGGTCAGCGAAAAGTTCCCTAATGCCAACATGTGGATCAAGACCTACTTCACGCTGGATAAAAGATTTCATTTTGTTCCGGACGCCAACCTGATCTTAATGGTCCCCGAATCCAACGATAAAATCGTGATCCAATACTTTAACATCATGGACAGCCTGGAGGCATCCGGCTTGGATTACTTGTTCGTGGCCTCCGCTCCACAGCCGGACGCTAAGAGGGGTGAAAAGTATGAGTATAATCTCGACGTCAAATCCAAGAGAGGGGGCGTCACATATTCGCTGGACTCCGGTCCGGAGGGCATGAAAATCTCCAAGAAGGGAATGATCTCATGGCCGGTACCCAAAGATTACGAAGCCCCCGGAGAAGAATTCATTATCATCTCAATCTCCGATACTTCCGAGCAGCAGATTTTTCATACCTTTAAAATCGCTGTCAGGTAGAATTCCCGCCAGGCCAGGCAGTTCCCGGAGATGCAGCTTAACCTCAATGGAAGCGGGAGAGTAACCTCAATGCAAAGGATTGTCAGGACACTATGGCCTACGCTGCTGGCGCTGGCGCTGCTGGCGGCAGGGCTTGGGTGTCATGGCCAGAACAGCTCTTCGGAGCAGGCCGCTCCGATTGCAGCAGAGCGAGCCGGAGAGTCCGCGACGGCGGCGCCCATCAACCTCACCATCCTTTTCTTCAACGACCTGCACGGGCACCTCATGCCGTTCACGGTGAAGAAGGACGACGGGAGCAGGGCGGAGGTCGGAGGCATCGCGCGCATCGCCGCGCTCGCAAATATGATCCGGGCGGAGAACGAGAAGAAGGGCGCGAAGACGCTCACGCTGGTGGCGGGCGACATCCTGCAGGGCACGCCCATGTCCACGGTTTTCCACGGCCGGCCGGACGTGGAGGCGCTGAACATGATGGGCGTCGGGGCCATGACCGTGGGCAACCACGAGTTCGACTTCGGGCTCGACAACTTCCTGGCCCGTAAGGACCAGGCCAAATTCCCGTTCATCAGCTCGAACATTGTCTGGCGCGACACCGGCAAGCTGGTCTGCGCTCCGTCGGCGTCATTCCCGCTCGGCCCCGGCCTCGAGCTCACCGTGATCGGCGCCACCACCATGCAGCTCCTTTATACCACCAAGCCCGAGAACGTCGAGAAGCTGAACGTCATTGACACGGTGAAGAGCGTGAAGCACGAATACGACAAGGCCGGCGCCAAGGGCCCGGTCCTGCTGCTCTCGCACAACCGCGCGGCGGACGACGAGGCCATCGCCCGGGCCGTGCCCGGCCTGATCGCCGTGATCGGCGGCCACGACCAGATCCTGCTCACCCCGAAAAAGATGGTCGGCGACGTGCCCGTGTTCCAGGCGTTCGAGAAGGGCAAGTACCTGGGCCGGGCGGAATTCGCGATAGATCCGGCCACGAAGAAGGCGGCGCTCCTTGACTGGAGCTACATCGCGATCACGGCGGAGCTGGCGGAGGACCCGGCGGTGGCCAAAATGATCGAGACCTATCGCTCCCAGCTCGACGCGCGGTTCAAGGAGGTCATCGGCGCCTCGGCGGTGTTCATGGACGGCGAGCGCGAGCGCATCCGCTACGAGGAGACGAACCTCGGCGATTTCGCGGCCGACATCATGCGCGAGCACACGGGCGCCCAGGTGGCGCTGCTGAACGCGGGATCGCTCCGGGCGAGCATTGACGAGGGGCCGGTCACGGTGGAGACCGTGTTCAAGGTCATGCCCTACGAGAACGAGGTGGTGAAAATCGTCCTCAGCGGCGGCGAGATCAAGTCCGTGCTCGCCCGCGCGGTCATGGGCACGCGCGCGGACGAGGACGGCGGGTTCCTCCACGTCTCCGGCCTCTCCTTCAAAATCCGCGGCAAAACGCCCGAAGACATCATGATCGGCGGCGCTCCCCTCGATCCGGCCAAGACCTACTCCGTCGCCATCACCGACTTCATGGCCGCGGGCGGCGACGGCTATAAAATATTCACCGCCAGGCCCGCGCTCAAGACCGGCTCGCCGCTGCGGGAGCTGATCGTGGACACCATCCGGTCGCGGGGCACGGTGGACGCGAAGAAGGACGGGAGGATTACGAGGATGGCTGATTAGCTCAAGGATTCGGTTATTCTGTCCGCGACTATCTCTTTGCAATGTGCCTGAATGAAAATAATGCTGCTCGATGATGCCTGCCTAAATCCACCGCCTAGAACAAGAAAAAAACAGGCGACTCTCGCTAATAAAATCAGCGGACGACGCGGAGGCCGCGGTTGTCGGGGAGGAGGATGCGGGTGTTGCCTTGGTTGCCGGAATGGATGAGGGCTTCGAGCATGGCCTGGGCGGCGGACTCGGCGGTGAACTCGTCGGCCACCGCGATGATGGTTGATCCGGAGCCGGAGAGGAAGGCGCCGAAGGCTCCGGCTTGCTCCGCGGCGCGGATGACGGAGGAAAGGAATGGCACGAGCCGTTCGCGGGATGGCTGGTGCAGCCGGTCCTGGAAGACGCCGCGCAGTGATTCGGGGCGGCCGTTGGCGATGGCGTTGACCAGCCAGATGGCGCGCTGCATGTTGAAGACGGCGTCGTGGCGGGTCACGGATTCGGGCAGGACCGCGCGGGCTTTTTCGGTCTCCATCTCCTGCTCCGGGATGAGCGCCACGAAGCGGAAGCGCTCCGGGACCGGGTAGTGGACGTAATGCACGCGGCCGTCCATCCATCCTGACACGGTGAGCCCGCCCACCATGCAGGGCGTGACGTTGTCCGTGTGCCGCTCCAGGCCCGCCGCGAGGTCCAGGATTTCCGGCTCGTTGAGCGCGGCCCCCGCGAGCTGGTTCACCGCGGCCAGGGTCCCCAGCCGGTAGGCCGCCGAGCTTCCCAGGCCCCGGGCCAGCGGAATATCGCCGGCCATCATGAGCCGCACCCCGCCGGCGCCCTGCCCGCTCTTTTTCTCCCACTCCCGGACGGCGGCGGCGCAGAGCTCGCGGAGCGGGCCCTCCCCCACCGGCGGCCCGAAGCCGGAGAGACTGATTTGCAGGTCCGCTCCCTCGCGGGAGGCGCTCACCTGGAGGGGCCAGTCGAGCGCCAGTCCCAGGCAGTCGAATCCCGGCCCCAGGTTCGAGGTGGAGGCGGGGACGATGAGCTTGACTTCATTCATGGTCGGTAAACCTCAGCGTAAGCCGGGGGATGCGCCCGGCGGCTCCCGGCGGCGGGGCATGGCGCTCCGCGCCGGGCGTTGCGGCCTGGGTCACTCGGTTTCTTTGAATTCGTCGAGATATTCCTTGGGGGAGAGGATTCCCTTTTTGGCCAGGAGCTTGAGCAGGGCCTTGAGCTCGCGGGTAAGCTTGGGTTTGTCATCATCCTTGTTTTTAGCCGCGCCGTTATCATCGGGAGGCGGCATGAGCATCTCCGGGTCCTCCGGCTCGGCCACCCGCGCGTGCTCGATGTGGAACTCCTGGGTCTCCATGGACGGACTGGGGGCTTCCGCGTCCAGGTCCACGCGCATGCGATACGAGCCCTTGCCGCCGCCATGATAATAATAGTCATTGATGACGTACCGGATGGTGCTCTCCAGCGCCAGTACCGGCTCGACCTTGCACCCGGTGGTGAAGCGGATCTCGTCCTGGATCTGCACGTTGGTGGGGTCGGACATGGCCAGCACCAGCGAGTTGCCCTGCGGCGAGCGCTTGACCGCCACCGGAAAGACCACGTGCTTTTCCGCGAGCTCCTGCGGCAGGATCTTGATGACGGCTTCGGGGATGGTGCTCTTGGTGAAGTCTATGGCCGGGATGTTGAGCTGCGATGACAGGGCGTGGAAGAACTCGCGTTCGGTGATGAAGCGGCGTTCGAGCAGGATCATGCCCAGCTTGCCGCCGTAGCGTTTCTGCTCTTCCAGGGCTTGGGCCAGTTGCGATGGCGTTATCACCCTGGCGTCGAGCAGGATCTCGCCGAGCCTTTTCTTTCTCATGGGCCGCCTTCCGGCTCTGCCGGCCATGGAATGTTCTGAACCGATTTCATAACCAGGACAACCATCTCGGATGAAAAAATTATTAACAAGAATATTCAGGATTACCAGGATGGTTTCCGGTTTTTTTGATCCTGAACATCCTGAATATCCTTGTTAAAAAATTCTTGTCGGGGTTATGAAACCGCCTCTATTCTCCCTCGACCTCTTTTGGCAGCACGCCTTTTCGCCACTGCTGGTAATGCTTGTTGCAGTATCCCTTGCTCCGGTGCTTGTTGCCGCACCCCTTGACCTTGCACTTCTTGGCCGCCGCCGGCCGCTCCGCTTTTTTCTTTGCGGTCTTCCGTGAGGACGGGGCCCGCGGCCGGGCCGCGGCCGGGGCCGGCCGGGCCGGCTTGGGGGCCGCCGCTTTTCCGGCGGGGCCTGACTTCAGGTCCTGCCCGGAATCTTTTGCCGCGGCCTGCCGGCGCGGCCCTTCCGGTGTATTTATTTCCTCTCCGGCGGAGGGACCGGGCTTTTCCGGGAGCGATGCCCCGGCATCCGCCTTGCGCGCCTTCTGTCCAGGCGGGGGCCGGTCGGCGGGGTCCGGGGCTTTGCGGGCGGGCGGGTCGCGCCGCGGCCCTTCCGGCGCGCCGGTCCCGGCCTCTTTCCCTCCCGGTCGCGCAACGCTCGCGGCCCGGGCCGAGAGATTGCGGATGACGCGGTCAATCTCCGCGCTCATTTTGTGTTCCAGCTGCCGCTGCCTGATCCTCCACATCAGCCACACGAACAGCAGAAAAAGGAACGCGGGGACCAGGACGCTTGGGCCCAGATCCGGGTTCCTCACGATCCATTGGGCCGGCGTCTCGCCGAAACCATAGAGGGTCAGCTCCCGGAGGTAAGGGATGATGGCGTTGACGCCGAACACGCGGGCGTCGCTCTTGGCGAGCTCCGTGTCCGCCGCGGCGAGCAGCTCGCGCATCCTCTTGACCCGGGCCTGCAGCTCGTCGTGCCCGGCGTTGATTCCTTGAAGCTCGCGCTGCACGGTCCCGATCTGCTGCTGGATCAACTGCTGTCTCTTGGCCTCTTCCTGGTCCGCGCACGCGGACCAAGAGAGGATGAGAAGCATCAGCCCGGAGGCTATGGCGGCCCGTCTCGCCAATACCGTCGCCTCATTCCTTGGCCCGGCCACGCACCATGTAGCGGTAGAGGATCCAGATGATGAAGAGGAACAGCGCGATCCACAGGACGTTGGTCCAGGTCCAGGCCGGCTCGCGCAGGGTGGACTCGGCCGCCGACTCGCCGAACCCGATGGTGGTGAGGTCCTTGAGATACCCCACCGCGCTCCCGGCCGCGCGCAGCCGCGGAGCTTCCTGGTTCAGCTCTTCCTGCATCGCGTCAAGCTCTTTCCGCATCTGCTTGATCATGGCCCGCATGGATTCCTGGTGGGCCTCGACCGCCTTCATCTCCTTCTCCACGATCTGGATCTGGCCCTGGATCTGGCGGTTCAGCTCATCCTTCTCCGGGTCATGGCAGCCGCCAATGCCCGCCGCGGCCGCCACCGCCAAGACCAACAAGAACACCATCATTGCCTTTCTCATGGATGGTTCCTCTCTCCTTTGACTGTCTGCAAATAAAAATTATTCATGCCGCGTCCGACCTTGCCGCTGATTACGGCTCATTTATAGCCGATTGCCCGCCGCCAGTCAACCCGGCGCCCGCCGCGCGCCCGCCGCCGGCGTCACCAGGCTCCCGCCTCCCAAGACACCCCCCGGTTGGCGCCGGCAACCTTACCAGGATAATATGTCCTTATGCGCCTGACCCTCCAGATCAAGCTGCTCCTTATCGTCATTTTGGGCGTGTTCGTCCCCATGGAACTCTGCGTCATCTACGTCCTCCATCAGAACCGCGAGAACCTCAAGGAGGTCTTCGTCAGACAGGGAAGAGTGATGTTCAACCAGATCCTCATCACCCGCCGCTGGCTCTCACTTCACGGCGGGGTCTACGTGATCAAATACCCCTTCGTCAAAACCAGCCCCTTTATCGAAAACGCCGACACCTCGACGTTACAGGGAGTCCCCATCACCCTGCGCACCCCCGACCTCGTCACCCGCGAGATCTCAATGCTCTCCGGCCAGGAGAACGCCTCCCATTTCCGCATCGTGAGCCTTCTCCCCATCAACCCCGCCAACCGGCCCGACCCCTGGGAAGCCCAGTCCCTGGCATCCTTCGAGCAAAAAGCCCCCGAAGCCTGGACCATGAGCGGACAAGGCCCCGCCACCAGGTTCCGCTACATCGCCCCCATCTTCACCGAGGCCTCATGCCTCAAGTGCCACCAGGAACTCGGTCACCGCGTCGGAGACGTCCGCGGCGCCATCAGCCTCGATTTCCCCGTCGGCGGCCTCATCATCCAAGCCGAAAAGGACAGCCGCGACTTCGGACTCATCGCCACCGGCCTGGGACTCTCCGCCATGTTCCTCCTTTGGCTCGCGGCCAGGCGCTTCGTCCTGACTCCCGTCTCCAGGGTGGCCGCCGCCGTCGCCGCCATGGGAAAGGGCGATTATGAAACGCCGCTGGGCCGCGTGGCCCGGGACGAGCTCGGAGACCTGGCCGAGACCGTCATCGAGATGCGCGGCTTGATCCGCGACTACGGCAAGAACCTGGAAGGACAAGTCGCGGCCAGGACCAAAGAACTCCTCGAGATCAATCAGAGCCTTGAAGCCAAGGTCAAACAGCAGACCGCGGCGCTGCTCGAACAGGAAAAGCTCGCCGCGTTGGGAGAGGTCAGCGCCGGACTCGCCCATGAGATCAGGAACCCGCTCTCCGCCATTCTCTCCGGCATCTCGCTGCTCGAATCCGGAAAAAGAACCGAGGCCGAGCGCTCACACATCATCAAGTTGATCCGCCGCGAGGCCGGAAGACTCAACACCAGCTTGACCGACTTCCTCCTCTTCGCCCGGCCCCAGCAGCCAACCATGGTGCGCATTGACTTGAACGGCATCATCCGCGAGATCGTCCACCTCATCGAGGATGATCCCGAAATCAAGGGCGAGGCCGACGTCCGCCTCGAGCTCGCCAACCTGCCCCCCATCTGGTTCGATGACGACCAGCTCCGCCAGATGATATGGAACATCGTCCTCAACGCCCTCCAAGCCATGGACGGAAGAGGACTCCTGAACATCCGCACCGTCCGCGAAGGCGAAACCTGGCGCCTCGAAGTCTCCGACACCGGGCCCGGCATCCCCGACGAAATCCGCGGCCGCGTCTATGACCCCTTCTTCTCCACCAAAAGGGACGGGACCGGACTCGGACTCTCCATCGTCCGCCGCATCGTCGCCGCCCACCACGGGACCATCTCCTTCGACTGTACGCCCGGCAACGGCTGTACCTTCATCATCACCGCCCCTCTCGCCGCGGGTGAGCAAAATGCCGCGACCTGACGTCCGCGGACCTTTGCCGCCGGTGTTTTTTGGCGCCACGGCCGGGAGTATGATATTGATGCCCGCAGGCGGACGGGTGAGCGCCCGATGATCCAGGAGGCCCCGGATGTCCGATGAAAAAATCCTGCTGGTCGAGGACCAGGAAACCACCCGCGAGTTCGTCGGCATGATCCTCTCCGACGCCGGCTACCACGTGGACCAGGCCGTGGACGGAGAAGAGGCCCTCGCCAGGCTCGACGAGGAGGGCTATGACCTCGTGCTGTCCGACCTCAAGCTCGGCGAGCTCTCCGGCATTGACGTGCTCAAAAAGGCCATCGCGCTGCCCGACCCGCCAGCCATCATCATCATCACCGCCCACGGCACCATCGAGAACGCCGTCGAGGCCATCAAGATCGGCGCCTACGACTACCTCACCAAGCCCGTGAGCTCCGACGAGCTGCTCCATTCCATCCGCCGCGGCATCGAGCGCCACCTCCTCTCGTCCCGCATCAGAAAGCTCGAGTCCCAGCTCGAACGCGACTTCCGCTTCGACAACATCGTGGCCAAAAGCCCCCGCATGAGGCAGGTCATCGAGGCCGTCCGCCAGGTCGCCAAGTCCGACGCCACCGTCCTGATCGAAGGCGATTCCGGCACCGGCAAGGAGCTGGTGGCCCGCGCCATTCACGCCAACTCCCGCCGCCGCGACCAGGCCTTCGTCGCCATCAACTGCGGCGCCATGCCCGAGACCCTGCTCGAATCCGAGCTCTTCGGCTACGTCAAGGGAGCGTTCACCGGAGCGCAGGAGACCAGAAAAGGACTGTTCGAGGAGGCGCATGAAGGGTCGCTGTTCCTGGACGAGATCGGCGAGACCTCGCCCGCCTTCCAGGTCAAGCTCCTCCGCGCCCTCCAGGAAGGAGAGATCAGGAGGGTAGGAGACAACAAGCCCATCACCGTGGACGTCCGCATCATCGCCGCCTCCAACCAGGACATCAAGGCCATGGTCGAGGCCGGACGCTTCCGCACCGACCTCTATTACCGCATCAACGTCATCCCCATCAAGCTCCCGCCCCTCCGCGAACGACGCGACGACATCGCGCCGCTCGCCGAGTTCATGATCAACCGCCACGCCGTAAAACGACCCGGGACCCTGCCCCGACTCGGACACGACACCATCGCGCTGCTCGAATCATACCCCTGGCCCGGAAACGTCCGCGAGCTCGAAAACGCCATCGAGCGAGCCCTCGTCCTCGCCCGCTCCGAAACCATCGAGCCCCGCGACCTCCCCCCCGAAATCCAGTCCTTCGCCGCAAACGCCGACGCCCCCCTCCCCAAAACCGCCCTCTCCATGAAGGACGTCGAAATGCAGCACATCATCCGCACCCTCGAAAACACCCGCTGGAACCAGACCGAAGCCGCCCGCATCCTCGGAATCGGATACAACACCCTCTGGCGAAAACTCAAGGAGTACAACATCAAAAAGCCCTCATGAGCCGCGCCAAGCCGCCGGTGAAAATTACAGCAAGGAGCGCGCGGCCGGCGGCCGGGGAGCAAGAATGCGGGGGTTGAAACAGGATGGACAAGCGAAGAGCGGGGACCCGGGAAAATTTCCCGATCCCCGCTCCCCGTTCCTCGCCCCTTTTATTCAGGATGATCCGGTCCTTGACATCCTGAACACCCCTGTTAACGGGCTCTTTGCAAGCCGGCTAGGTGTGGGAGGCCGACGCCGCCTCGGATTGAGCGCGCTGGTCGTCGGCCACGAGCGCCGGCATGACCCAGTTGACCTTGATCTCGTAGCCCGCGGCGTTGCGGATCGCAGTGGTCACCGGGAACCTTCCTCCCGCCTGCCGGACCAGCTCCTCGAGCTGGCCCGCTATGTGGTGGGCAAAGGCCGTGAGCATCTCCTCGTTGGTCTCCCCGTCCGGCTTGACGATCTGAAACTGGAGCCAGTCGCGGCCGGACCCGTTCACCCTGGCGTCGCCGCCGCCGTGTATGAAAATCCGGGTGAGCAGCGCCAGCCGGCCAATGCTCGCGGCCGGATCGCCCTTCACCAGGATGCTGTCCTTGTATACGGCCAGCACGCCTTTCATGTTGAAGGCCCCGAACCCGCGCGCCGTGTCCAGGTTGGAATTCGCAACCAGCTTGAACACCGCGAAAGCGATGCGCCGGTAGGAGTCGTAAGAATACATGTTGCTGTTGAACAGGCGGCTGTTGACGATCTCCCAATCCTCCGCCTTGAGGTAGCGGTTCCAATCCTTGTCCGGGTTCGTGCGGATGATCCGCACGAAATCTATCAGCATGATCGCCTTCACTTTAATCATGGTAATGATCCCTCCTGATGTACATGTCCCTTACTTTCCGCGACCCGGCCAAGCTCATCACCCGCTACTCTCGCGCCGTAACCGCTCTTGGCCTTCATCGCCCCAAGCCATGTCACCATTAACAAGCAAGCGCCATGCCGGATCGCCCCGGAGAAAATTGCATTTAAACTACAAGGGGTTAGCAAGACACGGAAATGCGGCAGGGGTCATGAAGAATGACCATGGTGCATTTTTGATGTTAAATAATGAGGTCTTTGATCAGAGCAGAGTCAACCACCGGGGGCGGGGTCAGACCCTTGCTTGATTGCTTGACCGCCCCCTACTTGACAGAGCGGAGTCGGCATGGTTGAGAACGGCGCGGGGCAGGAGTGTCCCGCCTACCAGCGCCCTTGTTCCTGTTTGATCGCAATCAACGGGACGGGGTCAGACCCTTGTTTAACTACTTGACTGAGCGGAGTCGGCATCGTTGAGATCGGGACGGGACAGCAGTTCCCGCATGCCATTGCGCCCTTGTCTCTCTTTGATCGCAATCAAATCCTCCTCTTCTTGGTGTCTCTTCCGTTCCTGGCGCCTTGGTGGTTTCTTCCCTTCCCCGTCTCCCGCTGGAAACAGGGTCCTGACCGCTGTTTGATCGCCGGGGGGCGGCGGGGGGCGGGGTCAGACCCTTGCTTGATTGCTTGACCGCCCCCTACTTGACTGAGCGTAGTCGGCATGGTTGGAGTCGGGGCGGGGGCGGGGTCAGACCCTTGCTTGACTACTTGACCGCTCCTTACTTAACTGAGCGGAGTCGGTATGGTTGAGACCGGGGCGGGACAGGAGTGTCCCGCCTACCAGCGCCCTTGTCCCTCTTTGATCGCAATCAAAACCTCATCTTCCTGGTGTCTCTTCCATTCCTGGTGACTTGGTGGTTTCTTCCCTCCCGCCATTATAACGGTTCCCATGTCAAACACCAGTGGATTGAATCGGTAAAAATTACCGGTTGGGGTGCGACATTTGTACATATATAGAGGGGCTGTAATTGGGTTTGAGGTTTGTGGTTACAGATGGGAGGACGGCGATTTTGTGCAGAGGCGCTCTACAAAAAGTGGTCCGGGTTCATCAGCGGCCATTGTCTTTCCTGGTTTTTTTCCTGGCTACCGGCTACGGGCTGCCGGCTACTCTCTGCCTCATTTCCGCGGCCGGAGCGGGAAGGGTCCGGGGCTTGTCTTTTCTTGCGGTTCCTGCAACCTCAAACCACAAACCTCAAACCTCATGCCTTCGCCGTATTTTCCGTGGCCTGGTTCGTGGTCTGGATTTCAGGACGCGGGAGGCCGGATTTCAGGCCACGGAGTCATTTTCGCGGCCTATTTTTCAGGCCGGGGTGGCCTGGATTTCAGGCCGCGGGCGGCCCATGGGGGGCCGGTTTCAGGCCAGGCTAAGTGGAGGCGCGGGATGGAAGTGATGGAAAAGATTGGGGCGGGTTTCGCGAAAATCGCGGCCCGGGCGTTCCGTGGCCTGGTTCCCGGGCCAGGTAAGGGCCGGCCGGGAGCGGCCTTCGGGCGCGGCCGGGGCCAGGCGCGGGCGTTACGGCGGCGGGGCGCAATGTCAGGATTTTTACTTGGTGGGCCTTGTGAGCGCGGCGGCTTCGCTCGAGGCGAGATGGCGCCATTCGCCGGGAACTTAAGTCAGGGTCCGGGCGCTGAGTGCCTACCTGGACATCACCACCCTCCTCACCCCGGTGAGCTGGCGGAACATGGCGCCCTCCGTGATTTGCCTGAGCGTGAGCTCGACGTCGGTGACGATAGTTCCGGCGGCGGCGGTGACGCCGTGAGAGAGGAGGGTTGGGGAGAGTGGGGTTGTGGGTCCGAGGACGAGGACGTATTTGCCCGTTGCCATGCGCAGCATGGGCTCGATGGTGCGGTTGGAGAAGGCGGAGCCGGTGATGGCGACGACGTCGGCTTCGGGGATGATGCGCTCGGTGGCGGAGGCGGGGAGGTCGCCTTCGCGGGGGTCGAGTTCGAGGACCACGGTGGAGTGGGTGAGGGGGGTGATGTCGTGGATGAAGTTGAAGTGGCCGACCACGACGAGGTTGAGGTCGGAGGCCTTGTCCCGGAGCAGGGCCGCGCCGTTTTTCTCGGGGAGATCCGGGGGCGGCCGGATCCCGGCGTTGATCGCGGCCATGGCGAGGCTTGCCTCCAGCGGCAGCTTCGAGTCAACCATGCGCGCGAGCTCGATGAGCGGCCGGCCCGCCAGCGTTCCCGGGTCCCTGATCTGCGGCGCGGCGTGGCCGCCCTTGACCGGCATGGTCGTGGCCAGTCCGCACCGCCCGCCCGCCTTCACCGCCGTCAAAAACGGCCCGATCACCACGGCCTCGGCGACCAGGCCCGGCTCCATCTCCGCCATCAGTTTTTCGTAAATCCCCACCTTCTCCTCCCCGGCAAGAGTTTTATTAACAAGGATGCACAGGATTCACAGGATAATTTATCCCAGATTCGGAATTGGAACCAGCGGGGCCGGAAACATCACGATGAAGCGCCGGGTGTGGTGGCGGCATTTGCCGTTGGGGGGCCGGATATTCTAGAATGGTCGGGGAGGCGGAAGATGGCGGGACTTTTCCCGGTATTGCTTAACGTGAAGGACAGGCTTTGCGTGGTGGTGGGCGGCGGCGAGGTGGCGCTGCGCAAGGTGATGACGCTTTTGGAGCGGGGCGCGATCGTCAAGGTTGTGAGCCCGGAGCTTCGGCCGGAGTTCCGGGAGCTGGTGGAGCAGAGCCTGATCGAGTGGGAGTCGCGGGCGTACCGGCAGGGCGACCTGGAGGGGGCTTTTTTGGGAGTGGCCGCGGCGGACGACGCTGAGGTGAACGCCCAGGTCCGGCACGAGGGCTGGACCAGGCACGTGCTGGTGAACGTTGTTGACGACCCGGCCGGCTCGGACTACCAGGTGCCGAGCTTTTTCGAGGACGGGGATCTCCTGGTGGCGGTGAGCACGTCGGGGGCGAGCCCGGCGGTGGCGCGGACGCTGCGGCGGATGGTGCAGGGCTACCTGGGCGGATCGTTTGGCGAGGCGCTCAAGCTGATCTCTGATTTCCGCGAGCGGGTGAAGGGCGAGGTGGCGGACGGAAAGGACCGGGTGCGGTTCTGGGAGCAGGCGGTTACGCCGGAGCTCCTGGAAAAGGTGCGGAAGGGGGCGCTGGGCGAGGTGAGGGCGATGCTGGAGCAGGCGCTGGTGAAGTTCAAGGAGGAAGCGAGAAGATAGAATATAGGGTGAAGAAGCGGCGGGTTCGAGGCCATTTTATTTTACATTCTATCTTCTATCACTTTTGTCCAAAAATAGGCCGTAAGAAAACCGCCAAGACGCCAAGAGCGCCAAGGATTGCCAAGTAAATCATGATATTTCTTGGCGGCCTAATAAAAAACAACTACAGGGCAGTGACCCCAAACCGACTTGGCGAACCGCCCGACGGGAGC
>DATKZS010000006.1:0-37873 GCA_035527835.1 bacterium
GTCGTAGCTCTGATGTAATGACAGGACCTCGGCCTGGAGGATGGCTTGGTCGGAACCCAGCACGTAGCCGTCGCCGTCGCCCTCGCCCCAGTAGTAGCAGCCCGGGGTGTCCGGGAAGGCGGCAAGGTTGGGGCTCGGGTCGAAGCTCCACAGGTCGCTCGCGTTCCAGTACTCGTGGAAGTTGAAGTTGTTGTCCCTTCCTACGAGCGTCTCGAAGTTGGTGGCGCCGTCGGCGGGGTCAAGGGGATCGAGGGGAGGCGAGCCGGCCTGGTGCGTGGCCTCGTAGAGGTCGGGGATGTAGTCGCCGTCGCTGTCCCAGTTGGTCGGATTCGTAAAGTGGGTGTTAACCTCGTCGCCGTCGCAGAGGCCGTCGCCGTCGGTGTCCAAATCAAGGGGATCGGTGCCATAAGTGTTTATCTCTTCCCCGTCACTCAAGCCATCGCCGTCGGTGTCCGGGCCGCAGGGGTCTGTGCCCAGGGCGTACTCTTGGTCATTGAGCAGGCCATCCCAGTCCTTGTCCGTGCAGCTGCCTACGCAGATCCGGGCAAAATAAATCTCAGAATTTCCGTCGCGATCATCCTCCCAGCTCACCCCGAAATCCGAGCCGGTCCAGGCAAGGGAAGGATTGTTGCTAGTATTCGCGTCGTTGGTGACCCGGAGGTCCGCTCCGATCTTGGCGCCGGCCGCGGAGACCCGGGCAAAATAAATCTCAGCATTTCCGTCGCGCCAACCATACCAGCTCACCCCGAATTCCGAGCCGGTCCAGGAAAGGGAAGGAGTGTAGCTCCCACCCCCGTCGTAGGTGACCCGGAGGTCCGCTCCGATCTTGGTGCCGGCCGCGGAGACCCGGGCAAAATAAATTTGATAATTTCCGTCGCGGTGATCAAACCAGCTCACCCCGAACTCCGAGCCGGTCCAGGCAAGGGAAGTATCGGAGCTCTCATTCTCGTCGTTGGTGACCCGGAAGTCAGCTCCGATCTTGGTGCCGGTCGCGGAGACCCGGGCAAAATAAATCTCTGAATTATTATCGCGCCAATCAAACCAGCTCACCCCGAACTCCGAGCCGGTCCAGGAAAGGGAAGGAAGGCCGCTAATGCTCGCATCGTTGGTGAACCGGAGGTCCGCTCCGATCTTGGAGCCGGAAGCGCCGATCCGGGCAAAATAAATCTCACGATTTCCGTCGCGAGAATCCTCCCAGCTCACCCCGAACTCCGAGCCGGTCCAGGAAAGGACAGGATACCTGCTAAAACTCGCAGCGTCGGTGATCCGGAGGTCGGCCCCGATCTTGGCGCCGGAAGCGGAAACGCGGGCGAAATAAATCTCATAATTTCCGTCGCGATCATCCTGCCAGCTCACCCCGAACTCCGAGCCGGTCCAGGAAAGGAAAGGATAGCTGCTGACATTCGCGGCAGTGGTGACCCGGAGGTCCGCCCCGATCTTGGCGCCGGAAGCGGAAACCCGGGCAAAATAAATTTCATAGTCGCCGTCGCGATTATCATACCAGCTCACTCCGAACTCCGAGCCGGTCCAGGCAAGGGATGACGGGTAGCTATTACTCGCGTCGTTGGTGACCCGGAAGTCCGCTCCGATCTTCTCGGGTTGCAAATCGTCAATGAGCGGATCGAATCCGCATCCGGCATATTGAACCTCCCATCCATCGGGCAAGAGGTCGCCGTCAGTGTCGGCGTTTTGGGGATCGGTGGCATGCTGATATTCAAAAAGGTTAGTAAGTCCATCGCCGTCCGCATCGGCAAGGGTATCGTCAATCAGAGGATTGAGGCTGTTTATCACTTCCCATTGATCGGGCATGCTATCGCCGTCGGTGTCCCAATCAAGGGGATTGGTGCCATAAGTGTTTACCTCTTCCCCGTCATTCAAGCCATCGCCGTCGGTGTCCAAAACAAGAGGATCGGTGCCGTAAGTGTTTGCCTCTTCCCCGTCGCTCAAGCCATCGCCGTCGGTGTCCGGATCAAGGGGAGCGGTGCCATAAGTGTTTACCTCTTCCCCGTCACTCAAGCCATCGCCGTCGGTGTCCCACTCAAGAGGATCGGTGCCATAGGTGTTTAGCTCTTCCCAGTCACTTAAACCGTCCCCGTCGGTGTCCGGGCTGCAGGGGTTCGTACCCAGGGCGTACTCTTGGTTATCGAGCAGGCCGTCGAAGTCCTTGTCCGCATAGATGCCTTCGCCGATCCGGGCAAAATGAATCTCAAAATATTGACCGAGATAATCATTCCAGCTCACCCCGAACTCCGAGCCGGTCCAGGAAAGGGAAGGAGTGTTGCTAGTATTCGCGTTGTTGGTGACCCGGATGTCCGCTCCGATCTTGGTCCCGTCCGCGGAGACCCGGGCAAAATAAATCTCATTATTCCCGTCGCGATCATCATCCCAGCTCACCCCGAACTCCGAGCCAGTCCAGAAGAGGGAAGGAGGGTTGCTGGCCCCGGCATCGTTGGTGACGCGGAGGTCCGCTCCGATCTTGGCGCCGGAAGCGCTGATCCGGGCAAAATAAATCTCAGAATTACCCCAGCGATCATCATCCCAGCTCACCCCAAACTCCGAGCCGGTCCAGGAAAGGGAAGGATAGTAGGTAGTACAACTAGCGAAGTTGGTGACCAGGAGGTCCGCTCCGATCTTGGCGCCGGAAGCGCCGATCCGGGTAAAATAAATCTCAGGATTTCCGTCGCGCCAATCAAACCAGCTCACCCCGAACTCCGAGCCGGTCCAGGAAAGGGAAGGATCGATGCTATCATCCACGGCGTTGGTGACTCGGAGGTCCGCTCCGATCTTGGTCCCGTCCGCGGAGACCCGGGCAAAATAAATCTCAGCATTTCCGTCACGAATATCATACCAGCTCACCCCGAACTCCGAGCCGGTCCAGGAAAGGGAAGGATAATAGTCACGACTAATCATGTTGGTGGTGACCAGGAGGTCCGCTCCGATCTTGGCGCCGGAAGCGCTGATCCGGGCAAAATAAATCTCAGGATCTCCGTGGCGCCAATCAAACCATGTCACCCCGAACTCCGAGCCGGTCCAGGAAAGAGAAGAAAAGCCGTGATTATTTGCACTGGTAGCGACCCGAAGGTCCGCTCCGATTTTGGAATAATCCACATCCTTCAAGAGCGGGTCAAACCCGCAGGCTTGATATTGAAATTCCCATCCGTCGGGCAAGAGGTCGCCGTCGGTATCGTCATTACAGGGATCAAGGCTCTGGGAGTATTGGTATTCCTGCAGACTGGTCATGCCATCGCTGTCCGGATCGAGGGCCGCGTCATCCACCTGGTAATCAAGGCAGGCGTACTGCTGTTCCCACCAATCCGGCATGCCGTCCGAATCGGTGTCGGACGGGTGGCAGGGGTCGGTGCCATAGTGGTACTCATTGATGTTGGTCGCCAAGTCGTAGTCATAATCCGCTGCTGCGTCCGGGGTGCTCGGCAGCATGCAGGAATACGCATTCTCCCACGTGTCGGCCATACCGTCGCCGTCGGTGTCGGTCATGTCGCAGGGGACCGAGCCTTGCAGGTACTCGTCGAGGTTCGTGACCAAATCGCCGTCAGGATCGGCGCTCGCGTCGGCGGTCCGCTGGTGGAGGCAATAATAAAATCCCTCGAACCCGTCCGGCATTCCGTCGCCGTCCGTGTCCGGGTTGCTGACGCTCGTGCCGTAGAGCGGCTCGTCGGCGTCGGCCAGGAGGTCGTGGTCGGTATCAACGGTCTGGCTCATCAGGACCCGCGCTGTGGTGTTGGTCGGATGCGTGGTGGCTATATCAGGCAGGCCGAGGTGGTCGAAGTCGGCGATGGCCAGGCCCTGGCCCTTCTGGTCGGTGTGGTAATTATAGGTGCTCGTGAAATGTCCATGGCCGTAGGAGAGGATCAGGGAGAGGCCCGGGGCCGCGGCGTTGCTGGTCACGGCGATGTCGGGGAGCCCGTCGCCGTTCAGGTCGGAGAGCCTGACCTGGAACGGGTCGTTGCCCGCGGCAAGGCTCTTGAATAGAGTGAACCCGCCCAGCCCGTCGCCCAGCAGCACCACCGCGCTGTCCACGCTCCCCGCCACCGCCACCACCGCATCCGCAAGACCGTCCCCGTTCACGTCGCCCAGCGCCACGTCCTGGTTATAACCGCCCGCACTCACTACGTTCGGCGCTCCGAACCCGCCCGCGCCGTCGCCCAGCAGCACCGAGATCGTGTTCTCGTTGTAGTTCGCGGTCACCACGTCCAGGATGGTGTCGCCGTTCACGTATCCCGCGGCCAGGTCCAGGCAAAAACCCGCGCTGTAGGCCGTGGCCGCGTCCAGCGTCCCGACGCCGTTCCCCAGCAACACCCCCACCTTCTGGTCGCCCCGCCGGCACACCGCCACGTCCGCGAGCCCATCCTTGTTAAAGTCCCCCGCCACGATCCCGTCCAGGCCGTTACCCGCCGCGTAGCCGCTGCCCTGGACCGTAAACGTGCCGTTGCCATTGCCGGTGAGCACCCAGACCTTGTTCGCGCTGTAGTCCGAGATGGCCAGGTCCAAGATGGTGTCGCCCGCGAGCTGCACCACTGCCACGTCCCGGAGCCGCGTGCCCACCACGTAACCCGCCACGCCGAACGTCCCGTTCCCCTGGTTCATCAATATCGAGTATTTCGGGTTGGAATTATTGTCATGGACAACGACCAGATCCTCCCACCCATCCTTATTAAAGTCTCCATGAGCCATGCGGTAGGGCGTGGCCCCGATGCTGTAGCTCTGCGCCGGGTCGAAGGCGATGGGGTCGGCGGAGAGGGCGAGGGAGGGAAGGAAAAGCAGAACAAGGAGCAGGATGAAAATCTTGAATGAAGTGCGGAGCCGGGAAGCTGAAGACCTTGCCTGGTTGACTGTGGGTAACCTCATGGCTTGCTCCTTTCGCAGGGCTGCGACAAGTGCCTGGCTGATACAATCGTTAATAACAGCCTAGACAATCCGGGAAAAAAAGTCAAGCAAATTCTTCAAAATATTCTGGGGGGGGGTAAGCGCATGAACAAGCGCGGGTGAATGCGCGGGGGAGTTCGCGGGTGAGGGCACCCGCGCCCCTGCCGCAGGTAAGTCTCTGGCCAAGGTGGTGACCCAGATCAGCGGGGACCCCCGCGCCCCGGCGGGAGGGAAGTCAATCAACGGGAGAAGGTTGCCGGCTGGCCGCCGGCGCTACCCCACCAGTGAGGTTGGCCCGCGAAAATTTTCAGTTGACATCCGGCCTTCGAGCTTCTATAGTTAAGGTACTAGACTGACGTGTCAGTCTAAGGGCTATGCGAAGCGATTGGCGGCATGAATTCGGTAGGAGGATGACGTGATAAAGGAAACGAGGCCGGCGCTGGGCGTTGACGTGGGGGCGCTGTACGTGAAGCTGGTGATGGCGGACGGGGATGGGCGGGTGGGCTCGACCAAGTACGTGGCGCACCGGGGCCATCCGGTCACGGCGCTGCGGGAGTCGCTGGCCGAATTTCTGGACGGGGTTGACCTCAAGCTGGGGATCACGGGGACGCATGCGGCGGCGATCGCGGCGCAGCTCGGGATCGAGGCCGTGGACATGGTGCGGGCGCAGGTGGCGGCGGTAAAGGAGCGGGCGCCCCGGGCGCGGAACATCATAGACGTTGGCGGCGGGTCGGTCACGCTGATCCGTTTGAACGAGAAGGGCGAGTTCGAGGGCATGACGCGGAACTCTTTGTGCGCGGCGGGCACGGGGTCGTTCCTGGACGAGCAGGCCGCGCGGCTGAACCTGAATTACGATGAGCTCAACGATTTCCCGAGCGTGGCGGACCCGCCGCGGATCGCGACGCGCTGCGCGGTGTTCGCGAAGTCGGACCTGATCCACCACCAGCAGGCGGGCCGGGACCGGGTGGAGTGCTGGTCCGGGTTGTGCCACGGGATGGTGCGGACGTTCCTGGGCACGCTGTTAAAGGGCCGGCCGCTCGCGGGGCTCACCGTGATCGTGGGCGGGGTGGCGCAGAACCCGGAGATCATGCGGCGGTTGAAGGAGCTTTACGGCGACCTGGTGATGAGCCTTCCGGACTCGCACCTCATCGGCGCGATGGGGGCGGCGATGCTGGCTCGGGCGGTGGTGTCGCCGGGTTTCATCTCGAAGCTTACGGAGGGCAGGGGCCGTATGGAGGACAAGGCGCTGGCGTCGCGGCCGGCGCTCAAGCTCGTGAAGTCCAAGTACCCTTCGTGGGAGGTCGAGGAGAGTTACAAGGACTCTGAGGAGAGCGAGGTCCGGGTGACGCGGCTGCCGGGGGGCCACCGGGACAAGAGTGTCCCGGCCACCGGGGAGGAGCGGGACAAGAGTGTCCCGGCCACCAAGGAGGAGCGGGACAAGAGTGGGCCGGCCACCAAGGAGGAGCGGGACAAGAGTGGGCCGGCCACCGAAGAGGAGCGGGACAAGAGTGTCCCGCCTACCAGGGCGGAGTGCTACATGGGCGTTGACATCGGGAGCACGAGCACCAAGCTGTTGCTCACGGACCTGGCCGGCGAGGTGTTGTGCGACGTTTACCGCAAGACCTCGGGCGATCCCATCGGCGCGACCAAGAAGTTGTTCGACGCTCTCTTGGAGCTCGGGGAGCGGCGGGGGGTGGAGTTCGAGATCAAGGGCGCGGTGACCACGGGTTCGGGCCGGAAGATGGTGGGCCTGGTGATCGGGGCGGACGACGTGGTGAACGAGATCACGTGCCACGTTACGGGCGCGATGCGGGTGGACCCCGGGATTGACACGATTTTCGAGATCGGGGGCCAGGACTCGAAGTACATGCGGACGAAGCACGGTGTGATCCGGGACGCGGCCATGAATTACGTTTGCGCGGCTGGTACGGGGTCGTTCGTGGAGGAAGTCTCGCGCAAGATGGGTTACGCGGTGGAGGACGTGGGGGCGGCGGTGATGGACATCTCTCCTCCGCACACCTCGGACCGGTGCACGGTGTTCATGGAGCAGGACGTGAACCGGCTTTTGCGCGCCGGGCAGACCCGGGAGGAGGCGCTGGCCGCGGTGCTTTACTCGGTGGTGCAGAATTACTTGAACAAGGTGGTGGCCAGGCGTTATTACTCGCGGGACAAGATTTTTTTCCAGGGCGCGACGGCGCGGAACCCTGGCTTGGTGGCGGCGTTCGAGAACCTGCTGGGCGTGGAGATGGTGGTGTCGCCGTACGCGCACGTGATGGGGGCGTGGGGAGCGGCGCTGCTGGCTCGGGAGAGGATGGAGGAGAGGCAAGGGGAGCGGGATCATTCCGGGACGAAGTTCCGGGGCCTGGACCTGTCGAAGAGGAAGATCACGCTCCGGGCCGAGCGGTGCGAGCAGTGCGCGAACGACTGCGAGCTGACGTTTGCTGAGATCGAGGGGGTGGAGGAGGAGCCGTCGTGGGGCTACATGTGCGGCCGGGAGCCGGGCGAGAAGAAGAAGCGGACCGTGGGCGAGTACCGCCTGTTCGAGGCGCGGGAGAAGCTGCTCCGGGACACCGGACAGGTGGAGCTTCCCCCGGACGCGCCCACGGTCGCGGCGCCGCGCGCTCTGTCCATGTACACCTATCTGCCGCTGTGGCGGCGCTTCTTCGGGGAGCTGGGCTACCGGCTCAAGGTGTCGCCCACGACCAACCCCGAGATCAAGAAGCTGGGCACCGAGGTCGCGGCGGGCGATTTCTGCTTCCCGGTCAAGGCGGCGCTGGGTCACGGCCGCTGGGCCCTGGAGAAGTCCGGCGCCGACTGGGTGTTCATCCCCCACACCATCTCCAATAAGCCGAATGAGTATACCACCAATTCCTATTTCTGCCCCTACGTGCAGTCGTACCCGTCGCTGGTCAAGACCGCGGCCGGGCTGCACGGGGTGGCGACCCAGAGGCTGCTGGCGCCGGTGCTCGATCTGCGCTGGCCCGAGAAGAAGCAGGTGATGGAGCTTACCGAGAAGCTGGGGCCATCGCTCGGCGTGAGCCAGAAGCAGGTGAAGCTTGCCTGGTCCGCGGCGCTCGCCTCGCAGCAGGAGTTCGAGGACGCCTGCGTGGCGGAGGGCAAGCGCGCGCTTGACGAGATCGCGGCGGCCGGCAAGCCCGCGGTGCTGATCCTGGGCCGGCCGTACAACACCTGTGATCCCGGCATCAACCTGGAGCTGGTCCGCAAGATCGCCGAGCGCGGGCACACCGTGATCCCGCTCGACTTCATGCCGTTCGACCCGGCGGAGCTGGGGCCGGAGTTCTCGAACCTGTTCTGGAACTATCCGCAGCGGATCATCCACGCCATGAAGAAGTTCCGCGAAAACCCGCTGATCTACCCGGTGTACTTCACCAACTTCAACTGCGGTCCGGACAGCTTCGTCGAGACCTACGCCGAGCACCTGTCCGGCGAGAAGCCCATGCTGATCCTGGGCCTGGACGAGCACGACGCGGACGCCGGCTACATCACCCGGATCGAGGCGTTCCTCGACGTGCTCCGGAACGCGGAGCCGGTGACGAAGTTTCCGGACATCCACGTGCCCGTGACCAGTGACGACGAGTTCAAGCGGCGGACCATCTGGATCCCCAACATGCACTCGGTCGGCGCGGAGCTGGGCGCCGCGGCCTTCCGGGGCGCCGGCTACGACGCGCAGATGCTGCCGCTGGAGACCGACGAGTCGTTCGAGATCGGACGCCGGCTCACCTCCGGCAACGAGTGCCTGCCCACGGTCGTCACCATCGGCGCGTTCGTGGGCAAGCTCCGCGAGATCGGCTACCAGCCCGGCAAGCACGCCTTCTTCATGGCCACCGCCGGCGGTCCCTGCCGCTTCGGCCAGTACGCGCTCAAGCACCGCATCATCCTGAACGAGCTTGGCTACTCCGACGTCCCCATCCTCTCGCCCTCGGCCCTGAACTCGTACCAGGGCCTGCCCGAGGCGCTGCGCCGGCAAATCTGGACTCTGTTCGTGGCCTCTGATATATTGATGAAGCTCCGCTGCCGGGTGGCGCCCTACGAGCTGGAGCCGGGCGAAACCCAGCGTACGCTGGACCGGGAGCTTACGCGGCTGGCAAGGGTCGTCGAGAACAACGGAAACTTCGAGCGCGAGTGGCTCTCCGCGTTGGACCGCCTCTCCCGCGTGCCCCGAAATGAAGGGCCGGACAAGCCGCTGGTCGGGATCGTGGGCGAGATTTACGTGCGCTGCAACGCCTTCACCAATGACCGCGTGATCGAGTCGGTGGAGCGCTTCGGCGGGGAGGCCTGGCTCGCGCCCTTGTCGGAATGGTTTTTATACACTACCTTCCTCCAGAAGTGGCGGGCCAAAGAGGACCTGCGGGGCATCGTGTACCGCGGGCAGAGCCTGGTCAAGAACAAGTACATCCAGTCCGTGGAGCACGACCTTTATAAGAAGGCGGCGAAATACATGCGGGGCCGGATGGAGCCGGACATCGAGTCCGTGGTGGAGGCCGGCGCGAAATATCTGCCGCTCAACTTCGAGGGCGAGGCCATCCTGACGGCGGGCCGGGCCGTGAAGTTCATCGAGGACGGGGCGGGCCTGGTGGTGAATTGCGCGCCGTTCGGCTGCATGCCGGGCACGATCACCAGCGCGCTGTTCCAGGAAGTGCAGAACCGGACCGGGGTCCCGGTTGTCAGTATGTTCTATGACGGGGAAGGGGACTTGAACAGTCTGCTCGGCGTTTACCTCGCCCAGGTGCGCGGGCCGGGCGGCGGTAGCGACGGCGTAAGGGAATCTCAGCATGGCCGGGAAAGGGCAGGACAAGGACAAGCCGAAAAAGCTCGCGTTTAGTTTCCTGGTCCGGAAACTATTGGGCGGGACGCTCGACCATTACGCCAATGAGCTGACCCAGAGCCGGGGCCTGGTCTCGGGCTGGCTGTTCGACCGCTTTTTCCGGCAGCTCCGGCTCGATCCGGAGAAGGTCGAGAAGCTCCGCTACTTCGCTAAAAAGGGCCGGCTGATCTACGCGCTGCCCTACCGCAGCCCGCTCGACTTCCTGTTCTTCAACCTCCGGCTGCGCTACGAGGGCCTGCCGGTCCCCTCCATCGCCTATAACATGAACGTGTACCGGTTCCAGCCGGTGGGCCGCATCCTCAAGATCGGGCTCGCGCGGCTCATCCACGTCATCAACTTCGGCGTCTGGCCCAACCCCTTTCGCAACAAGTATTACCTCAAGCGCTACCGGGAGGGCGCCGGCTTCGTGCTCTCGCTCGAAGACCCGGCGACCTTCGCCCAGCGCCTGATCTACCCGATCCACGACCCGCTCTATCACCTGATCAAGCTCCACCGCAAGCACGACGAAACGGTGGTGATCATCCCCATCTTCACCGTGTTCGAGAAGGGCCCGCTCCGGGAGGAGAAGAACATCTGGGACATCTTCATCGGGCCCAAGGACCGGCCGGGCCGGCTCCGCAAGATCGTCCACTACGTGCGCTACTTCGGGCAGGCCTTCGTGGAGGTCGGCGATCCCATTACCATTGACATGTTCCTGGCGCGGGCGGACCAGCAGGGGCTGACCGACGAGGAGGTCGCATTCAATTTACGCAAGGAGCTGTGGGAGCACGCCACCCGGGAGCAGAAGGTGATCCGCGGGCCCAAGCTCAAGCCCCGGACCCAGATCATGGAGTCGGTGTTGCGCGACCCCGAGATCGTCAAGATCATGCGCCAGGAGTCCAAGCGCCGGCAAAAGCCCTTCCACTCCGTGCGGAAAGAGGCCGCCAAGTACGTGGACGAGATCGCGGCCAACTATTCCCAGTCCACCATCGAGTTCCTCGACCGCGTGCTCGGCTGGGCCTGGCACAACCTCTACGACGGCATGCTGGTGGACGAGGAGGGCCTGGCCCGCGTCAAGGAAGCGTCCAAGCGATACCCGGTCGTCTACGTGCCCAGCCACAAGAGCCATATTGATTACCTCGTCCTCTCCTGGGTCTTCTATAACCACAACATCGTGCCGCCCCACATCGCCGCCGGCGTCAACCTCAACACCTGGCCCATCGGCGGCATCTTCCGCAAAGCCGGGGCCTTCTTCATGCGCCGCACCTTCCGCGGCAACGACCTTTACGCCGCCGCCTTCGTCAAGTACCTCGAGGTCCTGGTCCGGGAAGGGCACAACATCGAGTTCTTCATCGAGGGCGGAAGGTCGCGCACCGGACGCCTGCTCGCGCCCAAGCTCGGCATGGTCAAGTACGTGCTCGAGGCCTTCGAGCACGGCGCGGCCAAGGACATCATGTTCGTGCCCGTGTACATCGGCTACGACCAGATCCTGGAGGAAGGCGAGTATTTGGAGGAGATGAGCGGGGTCAAGAACCCCAAAGGCAACTTCATCGAGATGCTCCGGAACCGGAACCTCATCAAGAAGCGCTACGGCCGCATCTACGTCAACTTCGCCCCGCCGGTGTCGCTGCGCGAGCACCTGGAGAGCATGAGCGACCGGGTCAAGGACAAGGAGCCGGGCGAGGCCCGCGAGCTCGTGGTCGAGGAGATGGCCGGACGCATCATTCAGGGAATCAACCGCCAGCAGGTGGTCACGCCCTTTGCCCTCATGGCCGCCGCCCTCCTCACCTCGCCCGCCAAGGCCATCAACAGGGACGACCTCTTAAACGCGCTCGCCCTGTACTACCAGTACCTCGAATTCGTCAAGGCCCGCTTCGCCGGGACCCTGGACAACTTCCCCAAGGCCATGGAGGACGTGATCTCCTATTACGAGAACCGCGGGCTGATCGAGGTCGAGGCCGGGGGAGAGGACGCGATGGACGAGCTGGCCGAGCCCATGTACACCCTGCCCGAGGACCACCGCCTCTCCCTCGAAATGTACAAGAACATGATCCTCCACCACTTCACCCCCATCAGCTTCGTCACCCTCTCGCTCCTATCCGCCGACTACGGCGAGTGCCTCGAACGCAAGATCCTCGAAGACTACCGCTTCTTGAAGGACCTCTTCGCATTCGATTTCATCTACGACGAGCGCCAGACCGACAACGAAAAGATCGAGCGCTGCCTGACTTTCCTCCAGAACGGGCGCCACCTCGAGCTTAACGCCGTCAACGGTCAGCGCATGGCCAAGGTCACGCCCAAGGGACGAGAGGAGATGGTCTACTTCGCCGCGCTCCTCACCAACTTCCTCGAAGCCTACGGCATCGTCCTCAACTCCATGCCCGCCCTCCACAAAAAGCCCCAGACCCGGAAGGAATTCCTCCAGAAGCTCCGCGGCATCGGTCAAAGGCTCTACAAGCAGGGACAAGTCCTCAGGCCCGAGGCCCTGTCCATGCTGCTGTTCGAAAACGCCCTCAAAATGGCCAAGGGCAACGGAATGATCAACACCGAGCCAACCGAAGGAAAATACCCCATCCTCACCTTCAACCCCTCCGCCGACGACCTCAGAAACCAGATGCTAACCCACGTCTCCAAGTTCATCCGCGTCGAAAAATACCACTACCTCGAAAAATAATGGGCGAGCGGCCTAAGCCGCGACCCGTTCTCTCTGCGGGAGCGACTTTACTCGCGACCAACCTTTCCATGGGAGCGACTTCAGTCGCGATGCTTTGCCGCGATCCCCGGCTCGCTGGGTTTTGACCGCCGGGCGCGATGATGCTATTTTCCCTTGAATCGGCGCTCGAAGACCAGGCCGATGAAAGGAAACGGACGGATATGGCGGTACCGGCGGCCGGCGAGGATCTGAAACAACAGGTCAAGGAATTCTGGAACCGGCGCAGTTGCGGAGAGGTCTACGCGGATGGCGACTCCGAGATGGATTATTACGAGTCGCACCGCCGCGCCCGCTTCGAGCTCGAGCCTTACATCGCCGGCTTCGCCAGATTCGAGGAGGCCAGGGGCAAGGACGTGCTGGAGATCGGGGTCGGCATGGGGGCGGACCACGTCGAATGGGCCAGGTACGGGCCGAAATCTCTCTCCGGCATTGACATGACGCCCCGTGCGGTCGAGCATACCGCGAGACGACTCCGCCTATACGGCCTGCACTCCGACGTCCGCGTCGCCGACGCCGAAGCCCTCCCCTTCCCCGACCGGTCATTTGATCTGGTCTATTCCTTCGGCGTGCTCCACCACTCTCCCCATACCGCGCAGGCGGTCAACGAGGTCCATCGCGTGCTCCGGCCGGGCGGAACCGCCCGCATCATGATCTATCACAAGTATTCCTTGACCGGCTATATGCTCTGGGCGCGTTATGCCCTGCTGGCCGGAAAACCCTTCCGCTCCCTGGATGAAATCTATTGGAACCACCTCGAAAGCGTGGGAACCAAGGCCTACACCGTGGCCGCGGCCCGCGAGATGTTCTCCGCCTTTTCCCGGGTCGGGATCCGCATCCAGTTGGCCCTGGGCGACTTGCTGCAAGGAGCCGCCGGACAGCGCCATCAGGGACCGGCGCTCAGCCTGGCCCGAAAAATCTGGCCCCGCCGCTTGCTCAAGGCCCTGTTCAAAAACCACGGGCTCGACATGATGATCGAAGCGATAAAATAAAGGTTCTTCACATTTCTCTGTGGGTCCATAACCAGGCGCGGGGTGACCAGCGGGGACGGCGGGGACGGGGGTCGGGACGGGGGACGGGCGGGGATGGGGGTCAGACCCTGACTTGCTGACTTGTTAGTTTAACCTGCCTCCCGCTTTCAATAAAAGCTGTTCCCTGCCTCCTCGCCTCGAAGGCGCGCCGTCGCTTTGGAGTGCGGCGGCATGACGCCGCTTTCATTGGCGTGGATTGACCAACCGCCGTTGATGAAACCGCGGAGGCGCATAGAACGCAGAGAAGGTTTTCTATTATCCTCTGTCCTTTGCGTCTCCGCGGTTAAATAAAACGCTTCCCCTTTCCCTGCACTAATGAAAGCGGCGTCGTGCCGCCGCACTCCAAAACGGAGCAGCGCTTCTGTCCAGGCGGCGGGATGCCGGCGTTACGGAGGCGATTGTTACTTGGCCGGGGGCGCGAGCTTTTGTGCGTACTTCAGGTTGTTCCGGGCGTCCTTGTAGTCGGGTTTGATGGCCAGCGCCTTTGAGAAGGCTTGTTCGGCCTCGGCGTAGCGGGACGACATCATCATGAGGTTGCCGAGGTCGTTGTAGGCCTCGGCGTAGTCGGGGCGGATGGCGATGGCCTTGTTGAGGGCTTGCTCGGCCAGATCGAAGCGGTCGCGCTCGGCGTGGATGAACCCGATGTTCTTGTAGGCCTCGGGCTCGCCGGGCGACAGTGCTACGATTTCGTTATAGGCGGCGAGGGCCTTGTCAAAGTCGCGCTGCATGGTGTACTGGTAGCCGAGCTGGTAGAGCGCGGCGACGTGAGTGGGGTTGGCTTCTCTGGCTTGCTCGAAGTTCTCGACGGCCTGTTTGGGTTTCCCGCCCTTGAGGGCCATCTTTCCGGCCTGGAATGGGGCTTCGGCGTCCTCGGGGTTCAATTCGGAGGCCTTGGAGAAACTCTGTTCGGCGCGTCCATAGTCGCCTTCCTTTTCCATGACCTTGCCCATGGAGAAGTGGTACTTTGATTCCTCCGGGTTCAGGGTGATGGCCTGGGAGAGCTTCTTCTCGGCCTGGAAGACCTGGCCCTGGCCCAGGAGTTGTTCGCTCTCAACGTACAGGTCCTCGGCCTGCCAGGCCTTTCTGGTGTCGGAGTTGAGGTAAATGAAAACGCCGGCGAACACCGCGAGCGAGGCGATGATGACGGCGGCGGTGGCCCACTTTCCGCGGATCATTTCTTGCCCTTGGGCTTGCTCTTCTTATCCTTGAGCATGTCCTTGAAGCCGGTCAGCACGTTGCTCATTCCCTTGATCTGCTGTTCCAGCATGGTGATCTTGTCTATGATCTCCTGGGAGCTCTCGGCGTCATCGGCGGCCTCCTCTTTCGCGGCTTCGGCCTCCGGCGGAGCGGAGGGCGCGGCCTCATCGGTGACTTCCTCGGTCACGGCCTCTTCAGGCGTCTCGATTTCCTCGGCTCCGCCCATCGTTCCCGCGCCCGCGCTTGTTGCCTGGTCCTCCCGGCCCGGCTCCTCGTAAAGGGAAGGCATTTCCAGGGGCGGCGCTTCCACTGAGTCCGTCGGCTCCGGCTCCATGGCGGAGGGCTCTTCGGAGAGGGGCCCGGCGTCTTGCCCGGTCACGCCGGAGAGAATGCTGTCCAGCGACGGGACATCCAGGGAGACGTCTCCGGCGGATGAGTCGGAGGCGGGAGTGGCATCGAGCTTGAGGTCGCCGAGGTCGGGAAGGGAAGGGGCCTCGATCGAGCCTTCCTGGTCCGGCGGAGCGCCGGCCTGTTCCGGTTCCGGCGCGAACAGCTCCTGCTCCTCGGCCGCGGCGGGCTCTTCGAGGGGAGGGGCTTCAAGCGCGCCGCTTTCCATTTCCGGCGGCGCCGCGAAAGCGTCCGGCTCCTCCTCCGCCGGCATTTCCACTGGCGGGGCTTCCACCGGCGCTTCCTCCGGCCCGGCGCCGGGCATTTCGGGGGGAGCGGCTTCCTCAAGCGGCGGGGCCTCGAAGGTCGGGGCGGGTTCGAGAAACGTTTCCATGAGCGATGGAGGCCCCTCATCGCCCAGAGCTGGCGGGAGCCCTTGTTCGGCCGCGGGCGCCGGCTGATCCGCCACCGGTGGCGGGAGCAGCTCGTCAAGGTCAATCATGTCCGTCGAGTCCTTGGTTTTCTCCACCGGGATATTCGCCGCTGACTCGTGGGCCGCTTCCAGCGGGATCTCGTCAAGTTCCGCCATGGACGCGGTGGGCTCGGACAGGTCCGGCTCGCGCTCGTGCTCGATCTCCATGAGCTCATCGGGAGGCAGCTCCACGGCCGCGCTCTCGGGCGTGGGCTCCGGGGCCGGCTCGGATGGGATTGCCGGCGCGGGGGCCTGGTCCATGAAGGAGGTGTCCAGTTGCGGCTCGGCCGGCGGACTGATTATTTCCTCCGGGGCCGGCGAGGCCGGGACCGCCGCGGCGGGAGGGGGGCCGCTTTTCTCCTCGGGCAGGGAAGGCGCGTATTCCGTGAGCGGGATCTCGATATTATCGGAGCCGCCCTTTGCCTCGACCGCTCCTTCCAGGAACAGGTCATCGTCGGATTGCGGCTTGGCGGCGGCGGGCGCTGGTTTTCCGAGCGGAGTGAAGAGCCCGTTCTCGTCCCTGACAAATGCCCTCTTGACCGGCTGCACCGTGGCCACCGGGATCTTGTCGGGAATCTTGCGGGCCAGGCTCTCGATGGCCAGGGTGGTGGCGAGCACGAGCTTGACCGGCCCCTTCACGCACAGGGCCAGCTTGTCCATGAGTCCGGGCTTCTGGGGATCGGAGGTGGCCACGGTCCAGGTCTGGCCGTCGAACCCCACCGGCACTGACATCCAGTCGCGGGCCAACTCCTTGCTGGCGCACTTCATGGCCTCCGCCGAGACCTTGATCTTGCGCGGATCAATGAACTCCATGCCGAGCTGCTCGGCCAGGACTTCGTAAAGCTGGTTCTCCTCGAGGTAGCCAAGCTCGATCAGGCTCTGGCCGAGCTTGCTCTTCCACTTGCGCTGATGGCTGAGCGCGGCCACGAGCTGGAACTCCGTGATATGTCCCTTCTCCGTGAGCAACGCGCCTATTTTCTTTCGTGCCATTACCACTGCTCCTTGTGCCCGACAAGACCCTCCGCCAACCATCCGGGGCTTTAGTCCGGCCGTGGCCCGATCATGATGGCCGATGGCCGGAACGAGGGCCTCTGTTACCAATCTATAAATATACCACCACTGAATTCAAATCTCAAAAAACTTCCATCATTCGCGATCAAGAGTGGATCG
This sequence comes from bacterium, assembly GCA_035527835.1. GTDB lineage: Bacteria > RBG-13-61-14 > RBG-13-61-14 > RBG-13-61-14 > DATKZS01 > DATKZS01. Next base: position 16,677 of record DATKZS010000006.1, read on the forward strand.
TTCTCCATGGTCCATGGCCGGCGCCCGGCCATCAGGCCTGGGAGCCGGCGCCTTTGACCGGTACGTAAAACGTAAAAGAGCTGCCGCCGGCTGGGACGGGGGCCGAGTCGCCTCCAGGGCCAGGTTGTAGGCGAAGATGAAAGCGACGATGGCGTGGAGCGGGGCCTTGAGGCAGGTGACCGATGCGAGCCGGTCGGCCACCACCGTGGCCGGGATGCCGGCCCCCGCCAGCCACCTGAGCCGGACCATCCAGCGCGGCCGCTGGCGCAGGATCTGTTCGAAAGGTGCCGGTTCAGAAAACTTCTCGACGCCGGACAAACTGATATGCCCCCCAATTGATCTTACCGGTGCGCGCGTTCCATGATGGCATGAATGCGGCGGGGCGTCAATCGCCGCCGCCCCTCGGCCGCCCCTCGGCCGCGCGTTGCAAAGGGAGTGGTTCATGGTATCATGAGATTCATGGAACCCGAGCCGGCTCCATGCTATCGTAAGTAAAAGTGATCGGCGCGTTGGCCGCGGCCATCAGTCCCCGCGGCCCGTGCTTTTGGATCGAGGCGTGATGAACGATCCGGCGCCGCGGCCGGTCCGCGGGCCCGGGGGAGGGAATAAATGAGTCAGCCGAGGAAGAATCCCGTGCGCCGGACCGCGGCCGCGCTGACGGCGGTGGTGATGCTGGCGTTCGTCTCCGTGTTGGGCGTGGCCTGGTTCCAGAAGGCGCGCGCGGTCCAGGACGAGACTTACCAATACCTGGAGCTTTTCAACCAGGTGCTGACCATCGTGCAGCGGGACTACGTGAAGGAGGTCAACGTCAAGGACCTGATCTACGGGGCCATCCGGGGAATGCTTGAGACCCTTGACCCGCACACGGTGTTCCTCTCAAAAGAGGACTTCGAGGAGATGAAGGGCGACATCTCCGGCGAGTTCGGCGGCCTCGGAATCGAGATCAGCGTGAGGAACGGATGGATCGTGATCATCGCCCCCATCGAGGACACGCCCGCCTGGAAAGCCGGGCTCAAGGCCGACGACCTGATCGTCGAGATCGAGGGCGAGTCCACCCGCAACATGAACATCAACGACGCCGTGCACCGGATGCGCGGAGAAATCGGCACGCCCGTCACCATCAAGGTCATGCGGGAGGGCTTTGACGAGCCCAGGCCCTTCACCATCGTCCGCGACCGCATCCAGATCAAGAGCGTCAAGGAAGCCGAGCTGATGAGCGGCGACATTGCATATCTCAAGTGCGTGACCTTCACCGGGAACACGGAGACCGAGGCGCGGGCCGGAATCAACCAGCTCGCGGCCCAGGCCAAGAACGGGCTCAAGGGCATTGTCCTCGACCTGCGCGGCAACCCCGGCGGACCCTTGGACCAGGCCATCAAGCTCTCCGACATGTTCATCTCGGAAGGCGTGATCGTGAGCGTGGCCGGCCGCGTGGAAAAGCAGCCCCCGGCCTTCGCCCACAAGGCCGGGACCATTGACAACGTGCCCATGGTGGTGCTGGTCAACCAGCACTCGGCCAGCGCCTCCGAGATCGTGGCCGGCGCCCTGCAGGACCACGGCCGCGCCGTGATCATGGGAAAGACAACCTTCGGCAAGGGATCGGTGCAGCAGCTCCGCCAGCTCAAGGACAACGCCGGCCTCAAGCTCACCACCGCCTATTACTATACCCCCAGCGGGCGCTCCATCCAGGAGCAGGGCATCACCCCCGACATCGCGGTGGACGCGCTCAGTCCCCAGCAGAAAATCAAGCTCGAGGAGGCGGAAAAAGCGGACAAGCACTACTTGCGGGAAAAGGACCTGCAAGGGCATTTCAGCCACGAGGACGTGGTCGGCCCGGAGTCCGGCGATTCCGCCGCGCCCCCGGAAAACCCGGATGCAAAGGTTGAAAAAGAGGACGAGAAGCTGCTCCCGGACAAGGTCGGAGAGGACACGGACGATTATCAGCTCCAGCGCGCGCTCGATCTGTTGCGCAGCTTCGAGATCTTCCATTCCGTGCTCTCGCGCAAGGCGGGCTGATCCGTCTCCGGCATGAAATGAATTAATCATGGCCAAGCCACGGCCGCCAAAAAAGAAGCGGGTCAAGACCCGGACGATCCTGCTCGGGTTCGCCCTTGCCGCCATTTTCATCGCCGCCATGGCCGTTGTTGCCTGGCGGCTGTTCCCGCCTCCTGAGCCTTTGCCATCGCACCCGCCGTCTCCCGAGCCCTCGCTTGACCTGGACCAGATCGGCAAGCGCCTGGCCCGGGAGGCCGAGGCCGCGCTGGTGCGGGCGCCGCTCACCGGCCAGGGCCGGCTGGTCAGCTCCGGGTCGTCCCGCGGGGCCACCGGCAAGATCTATCACGTCACCTGGTCCGGCTATTCCGACACCGCCCTGGTCCTCGCCGAAAAGGCCGTGGAAGACGCCTGGCGCGGCGTGGACGACAAGGTCCGCGTCGGCGCGTCGTATCCGGAGAGCTCGCCTTCCGGCGAGCGCATCCGCATGGTCGCGGGCATGACCGAGAACCCGCTCATCGAGCTTACGCTGAAACTGGAGGAGCAGGCCGCGCCGGCGCCGCCTCCGAAGCGGCCGGAAAAACCCATGGTCCGGGGCCGCCACCACGGACGCATCGCCCTCATTATTGACGACATCGGCAACGACCTGGCCGCCCTCGACGCGCTGCTCAGCCTGCCCGTGACCGTCACCTTCTCCGTGCTCCCGGATTCGCTCCACCGCGAGGAGGCGCTGGAAAGGCTCACGGCCGCGCACGCGCCGGTCATGCTCCACCTGCCCATGCAGCCGCTCGCTTACCCGGAGGAAGACCCCGGCCCGGACGCCTTGCTCGTGGGCATGGATCGGGCCGAGATCGAAAAAAGGGTGGCGGCCGCGCTCGACGCCGTGCCCACCGCCGAGGGCGTCAACAACCACATGGGCTCGGCCTTTACCACGGACAGGGAAGGCATGGCCGCGGCGCTCGAGGTCATCAAGTCGCGCGGCCTCTTCTTCATTGACAGCCGGACCACGCCGCAGACCATCGGCTTTGCGCTCGCGCGCGAGCTGGGAATGCCTGCCGCGGAGCGCAAGGTCTTCCTCGACCATGAGGAAAACATCGCCTCGATCCTGGCCCAACTGCGGGCCCTGGCCGAGGCCGCGGACAAGGAGGGCACGGCCGTGGGCATCGGCCACCCGTACCCGGAGACCATCGCGGCCCTGCAAAAGGCCGTGCCCGAGTTGGTCAAGGCGGGCTACGTGTTCGTGCCGGCGCGGGAGGCGGTCAAATGAGGGCGCCGCCCGGACGCGAGGTCATGTCGGTGTCGCAGTTGACCGCGAAGATCATCGCGAGCCTGGAGAAGAGTTTCCCGGCGGTGTGGGTGCAGGGCGAGGTGGGCGATTTCGTGGGCCACTCCTCCGGCCACTGGTATTTCAATCTCAAGGACGACAAGGCCCAGCTCCGAGCGGTGATGTTCAAGTTCGTAAACCGCCTGCTGCGCTTTAAGCCGGAAGAGGGCATGGAGGTCCTCTGCCGCGGCCGCGTCAGCGGATACGCGCCGCGAGGAGTGTACCAGTTAAACGTCGAGTGGATGGAGCCGCGCGGACTGGGCGCGCTCTACCTTGAGTTCGAGCAGCTCAAGGAAAAGCTCGGCAAGGAGGGACTGTTCGACCCGGCCCGGAAGCGGCCGATCCCGAGCCCGCTCAAACGGATCGCCATCATCACCTCTGGGGACGGCGCGGCGCTCCAGGATATGCTGCGCATTCTGCGCGAGCGCGACCCGGGGATCGAGGTATTGATCGTGCCGTCCGCGGTGCAGGGCCCGGGCGCGGCCCAGGAGCTGGCCCGCGCGGTCGAGCTTGCCAACCGGCCCGGGATCGCCGCTCCGCCGGACCGCCGGCCGCTCGAAGCCATCGTGATCGGCCGGGGCGGAGGGTCGCTCGAGGACCTGTGGGCGTTCAACGATGAGGTCCTGGCCCGCGCCATTGCCGCGTCGCGGATCCCGGTCATCTCGGCCGTCGGGCACGAGGTGGACTTTACCATCGCGGATTTCGTGGCCGACCTGCGCGCGCCGACCCCCACCGCCGCCGCCGAGATCGTGGCCGCGGGACGGGAGCAGCGCGGGCAACTGCTCGGCCACCAATTGCACCGGATGCGGTCGGCCGTGGCGCGGCGCTACGAGGACGCGGCATTTGCGCTCGACTCGCTGGGCTCGCGCCTCCGCGACCCCGGCCGCGCCGTGCTCGACCTGATGATGCGCGCGGACGAGCTTCATGAGAGGACGCGGAGGGCGATGCTCGCGGCGGCGCGGATAGGGGCGCGGGCGGTCGAGGCCCAGGGCCGGGCGCTCAAGGCCCATGACCCGAGGACGAGGCATCTCCTCATGGCCGCGCGCCTCGACGGCCTCGGCTCACGCATCACTTCAGCCGGCATGGCCCGCGCCCAGCGCGGATACCACCGCCTCGAAACCTCCGGCGCCAGGCTCAGCGCCCTCTCCCCCGAGTCCACCCTGGCCCGAGGATTCTCCATCACCCGCGACGCCGCCGGCCGAGTGGTCCGCGACGCCTCCGCCGTGGCCGTGGGCGACGACCTGGAATTAGTCCTCTGGCGCGGAGGCCTCGATACCACGGTGAAGAAAATCCGGGAGGGCGGCAAGGGAAACGGGTAAGCAACCTTGCTCAGAGATTTTGACAGGATTAACAGGATTTACAGGATGGCCGGAATGCCCCTCTTGTTTTTTCTCATCCTGTAAATCCTGTTAATCCTGTCTTTTAAATTCTCATGATTTTCGGGCGTTGCCATGCGGCATGAAGAACCATGTGGAAATAACGCTCACAATATGGAGGATGGATGATGGCGCGAGTCAGGCTCCCGCGTTTTCTGTGGATAATTAATTTATTGATAATGCTCATCGCGGCCGGCACCGCGCGGGCGGTAACGGCCGGCGACGGCGATACTGCCTCGCCCGCTCCAGCCGCCCCCGCCGCCCCGGAAACAGCCCCGGCAAAACCGGAGCCAGCCCCGCAAACGGCCTTCCCGCCCGGCTTCGAGTTCAAGATCTTGCCCACGGACCAGGAAGGCGCGGTGAACATCGCCCAGGGCCAGGCCTTCCTGGTGCGCATTGACGACCCCGGCCGCGTGCTCGCCTCCGCCCGCGCCCGGTGGGACGAGCAGGTTATCCCCTGCCTGCCCGGCACCGAGCGCCAAAAGTGGATCGGGATCGGAGGCGTGGGCAAGGACCAGAAGCCGGGAAGCTACACGCTCAGTCTGACGGTTGAGACCACCGCCGGCAAGCGCATCAAGTCGCAAAAAAGTTTCACGGTCGTCAAGACCGAGTTCCCGGCCACCCAGCTCAGCGTTGATCCGCGCATGGTCAAGGTCCCGCCCGACCTGCAAAAAAAGGTGAAGGCGGACCACAAGGCCTTTGCCGCGGTCTGGGCGTCTCCCGCCTACGCCCGCCTCTGGGACGGCCCCTTCCTCCGGCCCGTAGCCGGCCGCATCACCGCGCCCTACGGCGAGCGCCGGGTCTATAACAACCAGCTCAACGGCCAGCACGGCGGCGTGGACCTGGCCGGACCCGTCGGGGAGCCGGTGCTCGCCTCCGCCTCCGGCAAGGTCGTCCTGGTCCACGAGTCGTACCTGGAGGGAAACACCATCGTCCTCGACCACGGCGGCGGGCTCTTCACCTATTACTGCCACCTTTCCGCGTTCAAGGTGGAGACGGGTCAAATGGTCAAGGCCGGCGACGTCATCGCCCTCGTCGGCCAGACCGGCCGCGTCACCGGTCCCCACCTCCACTTCGGAGTCCGCGTCCAGGGAGTAAAGGTGGACGGAATGTCGCTGCTCGACCTTTCCCAATGGCTCGGAGAAAATTAGGGACAGCCGCCTATTTCCGGAACATAAATATAGGCGGCTGTCCACTATTTCCCGATCCCCCTACTGTTCAATCGGAATAACCGAAAAAATAATATAATTGCTGCGTTATTAGCATGCTGATAACAGCAGATTTAGAAGAAAAATCAGACGGATCCGCCACGCCATGGGCAACGCTGTTCCTTGATATATCTATTGAGGAAGAATTCGGATCAAATGAGGCAAAATAAACTTTCATCAAATATTTCTCAAATTGACGAGGCAACAAAAGACTATAATAATTCCCTTGCATTTCTTGAACAACTGAGGTTGACAAATTCTTCTGAGAAGGTGGATTAGTACGTCCAGAAAGCTTATGATAAGACCTCATTATTCCTTCAATACGCGCATACAGAAGACCGTTGCAACTTATATATTCTCCCTTAATGAAATGCTCAGCCGCTATTTCAAATATGTGAATATGATCCGTAAAAGCTTTGCTTCTTCTCCATGACTCAATCAAAGCAGGCACCTTTCTGCGGACTTCTTCAACGATCCTATTGGTAAGTTCTTCAATACTCCACCCATTACGAATATGGGCCAATAAGGCTCTTATAGTTTCGTCATTCAATGAGGCGAAAGGGAACCATTTCTCTTTAAATAACAAGCGCCATTCATCATCCGTGATCTTGAATCTTTCTTGAAACATTACATATGAATAGATTTGGCCGAATATGAATCTCCAATCTGAATCCCGTCGAAAATTCTGTCCTGGCAGTATAGGACCCATGTCATAATAGAGCCCTTTCCGCCAACCAACCGAAAATAAAAATACCACCCCCGAGTCTTCGGGAATATCTATTCCCTCAAATTCAAGGCCCATTATGTCAACGATGTCTTTCTTGAAGACTGGCTCTCCCTTTGCTATCGGTCTTGAAGCTCGCGCGTTAAGTTTGGCTTGGAGTTCATTTATATAAACTGTTGCCGTTTTGTCTTTGCGGATGATCGCTAGCATGTGTTCAACCTGAGAAGGTATTATTCTGTTCTGGAGTTGGATTTTCTTTAGTATTGCATCTGGAAATCCCTCCAATCTCTTAATAAAATGTTGGCCATCCTCTGATGATGTAAATTCAAGATATTGGAGAGTTATATTATCGCCGCCTCTACCTGGTGATAATGAATACCCTGCTGGAAGTTCTTCAAAGGAAATCTCAAAAGACATTGACTTACTCCATAATTATAGCTGAATTCTCGAATTCCGGGGACACGATACGTAATTCCCTTCCTTGCCCTACTCCTTTCTCCAATCTTTTCCTCTTCCCGGGCTTCGGAGCCGAGGCCGGGGAAGACGCGAGGACGGGGCTAGATTTGTTGCGGCCTTTAAGGGCTGGAAGTGTATGCCCGATTAATCGGGCTTTGCTCCGGCGTATAGGCCCGCCATTGATGGCGGGAGTCAAGAGGCGGCGGGGATGGAGAAGGGCGTTTTAAGGTCCTTGCCTGGCGTTGGCTTCAGCCGCCGGATGAATCCTCTATTGAGAGCCTCGGCCGGCCGCGGGATATATGACCCTTTCAGGGTACCATGGCCGGGGCGGCGGTTTTCCCAGGGTAGCCCCGCCAGGGGCGGGTCAACCCTGGGCTATGTTAAAATTGCCCTTTCAGGGCGGACGATCACCTTACGGGGCCTATTATATAAAGGTTGATATTGTATTGTCAAGAGGAAAGATGGAAAAGTTTGGGGAGGGATTAAAAGAGTAGCCAGTAGCCAGCAGCCCGTAGCCAGGGAAAACAAGACTTGAGTTGGGCGGTTCTTGGATCAGAGGTTGCGGCGGCCGGGCCGGCAAGTGGTTTTGCGGCGCAATGGTTTTTACCTTGATGGTCAGCCCTGGATTGGGCCGCCCTTTCAGGGCTTAAGGGTCTGGGGAGCGGCTCTTTCCCAGGGCTTCCGCCCTGGGTTAACGAAGATCGCCCTTGCAGGGCTGAAAACGGGTAGCTCAATTTAGGACTCACTATTGACTCCCTTTGCCTGCTTTGATTATACTTGGGTAATGGCGCGGCCGGGAGTTGCTGATATAATATGGCTGATTCGGCGGCGGGCGGCCCGGAGCCTGGATTCGGCCCGGCAAGGAGGCGGAAATGGGCATAGAAGGACTCGAGGAACTTGAGGACATGGTGGGCACGGACCTGATCCAGGACACCTTTTTGTTTCAGGGCTTGAACTTTGACGAGACCCTGGCCTTGGCCGGCCTGTTCAAGAAGGAGAAACATAAAGAGGGCCAGGTCATCATCGAGGAGGGCGCGCTGGGCCAGGCCCTCTACATCATCGAGAGTGGCGAGGTCCGGGTGATCAAGACCGAGGACGGGAGGGACGAGGAGATCGCGCGGCTTACGCGCGGCGAGCTGTTCGGCGAGATGAGCCTGATCGAGAACGAGCTGACCTCGGCCTCGGTGGTCGCGGCCACGGACCTTGCCCTGCTCGTGATCAAGCGCCGTGACTTCGAGGCCCTGCTGGAAAAGGACAAGAACGTCGCGCTCAAGATTTACAAGACCTTTTGCCTGACGCTCAGCGACCGGCTGCGCCGCACCAGCGAGGAGCTGTCGCAGCTCAAGGCCCAGTGCGCGCAGGGCACAAAAGGGCCGCGGCCCGGGGCCGGGACCAAGAAACCGCCCGCGAAAAAATCCAGGAAGAAATGAGTTACATTGTGGTGCGGGCCTCTGGCCTGCATTTCCGGGTGGCCGCGGGCGAGACGCCTGCGCCACAATTTATGGGACACGAGAACAGGCCTGACGCTTGACCGGGGAGTCGGGAGGGGACATGGAAATCAAGGTATTTGATCAACTGCTGGCCGCGGGCATGAAGAACCATGCCTCGGACATTCACTTCAAGGCGGGGTCGCCGCCGATCTTCCGCATCAACGGCGAGATCCGGGAGGTGAAGGCGCCGCAGCTCCGGCCGGAGGATACGCGCGACATTGCCCTGCACCTGTTGCAGCGCAAGGACCTGCAGGCCAGGATTGAGGAGATCCAGGACTACGACACGTCGTATCTGTTGGAGGGCGTGGGCCGTTTCCGGGTCAACATCTTCCGCCAGAAGCTCTCGCTGGCCGTGGTCATGCGGCTGATCCCCCTCGAGGTGCCGACCTTCGAGGCCCTGGGCCTGCCCCCGATCCTGGAGCAGATCGCCATGCAGGAGCGCGGCATGATCCTGGTCACCGGCATCACCGGGTCCGGGAAATCTTCCACCCTGGCCGCCATGATCGGCTGCGTTAACAAGAACCGGCGCAAGCACATCCTCACCATCGAGGACCCGATCGAGTTCGTGCATTCCGACGACAAGTCATCGGTGAGCCAGCGCGAGATCGGGCTGGACACCAAGGACTTCGGCGAGGCCCTGCGCCGGGCCCTGCGCCAGGACCCGGACGTGATCCTGGTCGGCGAGATGCGCGACTACGAGACCGTGGACATCGCGCTCAAGGCCGCCGAGACCGGACACCTCGTCTTCTCCACCGTGCACACCACCGACGCGCCCCGCACCATCAACCGCCTGGTCGGCGTCTTCCCCGCCGACGAGCAGCCCCTGGTCCGGCTGCGCCTGGCCGAGAGCCTGCGCGCCGTGATCTCCCAGCGCCTGCTCCCGAAAAAGGACGGCAAGGGCCGGGCCCTGGCCGTCGAGGTCATGGTCAACACCATGTCCATCTCCGACTGCATCAAGGACCCGGAAAAGACCTACCAGATGAAAGAGTACATCGAGAAGGGACACGACCAGTATGGGATGCAGGGCTTTGACCAGAGCCTCACCCAGCTCTACAAGAGCGGCCAGGTCAGCCTCGAGGTCGCCAAGTCCGCGGCCTCCAACCCCGCCGACTTCGAGCGCGCTCTCTACGTGGAGTAGGACAAGAATGGTCATACGGCCCCTTCCCGCGGTTGCACGCCTTTTGAGCGGGTGGTATATTATTATGGCTCATCCGCGGGGCAAGGCGCGCGGTTTACGGAAGTCCCAGGGGGTGAAACTGCGTTTAGCGGTGCTCGAATGAATGATGAAGAACGCATAGGCCAGCTCCTGGTCCGGGAGGGGGTCATCACGGAGGAGGGCCTGCGCCAGGCTTTAGAGGCCCAGAAAGAGGCGTTCAACAAGCCGCTGGGCGAGGTCTTGATTAACCTGAAGCTCATAGACGAATCGGACTTTCTGCGCATCCTGGCCAAGAAGTTCCACACCCAGTATCTGACCACCAAAAAGCTCGCCGACATGAGCGTGTCCGACGCCATCCTCAAGCTGGTGCCGGTCAACACCGCCGAAAAATACAACCTCTTCCCCGTCCAGTTCAAAAAGGGAGACAAGGTCCTCACGGTGGTCATTACCAATCCCGACGACGTGGCCGCGATAGACGAGGTCAAGTTCGTCTCCGGCATCGCCAACATCAAGGCCCTGGTCGGCATCAAGGACTCGATCAAGGCCGCCATCAATAAGTGGTACAAGGACGACAAGAACGCCTTCGGCATGTTGATGGGCCTGGAGGCCGACCAGTCCGGCTACGAGCTGGGCGGGCAGGGCCAGCCCGCCGCCGTCCTGGAACAGGACGACGGGCCGCTCGACCTCTCCGCCCTGGTGGCCAAGTCCGAGGAGGCCACGGAAAAGCGCGCCTCGAGCGAGGCCGGGGAGGACGAGGTCATCCTCGGCAAGGCCGAGAAGGGACTCTTCCTCGGCGGGATGAACGATATGCCGGGCGACGATAACATGAACCGCGACGAAGGCATCGTGATCGAGGACCTGAGCGGGAGCGAGGGCGCCGAGGTCGAGGAGGTCACGGTTTCGCCCCTGGCCCGAGCTCCCGAGCCGGAGGCCGAGGCCCGAGTGGTGGAGGAGGTCGAGGCCAAGCCGTCCCGCCGCGCCGACGTCAAGAAATTCCGGCTGCGCATGCTGGTGGTGGAGCCGCACGACGCCGTGCGCCGCTTCATCGTCAAGCTCTTCAGCCACGAGGGCTTCAAGGTCAAGGGCCTGGAGACCAGGGAGGAGGCGCTTAGCGAGCTCAACCAGGGCGAGTACGACACCCTGGTCATCAAGGAGCGCGACCTGGGCGAGGGCGAGGAGTTCGCCACCCTGATGACCGAGCGCTTTCCCCAGGTCGAGCTCTGCTCCATCAAGGACTACGCCTCCGCGGTGATCGGCGAGACCAGGGCCCAGAAGCGGCTGATGGCCTCGTTCCTCGAGACCCTCGACATCGTGATCGGACTCCTCGAAATGGAGTCGGGAGGAATGCAGGGCCACGCCCACAACGTCTCCAAGTACGCCCGCCTCATCGCCTCCAAGCTCGACCTGCCCCAGAAGGAAGTGGACACCATCGCCCTGGCCGCCTACGTCCACGACGTGGGCAAGAAGGGAATGCGCCACCGCAGCATCCTCGAAGTCGGACCCGACACCGATGCCGCCGAGCTGATGGAGCAGGCCGAGATCCCGCTTCGGCTGCTGAGCGCGGCCAAGTTCCCCATGGAGCTGCCGTCCCTGATCCGGCACCAGTATGAAAAATGGGACGGCGCCGGCCTGCCCGACGGACTCGACGGCGAGGCCATCCCCATAGGCTCCCGCGTCCTCGCCCTGGTCGAGGCCTTCGAGCACCTCACCAACAAGTGCGCCGGAAACGACGTCCTCGAGCCCACCGCCGCCGTCGAGCTCTTGAAGAAGTCCGCCGGCAAGCTCTTCGACCCCGCCCTCGTTGACCTGCTCATCTCCGTGGTCCGCGACGACATCTACCTGCAGCAGATGGCCGGGGTCCAGGACCGCATCCTGATCGTGGACACCGAGGTGGACTTCGTGACCCTGCTCGAGCTCCGCCTCATCAACATGCGACTCGCCGTTTCCGTGGCCCGCAATCCCGAGGAGGCCCTGGAAAAGGCCGTGGCCGACAAGCCATCCCTCATCATCACCGAGGTGGACCTGCCCGGAATGAACGGCTTCCAGATGATGGAGAAGATGAAGGCCCAATCCGAGACCCGCGAGATCCCGTTCATCTTCATCTCCAGGAAGGACGACTCCGGCTCCGTCAACAAGGGCTTCGAGCTCGGCGCCGAGGACTACATGATCAAGCCGGTCAAGGTCGAGGTCATGGGCGCCAAGATCAACACCATGATCAACCGCCTGCGCGCCGAGAAAAAGGCCGCGCCCGCCGCCGGGGTCTCCGGGTCCCTCTCCGAGATGGGCATTCCCGACATCGTGCAAATCCTGGGGGCCGGACGCAAGACCGGACGCATCACCCTCGATAACAACGGCGACACCGCCTCCATTGACATGGAGGAGGGACAGGTGGTCAACGCCATGATCGAGGACCTCAAAGGCGAGGATGCCTTCTACAAGATCCTCTATTGGACCGAGGGCACATTCTCCATTGACCCCGCCGTCCAGATCGCCGAGCGCCTCATCTCCGCCTCCATTGACTCCCTCATGCTCGAGGGCTTCCGCCGCATGGACGAATCAAAAGGCCCCGGCCAGGAAGACGACATCTCCCTCGACGGCAGCGATTTCTTCTGACGCGCCACGGGATTTACGCCGCGCGTTAAATGGTGCTATCATAATGATGGTTGAAAAAATTTTGATAAAAATATTGGCCGCAGATAAACGCAGATGAACGCAGATTGATTTATTTTAATATTGATTTATCTGCGTCCATCCGCGTTCATCTGCGGCTGAAAAAAAGACTCTCTCTTGCCGGCATTTTCACCGGCGTTTCATAATGAGAGCAGGATACTTCCCAGAAGGGCGGTGAGTAAAACAGTCCCGTTCGACATACTGCTGAACTTCATCATCGGCATGCTGGCGGCCCTGGCATGGAGGGAAGGCCTGCGCGAGCACCAAAGCCTCGCCATCAACCGCTACCTCCTCGGCGTCGTCCTCTTCGAGCTGTTCTTCTTCATCCCGCTCGGCGCCTACCTCTATTTCTTTTTCCCGGACTGGAGCCTCATGTATTTCGTGAACCCGGCCGCCCTGGCCGAGAGCACGCGGGAGGCCGTGGGCGGCCTCGCCCTCTTGGCCTACATGGCCGCGATCGTGGGAGGGTTCCTGCTGGCCGCGGACCTGGTGCGCAAGGACCGCGACGGGACCGCCATGCTCATCCTGCTGATCGCCGCCGTGGCGCTCGGCGTCTTTTCCGCCCTCACCCTGGCCCGGCTCATGGGCGTCGGGACCTACGCGGAATTCACGGCGCTGCCCCGGACCACCGTGCCCCTCTGGGCCCACCGCGTCGGCTATATCACCGGCGTTTACGGCGCCGCGGCCACCATCGCCCTGGCCGCGCTGCTCCGGAACCTTCAGCGGCGCATGGCCTGAAGCCGGCCGCGGCAATACACAGGCGGACTTTCCGCCGGGAGCAATGCCATGATCAAGAAATTCATCATCCTCGCCCTGGTGGCGCTGGTGTGCTTTCTCCTGGTCAAGTACATCCCCGAGATGATCCATAAGGAGCGCAAGGCCCAGACCGAGCAATACAACAATATGCAACTGGAGGCCGAGAGGAAGGCCGGGGACATGGTGGGATCCGGGCCCAACCGCGTGGACCGCGCCATCGGCGGCCAGTGGGGAGACAAGGCCATGAAGAACGCCGACAAAGCGAGCCGCCGCTCCATGGAAACGCTCCGCCAGATGGAGGAGCAGGAAAACCAGGGAAACCGGGACGAGGACCGGTAGCGGCCTCTGGATTGATCTCGCACCGAGGCACGGAGAACACAGAGAAAAAACCAGTGCTGTCCAAAATAAACGGACCGGAGAACCGCCAAGACTCCAAGAGCGCCAAGGATTATTTTTAAACACGATTTTAAGAGGGCTGGGGTGCGAATGTTTCCGGCTTGGCGCTCCCGTCGGCCGGTTCGCCAAGCCGGTTGGGGCCAACGCTCCGGAGCTGTTCTTTGCCGGGCCGCGAAGAAACATCATGATTTACTTGGCGATCCTTGGCGCTCTTGGCGTCTTGGCGGTTTTCTTGCGGCCTATTTTGGACAAGAGTGAGAAAAAACAATTTTTCTTAACTCGGTGTTCTCCGTGCCTCGGTGCGAGATCCGCTGGTGATTTTAAACCGAGCCGCAATAACATTATTTAAATTATAATCATATTAATATGGCCCGCCGCCCCGCCCCCGGGTTGACCTGGGTCAAGCCGTGTGCTAATTTTCGGAAAGCTTGAAGGAGCGCCTGTTGCCGGGAGATTCCGCGCCGGCCATTCCCGGTTTTATCGGGCGGCCAGGATAACAATCGTTATGTGTCCGCCGGCCCGCCGGACGGGCCGGGCAAACGCGGGGAAGGGACCAGGGCCTTTTTCCCCCGGTCCCCAAAAACAGTCGAGGAGGGAGTCATGGGTTACGAGAAGTATTTCAAGGAAGAGCACAATATTTTCCGGCAGCAGTTCCGGTCGTTTTTGGAGAAGGAGCTGGCGCCGCACGCGGACGAGTGGGAGGCCGCGGGCCTGTTCCCCAAGGAGGTCTTCAAGCAGATGGGCGACTTGGGGTTCCTGGGCTTGCGCTATCCGGAGGACGTGGGCGGCATGAACGCGGACTACTGGTACTCGGTGGTGTTTTTCGAGGAGATTCCGCGCTGCCTGAGCTCGGGCGTGGCCCTGGGCCTGCTGGTCCAGACCGACATGTGCACTCCGGCCATCAACGCCCACGGCACCCCCGAGCAGAAGGACATGTTCCTCAAGCCGGCCATCCGCGGCGACAAGATCGGCGCCATCTGCGTGACCGAGCCGGGCGCGGGCTCCGACGTCAAGGCCATCCGCACCCGCGCGGTCAAGGACGGGGATTATTACATCATCAACGGGTCCAAGACCTTCATCACCAACGGGACCCGCGCCGATTGGCTCACCATGGCGGTCAAGACCAATCCCGACCGCGGCTACGGCGGCATCTCCCTCTTCCTCTTCCCCACCGACACGCCGGGCTTCAAGGTGACGCGCAAGCTGCACAAGCTGGGCAACCTGGCCTCCGACACCGCCGAGCTGTCATTCGAGGACTGCCGCGTGCACAAAAAATATCTTCTGGGCGAGGAGAACAAGGGCTTTTACTACGTGATGGAGGGTTTCCAGTTCGAGCGCATGGCCGGCGCCGTCTCCGGAATGGCCGGGATGCAACTGGTGTTTGAGAAGACCCTCGAGTACTGCCGCACCCGCGAGGTCTTCGGCAAGCCGGTCTCCAAGTGGCAGGCCAACAGCCACATGCTCGCCAACCTGGCCACCGAGATGGAAGCCGCCAAGGCCCTGGTATATCATTGCGCCGACATGCTCAACAACGGCGAGAACGCCCTCAAAGAGGTGAGCATGTGCAAGCTCTACGTGGGCGAGCTCGCCCAGCGGGTGGTGGACCGCTGCCTCCAGATGTACGGAGGATACGGCTATATTGAAGAGTATTACGTGGCCCGCGCCTACCGCGACACCAGGCTCATCACCATCGGCGGAGGCAGCTCCGAGGTCATGCGCGAAATCATCGCCGGACTCTTGAACCTCTGAGCCGCCGGACCGGGCCCCCGTTCCCGCCGCCGGGAAACCTTTCCCGCGGGACGGGCATCTAAAATAAAGAGTAGAGGGACCACTCTGGTCCAAAATAGGAGCTAAGAAAACCGCCAAGGCGCCAAGAACGCCAAGAATCGCCAAGTAAATTCTGGTGTTTCTTTGCGGCGGGACAAAAAACAACTCCAGGGCTTTGGCCCCAACCTGCTTGGCGAACCGGCTGACGGGAGCGCCAAGAAAGAATCATTTGGCCGGAAGCTGGACTGAGATTGAAATAAAATCATGATTCTTGGCGTTCTTGGCGTCTTGGCGGTTTTCTGGTTCGTTGGTTTTGAGCAGCACTGTAGAGGGACGATGAAATCATTGCGCGCACCCGTTCGAACAATCCTGATCCTGGTCTTAATGGCGGCGGCCGTTGGCGGCTGCCCCCGCTACCATCATCCGAGCGCCGCGACACCGGAGCGGGCCGCGGTCGAGGAAAGGCTCCGCCGGCTCGAGGTCGAGTACCAACTGCTGCAGAAGGACCACCCGCCCCAGTCGGAAACCCTGCTTTTCCGCCAGAACATCGGGGACGCCGAAGCGGCGCTGGCCGGCGGACGTCTGGCCGAGGCTGACCGGCTCACCGCCGAGGCCGAGGACTGGATCACTACGGCCCGCCGGAATTATTACGGCCGGCACCAATCGCAGGTGATGTCCGGCGCCGGCGGCGAGAAGGCCGAGGACCTCATGGCCTCCGCCCGGACCCTGGCCGACAAAGCCGCGGACCTCAAAAGCCAGGGCGATGACTGGGCCGTGGGCCTTTATTATCAGGCCGCCATCGAGCAAGGAGAGCTGGCCCTGCTCGCCAGGCAAAAGGACCCGGAACAGGCCGTCGAGCTCATCAACCTCGCCGTCCAGCTCCAGGCCATCTATCGTGAAGCCGGACGCCCGGAACAGGCCCGCCAGTCCAATGGCCGCGTGCTTCAATACCTCAAGAGCTCACTGGCCGTCCTCGACAAGGGCATTCAGGATTGCCTGGCCGGGACCGCCCCGGAATGCTCCCAGGCCGACATTTCCGCCGGCGAGACCGTCATGAGAAACAAGGCCAAGGAAATGGCGGCCGTCAATGACCTCAGCATCGAAATCGCCGCCGAGTCCAAAAAACTGGACCCCGCCGGCATCCCCATCGCCGACGAGTCCGGACCCATCAATGCCTGGACCATATCCTGGCAGGCCTTCTTCAATAACAAGAAGGCCGCCCTCGCCAACAAGACCCCCGACAAGATCCCCGGAAAGGAGGGACAGGAACAGATCCTCCGCGCCAACCTCGAAAAGCACAACCGCCTCAAGCAAGGCGCCGAGACCATCCAGGGCAGCGGCATCTCCCTCGAGGAATCAGAGGTTTTCATCAGCGGCGACGCCGTCATCATCAGGGGCAAGGTCGGCAATTTCAAGACCGAGCCCATCTTCCAGCCCCGGGTCACCATCACCGGCCAAATCTATTCCGACATCATTGACCTCGGATACGAGGCCTTCAAGCCGGTCACCAACACCACTTTCCAGATCCAGGTCAAGGGCTTTTCCGCCGACGCCTTTAACCATTCCTTGTCCAACCTGCCGTCCCACCAGTTGCTCCTGATTTACAAGGACGCCCAGGGCCGCGAGCACAAGGTGATCCAGCCCATCCGCTGACCCGGCCCGGCACCGCGCCGGATGCGAAAAGGCCGGCCGTCAGCGCTCGGCCCTTTGCGCTTCCATGATCGTATCGCGCAGGCCGCGGCTCTTCTCCGACCCCGGGTTCAGCGCCAGCGCCCGCGTGATCTCGCTGAGCGCCCCGTCAAGGTTCCCCAGCCGATAGTAGCACCACGCCAGGTTATGGTGAGCGTGCGCGTTGCGGGGGTCATAACGGAGGATCTCGAGGTACTGCATGATCGCCTCCCGGAAGCCGGAAGTATTGCCGCCCCGCTCGGCCTCCACCACCAGGATGTTGGCCAGGTTGTTGCGCGAGGTAATGTCGCCGGGGGCCAGCCGGATGGCCCGGGCAAATGCCTGCTCCGCGCCTCTCAGGTCAGCCATCCCCAGGCGCGCCAGACCGAGGTTCCGATAATTGCCAGCCCCCTTCGGGTCAAGCTCCGTCGTCTTCAAGTATGCGTCCGTGGCCAGGTCGTAGCGCTTCCGGTCCATGTACGCCTTGCCCAGGTTGTTCCAACCCCATAAAGACCCCGGTTCCTCCATCACCGTCTGCCGCCACAACCTAACCTCCGAAGCCCAGTCCCCGCACCGCGCATTAACCTGGTTGTCCATGGCCAGCAGCACTAAAAGGAGTATCTCCCACGATACCTTACGGTTGGCGTGAATACGCCCGAAATATCTCCCCAGCCGGGAATAAAGCAGCAGCACCAGGGAGGCCACCCCCCAGCCGAAAACCGCGATCACGCCAAGCTCAGCGGCCAGCGTCCCGTAGGGATACATCGCCGTCGAGCCGCTCCACGGGCCGGGCCGCGCGCGCAACGCCAGGAACCCCCTCATCTTGGCCCATTCGCTTTCCACGTCCGGACTCGGCGGCCCGAAATGGCCCGTGAGCAGCCATTGCGCCAGCGCCGCCGCCAGCAGGAAGCAAAGCGAGTAAATCAGATAAATTATTACGTATTCAGACAGCGTCCGGCGGCGCAGAAAAGCCGTGCTCCGGGCCGATCCCAATAGCGCCAGCAGAGGCGCCGCGAACAACGCCGCGCCGGCCGCCGCCGTTGCCAGGGCCTGGGCCCGGTCCATCAGATAGGCCCCGTCTTGGGGCCAGAGCACGTTGATCCGGATGGTCAAAGCCCCGGCCAGGATGAGCCATAAAAAGACCAGCAGGATCACCAGCCCGGCGGCCCCATACCCTCTGGCGCTCAATATTTCGGACCGCGAGAGGTGGAGCCGTTCCCAGAGTGCGGCCGCCAGCAGGCAGAATCCCGCTGACGGAGTGAACAGGTAGCGTTCCGCGAAAAAGTCGTTCGCCGGTACCCAGTTCATCACCGGAAGAATGGTGAGGAAAATCCAGAACAGGGAGAAGCTTGAAGCCTGGTCCCGGCGCATGAGCCAGCCCGCCGCCGGCAGGAGGAGGAACATGAGGACCCCGAGCCACGCCCGCGGGTCGGCAAAAGTGGTGATTTTGATGAGCGGGGTCAGACACTGGTGCACGGGGAAGAGAAGGAATCGCAGGTAGCGCGGGAAAACGCTGAAGGACGTGGCCATCACCCGCCCGTAGTCCACCATGTTGAGCTCCGCGGGGGCCACCTTGCCGAAGGGGTTGAAGTCCTTGAGCACCGGCGCCTCGATGATGATGCCCCCCGCGATCAGGGCCGCCGCCAGGATCAAGAGGGGCGCGGCCCAGGCCACGGCCCGCCACCTGGCCGCGGCCCCTGCCTTCAGCCACTCATGCACTAATATCAAGGCCGGAAGCACCATCGCCACCTGCTTGGACAGCAGAGCCAGCGCGAAAAACACCAGGCTGAAAATCACCGCCAGCTTCGGAAATTTCTGACGATAAAGGTAGGCGTGGAACGCGAGCAGCATGAACGCGAACGCCAGCAGGTCCTTGCGGTGCGCCACCGCCATCACCGCCTCCGTGTGGATCGGGTGGAACGCGAAAAGCACCGCCGCCGCGCCCGCCAGCCGCGGCCGGCCGAAAATACGGTACCCCAGCGCGTAAAACAGGATGGACCCGAAAATGTGCCAGAGCACGTTGTGCACGTGGTACCAGCGCGGGTTCAGGCCGAACAGCGCGTAGTCCAGCATCAGGGTCAAGCCCCGCACCGGGTGACCCGAGGAAATTACCACCCCGAGGTTGCGGAAATCACGGATCGAGGGATTGAACACGATGAGCTGGTAATCGTCGAAGTTGAAATGCGAGACCATCGCCAGGTTGTAGATGAAGCCACTGAGGACAAGTCCCGCCACGAAAAGGGCGTGCACCCGCCATCGGGTGGAAATAAGGCCCCGCCAAAAGCCCCATAGCTCCGGCGTCGGGCCCTCTCCTCCGCCCTGGCGTTCCATCGGCATCTTGTCGAGACCCGGCGCCGGCGGAGATTAAAAGATGGTATAGATGAACGGCATCACCGTGGTGGACCCTTCCGTCAGCAGGATCACCACCAACAACAGCAGAAGCACCACCACGATCGGGGTGATCCACCACACCTTCTCTTCCTTGATGAACTGCCAGAACTCCTTGAGTATGGCAAGCTTCGCCATTTTCATCCTCCCTGGCCCAACCGCGGACCCGGCCCTAGTGTAGTGTTACGAGCAAGGCTTTACAACGAGCATGTTTTTAATTTGCCGCAGATGAACGCGGATGAACGCAGATAAATCAATTTATTTTCATCATAGTTATCTGCGTCCATCTGCGTTCATCTGCGGCTTCTTTTAAGATGCCGGAGTTTGTAAAAATATTGCCGCAACACTACGCTAGCGCGGCTTCTCCGCCACCGCCAAAAGCGTCGTGCCCCACGGCATCCCGTGCTTTTTCAGCCACCCGATCTCCGCCGATACCATCCCCCCGAGCGCCCGGTTCGCCCACCCCGGCCATTCATAAGAAATCGTATCCCCCGGGTCCCCGAACCACTGCTGCAAGAGTTTACCCAAAAACATCGCCGGGAACAAGAACCCCATGAAATGCGTGAGCCGCAACACCCGGAAATCCTCCTCCTCCAGAAGCTCCCTGAGCAAGCCCCGAGTGTAACGCCGCTTGTGTCCCAGCGCCAGGTCGTGCGCGCTCCAGAGGATCGGGTACGCCGGAGCCGTCACGATCACCCGGCCCCCCGGACGCAGCACCCGGAAAATTTCCTCCACCATGCCCTTGTCATTGTCCGCATGCTCCAGCACGTCGAGCGCCATCGCCCCGTCAAACGAGCCGGCCGCGAACGGAAGGCCCTGCGCCTCGCCCCGGCACAGCCGCTGATGGCCCCGCTCCACGCAGAACCCGATGGCCTCCGCGCTGTTGTCCAGTCCCGTCCACCGGCCCGTGCCCGACACCCGCTCCAGGTTCGCCCCGGTGCCGCAGCCCACGTCCAGGTGCTCCGCGCCGGCCATGAGCCACTGTCCCGCCCATTCTTCCACCAGCCGGCCCTTGCCCGCGAACCACCAGAACTCCAGCTCCGCGCGGTACATCTTCCCGTATTCGCCCGCTTTCACAGCACCCGCCTCAGCTTGCTCAAGAACCGCTTAAGCCCGCCCGCGGAAAACAGCGCCGCGAGCTGCGCCGTGAGCCGCTTGGGCCGCAAGTAAAATCCCGCGTACGCCAAAACCTGCATCCGGTGCAGCCACCGCTCGGAAAGACCGCTCCCCGGGATGAACGAATAGCGCCGATAGTAGTCCATGTCCTCCGCCGCCACCGCCACCTGGTCACGGTGATTATCATAAAGATACGTGCCCGGCAACGGAGTGGTGATGTTGAACGTCGCGTCGTCCAGCCCGAGCCGACGAGCGTAACGCGCCGTGGCCCTGACGTCGCTCCGGGTCTCACCCGGCGCCCCCAGCATGAAATAGCCCTGAGTCTTCACCCCGAGCTTCCGCGCCGCATCCACCGTCTTCTCCACCTGCTCCCGCGTCAGCTTCTTGTTGAACACGTCGCGCCGGCACTCGTCGCTGTACACCTCGATCCCGATGTAGATCTTGCCCAGGCCCGCTTGCTTCATCGCCCCCAGCAACTCTTCCGTCACCAGGTCCGCCCGCACGTTGCAGCCCCATTTAAGACCCAACCCCCGCGCATTAAGTTCCGAGCAGAACGACCGCACCCATTTATGGTCCGCGATAAACGTATCGTCCGCGAACAAGAAGCCCGTGATCTTGAACCGCTCCTTCCGCGCCGCCAGCTCGTCCGCCACGTTCGCCGCCGAGCGCTTGCGCACCCCCTTCCCGAAAAGACGCTCCAGCGTCGGCTG
>DATKZS010000007.1:0-23739 GCA_035527835.1 bacterium
CCCTGGCCTACGGCTACGGCAAGGGCCTGAAACAGACCATCGTGGTCTACGACTTCGGCGGCGGGACCTTCGACATCTCCGTGCTCGAGCTGCGCGACAACGTCTTCGAGGTCAAGGCCACCGGCGGGAACACCTTCCTGGGCGGCGTGGACTTCGACAACAAGCTGGCCGGCCACGTCATCGCGGAATTCAAGCAGGCGCACAACATTGACCTGGCCAGGGACCCGATGAGCCACCAGCGGGTGACCGACGCCTGCGAAAAGGCCAAGATTGACCTGTCCACCATGAACGAGGCCCGCATCAACATCCCGTACATCGCGCAGGGGCCGGAGGGGCCGCTGAATCTCGACATGACCATCAAGCGCGACCAGTTCGAGGAGATGATCGGGCCGCTGGTGGACAAGGCCATGGAGATCACGGCCAAGGTCGTCCGGGAGTCGAAACTTGGCAAGGACCAGATAGAGCAGGTGCTGCTGGTCGGCGGGTCCACCCGCATCCCGCTGGTGGCGAAGAAGGTGGCCGAGTTCTTCGGCAAGCCGCCGTCCAAGGGCGTGCACCCGGACGAGGCGGTGGCGCTGGGCGCCGCCATCATGGCCGACGCCCTGGTCAACCGCGAGTCCGACATCCAGCTGCTCGACGTGCTGCCCATCAACCTGGCCATCGCCCTGCCCAACGGCCGCACCATGCCCATCTTCGACCGCAACACCTCGGTGCCCAACCAGAAGATGAAGGTCTTCACCACCTCCAAGGACAACCAGGACTCGCTCAAGGTGCAGCTCGTCCAGGGCGACAGCGAGAAGGTGGATGAGTGCGAGCCGATCGGCGAGTTCGTGTTCCGCGGCATCCATCCCGCGGCCAAGGGCAAGGCCCGGGTGGAGATGGTCTTCACCATCAACAGCGAAGGACTGCTCTCGCTCTCCGCCCGCGACCCGGACACCGGGGTCGAGCAGAGCGGAGTGCTCACCGTCTCCGACACGGTGCAGAAGACCTATCACCAGGACCTGATCCAGCCCAAGAAGCCCGTGGAGAAAAAGGAGGCGCAGAAGGTCATCACCCGCACCGTGACCCAGGAGAAGAAGCTCAAGGCCGCGGAAGCGCCTACCCCCAAGCCCGTCCCATCCTCTCCCTCGGCCCCGAACGCCTCGGCCCGGAAAGGAACGCCCGCTCCGGCGCAAAAGGCCGCGGCCCCTCCCCCGCGCCCGGCCAAGCCCGCGAAGCCGGCCCGGCCCGCGGGCAAAGGCCTGTTCGCGCGCATTCGAGGCTGGTTCCAGAAGAAAAAAACCTGAGGAAACGGAACCATCATGGCCAGGATAGCGCTGATCAAGGCCGGACACGCCGCCGTGCGCCAGCACTTCAATCCCCCGCTCGGCATCATGAGCCTGGCCTCCTTTCTCCGCGACCGCGTCAAGGGAGTCGAGCTCAAGCTGATTGACATGCTGCCGGAGGGCCTCTCCGCGAAGGACGCGGTGGAGCGGGCGCTCACGTTCCAGCCGGACGTCCTGGGCATCTCCGCGATGAGCTACGAGGCCGGCGAGCTCGCCTTGCTGGCCGCGGCGAGCAAGGCCCGCGAGCCGGGCCTGATCGTGGTCGCGGGCGGCCCGCACGCCGCCACCGCGTCCGGCCGGGTGATGGAAGACCCGAACATTGATTACATCGTGCGGGGAGAGGGCGAGCTCACGTTCCTGGAGATGCTGCCGCGCCTGCTGGCGGGGGACGATGACATGGGGGGCGTCAAGGGCATCGGGTTCCGCCGAAACGGAGCGGTGGTCATGACCCCGGCGCGCGACCAGACGGCGGACATGGACTCGCTGTCGCTGCCCGCCTACGACCTCATTGACCTCTCCCGCTACTGGGACCTGCCCCGCTTCGGCACCACCTTTGTCCACCGCGAGTACGCCACCCTCTCCACCTCCCGCGCCTGCCCCTACAACTGCACCTACTGCCACCGCATCTTCGGCAACCGCTACCGCGCGCAGAGCCCGGAGATCGTGCTGCGCGACCTCGAATCCCTGCGCCGCGAGCACGGCGTCAAAGAGATCCTGTTCGTGGACGACTGCTTCAACCTCGACCGCAAGCGGGTGGCCGCCATCTGCGACGGCATCGTGGAGCGCGGCCTCAAATTCTCCATCTCCTTCCCCAACGGCATCCGCGGCGACCTGATCGAGGACGAGACCCTCGAGAAGCTTAAAGCAGCCGGCGCCTACCGCATCACCTACGCCATCGAGACCGCGTCGCCCCGCATCCAGAAGCTGGTCAAGAAGAACGTCAAGCTCGACAAGCTGAAGAGAGTGATCGAGAAGACCGACGCGCTCGACGTCATGGTGGACGGCTTCTTCATGGTGGGCTTCCCCGGCGAGACCCGGGACGAGGTCCGCATGACCCTCGACTACGCGCTCGACTCGCGGCTGCACAGCGCCAACTTCTGGTTCGTCACGCCCTTCAAGGGCACCGAGCTCTACGAGCAGGCCGTGGCCATGGGCTATAAGGTCCCGGAACAGGCCGAGGGAATGCACTACTTCGACCCCGGCACCGACCTCTCCGAGGTCAGCGCGCCCGAGCTCAAGAAAATGGTCCGCCGGACCTTCCTCCGCTTCTACCTCAATCCCTGGCGCGCCTGGCGCATCTTCAAGCTCTTCCCCAACCAGCGGCAAATCCCCGCCCTCTTCTTGCGCTTCCTCCGCTTCTCGCTAAAATGGAGCTGAAGAGTGCAGCGTTTATTGAACGCCAAGAACGCCAAGAAAGAAAAGAAGAAAATAAAAAAGATTTTAACAATTTTTCTTGGCGGACTTGGCGCCTTGGCGGTTAAATCTTTTCGTACGTAACAAGGTGGGTTGTCACATTGGACCAGCCGAATAAAAACAAGAAGCCCGCGCTTTGGGTGCTTGGGTTGGCCACCGTGGGCGGGCTGGGCTATTCGCCGGTGGCGCCGGGCACGGCCGGGACCGCGGGCGCGGTGCTCATCTATTACCTGGTGTTCGCGGCGCGCTCGTGGTGGGCCTATGCCGGAATCTGGCTCGCGCTTCTGGGCCTCAGCTTCTGGCTGGCGCAAAAGGTCCAGGACGCGCTGGGCCAGGATGATCCTCAAATCGTGGTGATTGACGAGGCGGTGGGCTATTTCGCGGCCATGTTCCTGCTGCCGCCGACCTGGGGCTACATGATCGCCGCCTTTTTCCTGTTCCGCGTACTCGACGTGATCAAGCCGTTCCCGGCCAGCTACTTTGACAAAAAGGTCTCGAACGGCATCGGCATCGTGATGGACGACGTGTGCGCGGGCATTTACGCCAACCTGGCGCTCCAGCTTTTCCGGCTGTTATGGGGCCGGCTATGAAGTGCGCGGTCATCGCGATCGGCGACGAGCTGATCACCGGGAAGGTGGTGGACGAGAACTCGGCGTGGATCTCGGACCGGCTCATGGAGATCGGCGTCCCGACCGCGATGCATCTCACGGTGGCCGACGAGATTCCCGGGATCATTGACGCTTTCCGGCTGGCGGGCGAACGGGCGGACCTGGTGATCGTGACCGGCGGCCTGGGCCCGACCGAGGACGACATGACCCGCGACGCCTTCTGCAAATTCGCGGGCGTGGGCGCCATTTTATCCGAGCCGGCGCTGGAGCAGATAAAAGGCATGTTCCGCATGATCGGCCGCGAGATGACCGGGAACAACGTGAAGCAGGCCATGGTCCCGGCGGGCTCCGAGCTGATCCGGAACCCGGTGGGCACGGCGCCGGGCTTTGCCATGAAGGTGGGCCGGGCCGCCTACCGTTTTCTGCCCGGGGTGCCGCGCGAGTGCAAGGTGATGATGGAGGACGGCGTGCTGCCGGCGCTGGCCGCGCTGGTCACGGGCTCGGTGTTCCGGACGCGGCTGTTCCGCACCTTCGGCATGACCGAGTCGCAGCTCGACCAGACGCTCTCCGGCATCGCGCTGCCCGAAGGCGTTAAGTTAGGCTACCGCGCGGTGTTCCCGGAGATCCACCTCAAGCTGATCGCGCGGGGGGAGGACGAGAAGCGGGCGATGGACAAGCTGGCGGCGGTGGAGGCCGAGGTCCGCAAGCGGGTGGGCCAGGTCATTTACAGCGACGACGGTCGCGGCCTGGAAGAGGTGGTGCTGGATCTCATGCGCGGGCGCGGGCTCAAGCTGGCCGTGGCCGAGAGCTGCACCGGCGGGCTCATCGTGAAGCGCCTCACCGACGTGCCCGGCAGCTCGGACGTGCTCGACCGCGGCTTCATCACCTACTCGAACCGGGCCAAGTCCGACCTGCTGGGAGTTGACCCGGAGCTCATCAAGAAACACGGCGCGGTGAGCTCCGAGACCGCCCGCGCCATGGCCCTGGGCGCGCTGAAGAGGTCGGACGCGCAGGTGGCCCTCGCCGTGACCGGGATCGCCGGGCCGGCCGGCGGGACCGCGGACAGGCCGGTGGGCACCGTGCACATGGCCATCGCGGACCAAAACGGCGTCTGGGAAAACCGCTTCCTCTTCGCCCGCGCCGACCGGACCTGGGTGCGCGAGCTCACCGCCCAGGCCGCGCTGGAAATCATCCGGCGGAGGGTGGCCGGACTGGATGAGTTCAAGAGATAGCGGCCACCCGGGACATAATGTCCCCCAATAGGAATTTTTTTGACAGGATTAACAGGATTAAAAAACAAGAGCCGTATTCTGAAAATCCTGTTAATCCTGTTAATCCTGTCTTAAAATTCTCTGAGCAGGATAAAAACCTGTTACACCAGGTTTCAAGATGAACAAGGAAAAAATAATTTACGCGGCGCCGTTCCTCGGCATCCTGGCCGGGACAATAGGAACTAGGCTCATCCTGAAGATCGGGATCGCGGCCCCGCTCCTTGCGGAGGCGTACCAGCAGCCGCTGGGGTCCGGCATCCTGAGCGCCGACAACCTCACGCTGGCGGGCGGTCTCGTGGGCCTCGTCCTTTCCACCATCATCGCGGCAAGGATGGCGCGAGGGCGGGCCAAGGCCGATGCCAAAGACGGCGGGAAGTCCGATGGGCAAACCTGAAGGCGAGAAAATCATTGCCCGCTCCAAAGACCTCCTCTTCAAGTACGAGGTGATGGAGCGGCACGAGGCGGGGCTGGTGCTGATGGGCACGGAGGTGAAGTCGCTGCGCGACGGCCGCGCCAACTTGAAGGACAGCTACTGCCGGTTCACGGGGAGCGAGCTCTTCTTGATCGGCACCCACATCTCCATGTACTCTCACGGCACGCACGGCAACCACGACCCGGAGCGGCCGCGCAAGCTCCTGCTCCACAAGCGCGAGCTCACGCGCCTCCATTCCAAGGTCGCGGAAAAGGGACTCTCCATCGTTCCCGCCAAGCTCTATTTCAAGAACGGCAAGGCCAAGCTCGAGATCGCCCTGGTCAAGGGCAAGAAGCTCTACGACCGCCGCGAAGATATCAAGCGCAAGGACCAGAAGCGGGAGATGGAGCGGGCGATCAAGAAGTATAAGTAGAGCCGGTTTCATAACCCTTTCAAGAAGAAGAAACAAGGATATTAAGGATAATCAGGATAATAAAAGCCTCTGGATTTATCCTTAAAATCCTTAACATCCTTGTTTCTGATCTTCTGGTCGGGGATGATGGCGCTGGTTATGAAATCAGTTGTAGGCATCTCCCGCCGGATGGCATCAGTTCATGAGCGCCCTCAGAGCGCGGACCTTGTCGTAGTCCGAATCGCGGACCGGACCGAACCCGCCGATCCCGATGTCGGCCTGGACTTTTTGCTCCTGGCCGGCGGCCAGCATCGCGTCCTTGAGCGCCGCGCGGAAGCCCGGCGCCAGGCCCTTCCTGGCCGCGAACGGCGAAGTCGGATATGCCTGGCTCCGCCACAACACCACGAACTGATCGCTCTTGAGCCCGCGCTCCGCGCAGACGCGGTCAAGGTCCAGGTCGTTGGTGGCGCCGAAGTCGTATTTGCCGCCGGCCACGTCCAGGATCAAAGCGTCGTGCGAGTGGGTGAACTCGACGGTCTTGGCGAATGCGGCCGGGGTCGCGTTCAAGTCCTCCAGAAAATGGAGACAGGGGATGAGGAAGCCGGAGGTCGAATGCACGTCCACCAGGGCGAGCTTTTTGCCGCGGGCGTCGGGCAGGGTCTTCATCCCGGAAGCCACGCGCGCGATGATGACGGCGCGGTAGCCGGCGCGGCCGTCGGGGGCCAGCTCCATGACCACCGGCTCGGCGGGGGCCACTTCGCTAAGCTCGATGTAGCTCATGGCCCCCAGATAGGCGAGGTCCATGCTCCCGAGCTGGAAGCCGATGTAGATGGGCTCATAGCCGTCGGTGACCACCGGCTCGACCTTGACCTCGAGATAGCCGGACAGGAACCGGTGCAGGGACTCGTAGCGCTTCAGGGTCTTCTCTTTACTTCCGATCGAGGGATAGGCGATGACCAGCCGCTCCGGCCAGCCGCTCCGGTCATAGGCGGGCTTGCCGCCGTTGCCGGCCGGGCCGGTTTCGGCCTCAAGAGGCCGGACACCAAGCGCCGCAATGAAGCCGCAAATCAATATGAGCAGGACTGACAGGATTTTTCGCCGTCCTGAGATGGCAATCCGCGGCCCTTCGGAAATAAATGCTCTTGAAAGGCTCATCTTTGGATTCATATCCTATCCAGAGCCGGGTGGGAGGTCAAATCGGCGGACACGGCCGGGGCGTTTCCTTTACGGGGGAACCAGTTTCCGTTATAATTCGTCCAATGTACATTGGTCCGGCCGCGGTCCGGCGTACGGGAGGACAGGATGAGAATATTCATATTGGTCATGGCGGGAGCGGCGCTGGCCGCGCTCAGCGCGCCTTGGGGCGCGGCGCGGGCGGACCTTAACGATTACGCGTTTCTGCCGCCGGTCCTGGCCGGCGATTCGGTCACGGACCTCGCAGTGACGCCGGACAACCGGTACGTGCTGTTGCTGGACAGGGCGGCCAAGTCCTTGCGCTTCGTGGACACCTGGAACTTCGCCCTGCTGGCGGGCAGCACGGCGGCGGTGAAGGTGGACGCCGGGACGGGCACGGTGCCGCTGTGCCTGGCTCTGTCGCCGGACGGCCAGACCGCCTACGTCGGGCTGGCCTCGGGCCAGGCGGCGGCGGTGGACCTGACCGGGCTCGCCAGCCTCCTGCCCTTCCACCGGCTCACGGCCGCGCTCACGGTGAAATACTCCGACGTGGCGGCCGGCTCCGCCCTGGACCACATCGCAACCGTCCCCAACGTCGGGGCCGACTCGGGTTATACCTACGTATTTTTCGGGGCGTCGGCCCAGAATCGGCTCTACTATGCGCGGTTCAAGGGAACGGCCATCACCGGAACCGCCACCACTTGGGCGGAGGGCGGCACTCCCCTTGTCCACACCCCGCTCGGCCTGGCCGGGGGCTACAAGACCATGTTCGAGGTTTACAGCACCGCGGGGGGCGTCTACCTCAAGGCTATAACCTGTAACGACGCCCAGGGCGCCAACGGGGTCTGCGGCACCGCGGGTACGACCCCGGTCCTGGCGGCGCCGGGCCAGGCGTTCTTCGGCCTGGCCGCGGACCCCAAGGCCGGCGCCTTTGCCGTGACCGCGGACTGGACCGAGGGCTCGCTGTGGGGCATCAACACCACGCTGCCGGGCGCGCTCTTGTTCGGGAGCTCGGTCGCGATCGCGTCCCAGCCCGTTGACCTGGCCGTGCTGGGAGCGGGCCTTAACCAGAACGCGGCCGTGTTCGCCGCGGGGGACAGCCCCGCCGCGGGCACGCTGGCCGTGGCCGAGCTCACCGGCTCGACCCCGGAATTCGTCAATCCTCCGCTCGTGCTTGACGCCGGGGTCCTGGCCGGCCTGACCCTGAGCGTGACCTCGGTCGCCGCTTCCTCCAGCCTGGACCGCTACGCCTACGTCGGCGGCAACTACGCCGGCGCCGCCTACGTCGCCCCCTTTACCGCCAACCCGCTGATTGACGGGCTCACCGTGATCGAGGGCTTCACCGTGGACTTGGGCTTCACCGTGACCGACGGCTACACCGTGAGCTTCACGGTGTTCGCCGCGCCCGGCGGGTCCAACGTATCGTACGACATTTACAAAGACACTACCTTCGGGGCGTGGAGCGCCAAGGTGGCAAGCGCGGCCTCGGTGGCGGAAGGGACGACGGTGGAGGTCCGGATCAGCGCCGCGCTTCTCGCCGAGTGCGAGAACGTGCTCACCGTGATCGCCCAGGATTCATCGTCCCGGAAAGGGCGCATGGCCATACTGGCCAACAAGGACACCACGCCTCCGGCCCAGTCCTTCTCCCTCGACTTCGGCGACCACAAGCTGCTGGTCTCGTTCACCGCCTCCGGCCTCTGCGACCTCGCCGCCTATGAGATTTATTACACCACCGACCCGGCCGTGCTCGATTACGACACCCTGTCGGCGCATTACACCCCCATTACCATCTCGCCGGCGGCGGGAGACGCCATCCAGGAAACGATCAAGGGCCTCACCAACGGAATAAAATATTTCGTGTACGTGGCGGCCATTGACACCGGGGGCAAGGCCAGCCTGTCCCGTAAAAGCGCCATGCCCCAGCCAACCCTGACGCTCACCCAGCTCACCGGCGAAAAGGGCGGGGCCAACTGCCTGCCCTCCCTGGGCGGGAAGCGGCGCGGCGACCCGTGGAGCATGGCGTGGTTCCTGGCGCCGCTCTTGGCGGTGGGCTCGTTCAAACTATTAAGGCGGTGGAAAAGATGAGGCGTTGGTTATCAGGCGCGTGGCTCGTGGTGGCGGCCGCGGTGTTGTGCGTTCCAGGGGGGCCGGCGGCCAAGGAGAGCGGCGCGGCCCCAGACAACAACCTCAAGCGCCGGATCCAGGACTGGCGGGACCGGCAGGACTGGGTGGGAGAAGGCTCGTACGGCTCGGTCACGTTAGATGAGGAGGCGTTCGAGCAGATTTTCGGTCACCGCTCGTACTCTCTGGTCCGGTTCGGCTGGGGCTGGTATCCGGCGCCCAACCTTTGCCTGGTGGGGGTGGCGGGCGGCATGTACAACGCCGGCCACTCGGTGGGCTCGATCAGCGGAAAGAGCTCGGGGGAGGCGGTCGAGCTTTACGTTTTGCCCCTGCAATGGAACGTGCGCTACCGCTTTGCGTTCGTGGAGGACCAGTTTATGGTCCCGTCGGTGTGGGCCGGCGTGGATTATTGGTATTTCCAGGAGCTGAACGAATTCCGCGATAATGTTGACGGTGACAAGAGCGGCTGGCACTGGGGGGCCGACGTCGCGTTCCTGCTCGACAAGCTGGACCCGGAAGCGGCCCACCATATGAAAATGGACTACGGCATTGACGGGACGTACCTGGTGGCCGGGTACGAGGCGTTGATGGTGGGGGAGGCCGAGGATGGGCTCAAGTTCTCGGGATCGCTCTACAGCATCGGGCTCCGGTTCGAGGTAGCGGGTAAGTAAGCGGTGCGCGTGATCAAGCTGGTGCTCGAGTACGACGGTTCCGGGTTCGCCGGGTGGCAGGCCCAGCCGGAGCAGCGCACCGTGCAGGGCGAGCTGGAGGCGGCGCTTGGCCGGCTGACCGGCGAAACGGTCCGGGTCATTGCCTCCGGACGAACCGACGCCGGAGTGCACGCCCGGGGCCAGGTGGTGAGCTTCCAGAGCTCAAGCCGTCTCGAGGCCGGCGTGTTCGAACGCGGGCTGAACGCGCTCCTGCCCCGCGACGTGGCCGTGCTCTCGGCCCGGGAAATGGGGCCGGAGTTCCACGCGCGGCGCGCGGCGCGCGGCAAGACCTATACCTACCAGGTCCTGGACCGGCCCGGGCGGCCGGCGCTGCTCGGCCCAAGGGCCTGGCACGTGCCCGGGCGCCTGGACGTGGCGGCCATGCGCCGGGCCGCGGCATTACTGATAGGCACGCACGACTTCGAGAGCTTCCGCTCCGCGTCCTGCGAGATGGGAAGCGCGGTCCGCGACCTGCGCCGGATCGAGATCTACCGCAACCAGCAAGGCGCCCTGGTCATCGAGATGCGGGCCTCGGCCTTTCTCAAGCAGATGGCCAGGGCCATCGTGGGCACACTGGTGGAAGTCGGGCTGCATAAGCGTGAAGCCGGCGACCTCAGTGCGGTCCTGGCGGCAAGAGATCGGAAAAGGGCCGGGGCCACCGCCCCTGCCCGCGGGCTTTGCCTGGTCCGGGTGGAATACGAAGACATGATGGAGGAAGAAAAATGACACGCATGGAAAAAATCGGGATGGTTGCGGGGCTTGGCCTGGCGGTCCTGCTGATGGCGGCCTGCGACGACATCTGGGGCCCGATCACGGACAATTCCGCCCCTCCCCCCTCCCCTGAAATCAAGCGGGCCGCCGCCCCCGCCTCCCTCACCCGGGAGGAGATGGAAGCGGCCTACAATTTCATTCTCTCCACGCGCGCCACTATCCGGGAGATGGCAGGGCACACCCTGGAGTTGAGGGAAAAGGGCGAGATGAGCCAGTTCGGCGACGCCCGGTCCAAGTTCGTCTTCCAGGCCAAAAACTGGAAGGCGGTGATAGACGGCCGCAAGGGGACGATTGCCTCCACCGGCGAGACCTATCCGCCGGGACATCCGGCATCGCTTCTGAAGCAGGCCTTCGGCCTGTTGAAACAGGAATTGGATGACTACTACAAGGACATAAACGATATGAAGCGGACCACGCCGCCGGCTGACCCCCAGTTGATGGAAACCATGAAAAAGGTCCGCGCCGCGTTGGACCAGCTCGCGCCGCCTGAGGGCGGGCAGCCCATACCCATCAAGTGACTTTCCCGGGGCCGGAGCTCAATAGCACTGGAATTTCATGATCGTGCGCTCGTCGGGCTCGAGGAGCACGTAACGGTTGTCCTCGGTGGGGATGGCCACCCGGAGCGAGCCGTCCACCGGCTTCTCCCACGCCGTCTTCATCTTTTCCAGGTCCACCAGCGTCATTACCGAGCGCAGGCCGGACTTCAGGCCCATCACGAACAGGCTGCGGTTGTCCCGGCTGATCTGAATGGAGTAAGGCCTGATGAAGCCGTCCTTGAACAGCGGGGGCAGATCCTGCCCGCCGCCCTCCAGGAGCTCGAGCGTGCGGTAAACCACGAGCTTCTTGTCCGCGTTCACGTACGCGGTCAAGAGGCCGTCCGGCGACACGCAGCCCCCGGTGCCCTGCAGCTCGATCTTTTTCAGGGCGGTCCGGCCGATCAGGAAGATCCGCTCGGCCGCCTGCGTGGTCCGGAAATACTGCGTCATCACGTAGTCCGCGTTGTCCGCGACCGAGAGGATCTTGGTGTAGGCCCCCATGTTCCACACCGGCTCGCCCGCGACCGTGTACAGCGCCCCGACCTCGCCGTCGAAAATGTAATGCTCCAGCGGATCGAAGGTGATGTACCAGAACTGGATGTCCCGCGTCCACAGCTCGCTCAAGTTGCCGTCAAAGCACTTGACCCCGTGGTGCATGAGCTCGCCGATCAGGATGTAATGGCCCGACGGGCTGAGCTTCGCGTTCTGGTAGCGGTAGGGATTGGGCTTTTGCCAGACGATCTGGCCCGAGCCGTCGTAGAGGCTTAAGATAAGGTCCATGCTCTCCGTGGTCTTTTTAGGCTTCCGGTCCCACTGGAACAGCACGCGGCTCCCGTCCCAGCTCATGCTCAGGTCCTGTGCGTGCTTCCACGACGAATCGGACGCGGTCCAGGCCGGATCCCCTTTGTCGCCCCGGAAATAGTAGAGCTTGTCCCGGGTCAGCGCCGCGACCTCGCCGCTCCTCTTGGCCAGCGAGACGCCCACCAGGCCGCTCGGGAACGCCCGGGTCCACAGCAGCCTCGGAAACACAAGGCCCGCCCCGGGACGGGCGATCTTCGGCTCCTTGTCCTCGTCCCGCGCCGGCCGCGCCCGCGCGGAGACGAAGATCATCAGGAACGCCGAGGCCAGCGCCAGGGCGCCGATTTTTCCGCTCCGGTTGTTCATGGGCAAGTACCTCCTCAAGGTTTCGGGTTCTTCACCTTCCAGCGTGGATCCGAAAAATGACATTGGACGGGAACCGGGGGCGAGTAGAGCGTAGAGCGCAGGGCGTAGGGCGTGAAAGACCTATGCTTCGGCGCCGATTTGATTTACGCCCTTCGCCCTTCGCTCTACGCTCTACTCGATCCGCGCCGCACCTATCATCCATTCTCCAGTGCGAAGAACCAGGTTTCATGGTCCCGTTCCGGCATGGTCGGGCCCGCCCTCCTTCCGCTCGATTTCCGCGAGGTCTCTCAGCATGCTCCTGATCCGGATGAGCTCGTCCGGCGACGGCCGGAGCGCGAGGCAGCGCGCCATGGTCCGCCGCGCCTTATCGCCCTCCCCCAGATTATACACGTAAAGCGCGGCCAGGTTCTCGCAGGCACTGAGGTGTCCGGGCATCCCGCCCAGCGTCTCCTGGTAATGCGTTTCCGCGAGCCGGTATTTTTTCAGGAGCGCGTAGGCGCGGGCCAGGTTGTAGTGGACCTCCGGCTCGTCGGGCGCTTTTTTCAGGACTTCCTCCAGGATTTTGACGCCCTGGTCCGTCTGTCCCCGGTCCACGTAAATCCGGCCCAGGTTGGTCATGGCGGGAAGGTTGCCGGGATCCAGGGCCAGCACCCGCTCGAACGCGGCGGCGCTTTTGCTTTCCCGGCCCGCTACCCACCACGCCACGCCGAGGTTGGCCCATGAGGTCGGATTGGCCGGCGCCCGCTCGGCCGCCGCCGTCCACAGCGCGGCCTCGCTCTTCCACTCGCGGGAGCGGTGGAGGGTCCCGGCCAGCCAGGAACCCAGGATCAGCGCGAGCGCCGCTCCCGCGATGGTCCGGCGGCGGCGGACGAGGGGCGTGGCCGCGCCTTCGGCCGGCGATGCCAACAGCCATGAGAGAGCTTCCGCCGCCGCCAGCGCCAGCCCCGCCATGCTGAAGTAGGCGCGGTGCTCGGCCATCACGTTATGGAGGGGCACGAGGGTCAAGGTGGGCGCGAGCCCCAGTCCGAACCAGCAAAGCCCCGTGAGCAGGAGCGGCTGCTCCCTCCTCGACCGGTATGCGAGGGCCAGGAGCGCGATCAGAACTCCGGCCGCGGCCAACGCGCGGTAATCGTACCAATGCGCTGAAGGCTCGAGGTCGTGGACCACGGACAGGCCGGCGGGCCACAGGAAAAGGCCCAGGTAGGCGAGCGCGGCGCGGGCGCCGGCGGCCAGGTTGGCCGGGATCGGACGGATCGGACGCGCGGGAATCATGACCTCGACCCCCACCCGCCAACGCACCACCAGGTAGGCCGCGGCCACTAAGATGAACACCAGCGCCGCGCGGCGCATCCGGAATCCGGGCCATCGGTCCTCATGAACGGCGAGCGCCAACAGCGCGGGAATAAAAGCCGCGGCGAACGCCTCGGACTTGG
Organism: bacterium; assembly: GCA_035527835.1. Lineage (GTDB taxonomy): Bacteria > RBG-13-61-14 > RBG-13-61-14 > RBG-13-61-14 > DATKZS01 > DATKZS01. Next base: position 13,350 of record DATKZS010000007.1, read on the forward strand.
ACAGCAACGCGAGCGCGAGCAGCATTAACGATGCCAGATATGCCGAGAGCCGCGCCGCTCCCTTGCCCCGCGCCGCCAGGAGCAGAAACAAAATGGACGCCAGGGCGAAGCACGCGGCCAGCAGCGTGGCCCGGCAGCTTATGTAATTCACGGCCTCGCTCTGGATCGGATGCAGAACGAAAACGGCCGCCGCGATCAGGGCCTTGCCCTCCGAGCGCGACAACAGCAGGGCCACCCAGAAAAAAAGCGCGCCGGCGAGGCCGTGGATCATGATGTTGGCCGCGAGCAGGGGGCCCAGAGGGAGCGGCCCGTGGCCGGACTGGAGCGCGAAGCTCAGCAGGGTCAGGGGCCGGTACTCGGCGACGTTCAGCCCGGAGAACAATTGGGGGTTGGTGAAAATTTCCGGGACCGTGGCCAGGTCGAGCATGGGGTTGTCCACCAGGGAGTGGAAGTCGTCGAAATGAAAGGCGCCGGGCAGGGCCGGCAGATACACGGCCGCCGCCAGGAGGCCGATGCCGATGCCCGGGAGCAGCGCGTTCCGGGTTTTCATGGGAACGGGCACCTGAATCTTTTTCCAAGGATGGAGCGGAAATTGAACCGCCGAGACGCCAGGGCCGCCAAGAATAAATTAATAATATTTTCATTCCAAATCTTGGCGGTCTTGGCGTCTTGGCGGTTCAATTTCAGCCTCGCTTATGGTTAAGGCCTAAATGGGTGCGGGGACGGCTTCGATGATTTCCTCGATCACCTCGATGGCGGCGCGGCGGCGCTCGTCCAGGGCGCCGGGTCCGGAGGGTATGACGCGGTGGGCCAGGACGGCCACGGCCAGGGACTTGACGTCATCGGGGATGCAGAATTCCCGGCCGGCGAGCAGGGCCGCGGCCTTGGCGGCCTGCTTGAGGTCCAGGGACCCGCGGGGGCTGACCCCGAGCCGGAGCCGGCCATGGTTCCGCGACCGGCCGGTGATCTCCAGGATGTAGTCCACGATCTCCGGCGCCATCATGACCGCCTCGACCCGGTCCTGCCACGCCCGCACCTCCTCCGCGTCCATCACGGATCCGAAGTCAGCGGCCATGGGGTCCACCCGCCTCCGCGAGAGGATCTTCCGCTCGTCGTCAACCCCGGGATACCCCATGGAAACACTCATCAGGAACCGGTCGAGCTGGCTGTCCGGCAGCGGGTACGTCCCGTGGTGCTCGATCGGGTTCTGGGTGGCGATCACCATGAACGGCCGCGGCAGCGGGTGGGTCTCGCCCTCGATGGTCACCTGTCTCTCGCTCATGGCCTCCAACAGCGCGCTCTGGGTGCGGGGCGTGGTGCGGTTGATCTCGTCGGCCAGCACGATGGAGTTGAAGATGGGGCCGGGCATGAACTTGAACTCGGAGGCCGCCGGCTCGTACACCTTGACCCCCAGGATGTCCGTGGGCAGCAGGTCCGAGGTGAACTGGATGCGCTGGAAGGAGCAGCGGATGGAACGGGCCAGGGCCTGGGCCAGCGTGGTCTTGCCCACGCCCGGGATGTCCTCGATCAGCAGGTTGCCCCGGGCCAGGAGAGCGATCACCACCTGCTTCACGACCTCCGGCTTGCCCAGAATCGCCCGGCCAATCGAGTCCGTGAGACGGATGAGCCGGCCCTTCTGGACCGGATCAACCGATTTCTTCTCTTTCAACCCTTGCGCCAAACCCCTGCTCCTTTCACTCTCGTCCAAAATAGACATCATGAAAAACGCCAAGACGCCAAGAGCGCCAAGGTTCGCCAAGTAAAACCAGATGTTTCTTGGCGGCAAGTCTCGGAAAAAGACGCACCGCCTTGACTCCAACCTTCTTGGCGAACCCGCTAACGGGAACGCCAAGAAAGATTAAACTGCCGGGAGGCCGGCTTGAGAATTTATTAAAAACATCGCCCTTGGCGTTCTTGGCGCCTTGGCGTTTTTCTTGTGCCGTTCTTTTGGACGGCACTGTTCTCCTTATATTACTTGAAATCCGGCCGGAGGGGTGATTTTCATGCCCCGCCGCCCATTTTTTTGGCCTGGTCCTCCGAGCTCAGGTAGTCGCCCTTTTTCCGGGACTTGGTCCGCGATTTCTTTTTATGTTTCGCATAGATTTCGATCTTGGTGCCGTCCGGCCGCCTGCGCCACCGGTTGTGGGCCCAGAGCCATTGGTCCGGATACCGGCGGATGGTGCGCTCGACCTCGGAGGCGATCGCCTGGGTCACCCGCCGGTCGTTCTCCTCCGGGTCCGGAGTGAGCTCGCAGGAGAGCGGCTCCCGGAAAATGACGCGGAAATATCCGGGCCGCTCGCGGACGATCCAGTAGGGGATGAGGGGGATGTCGTGCTTCCAGGCGAGGTGTCCGGGGACCACGTGGCTGGAGGCCTCGCGTCCGAAGAAGTTGACGAAGACGCCCTGGTCGCGGCGGGATTCCTGGTCCATGTACAGTCCGATCAGGTGCCCCAGCCCGGCGCGTTCCACGATGAGCCGGCCGGTGCCGCGGGTGGTGATGATCTCGCCGCCGAACTTCGATGCCAGGTACTCGATCAGGTTTTGCAGGTAGGGGTTGCGCATGGGCCGGGCCACCATGTCCATCCCGGGCAGGTCGGGGAATCGGTAGGCCACGGAAGCCATGCTGGTCCAGCCCCCGAAATGGCCGCCGAACGCGAAAAAGCCGCGGCCCTGTTTGATGAACCGGTCCACTATCTCCGCGCCCTCGTAGCTGAAGTGGTCCCGCCAGCGCGGGTAAATGCTGTCCATGTGCAGGAGCTCGCCCATGCTGATGAACAGGCTGATGAACGACTTCCGCGCGATTTCCTCCCTCTGCTCCTCGGTGGTGTCCGCTCCCAGGGCCTGCTCGAGATTGAAGAGCATGAGCGCGCGCCGCCCCCCGGCGAAACGATAGGCGATCCGCCCGGCCAGCCCGAGCCACCAGAAGGTGAACCCCATGGGCACAATGCGGGCGCTGAACAGGAACGCCTTGATGATTGCATAAGCCATGAAATTAAGCGCCTTCATGCCGCCGCTCCGTCCTCCCCTCCGGTCCCCGCGACCAGATTGATGAATTTCTCCTCCGCCCCCATCAGGTCAGGCTCCATCCGGAACACGTCCACCGGAAAATCGCCCGCCCACTCCGGGCTCAGCTTGACCGCGTCCTTTTCCGTGGTCACCAGCCGGGCGGCCCCCGCCCTTTCGGCCCGCGCCACGAGCGCCCTGACATCTTCCGCGCCATAGGCATAATGGTCCGGGAACACGGCCGGTTCCACCACCTTCACTCCCGAGTCGCGGAGCGAGGCGAAAAAGCCCTCCGGGAACCCGAGCCCGCAGAAGGCCAGCGCCGATCCGCCCACCGGCCGGATGGCGCCGGTCGCCAGCGACACCATGCCCAGCGGCCGGTACCGGGCCGGGAACACCGGCACGCCCGGGCATACCCGCCCGGTCCAGGCAAAGCCGGCCTCCTCCCGGGCCGAAGCCCCGGTCAGCACGATGGCGTGCGCCCGGGCCGCCGCCGAGACCGGCTCGCGCAGGGGCCCGCGCGGGAGCAGGTATTCTCGGGCCGGGTCGCGGCCGGCGTTCATGACCAGGACGTCGCAGTCGTGCTCGATCCGGAGGTGCTGGAACCCGTCGTCGAGCACGAGGTGCGTCGCGTTGAAGCGGGACACGGCGAGCTCGCCCGCCGCGGCCCGGTCCGAGCCGGCGATCACGGGGACGCCGGATAGCTTCCTGGCCAGGAGTATGGCCTCGTCGCCGGCCTCCGCGGCCGGGCACAGCGGCCCTCTGCCTTCCGAGACCACCAGCGGCCCCTTGCCGGCGCGGCCGCCGTAGCCCCTGGTGAGCAACGCGGCGCGCAGCCCGCGCTCAGTGAGCTTCCGGGCGATGAAGGCGGATATGGGGGTCTTGCCGGTCCCGCCCACGGAAAGGTTCCCGGCCACGATCACGCGGGCGGGCAGGCGGGCGCGGGCGAGCCACCCTTTCCGATAGGCGGCGGCGCGCAGGCTCATGACCAGGCAGTAAACCCCCGCCGGCAAAAGCAGCGGCGAGCGGAGCGCCTGTCCGGCGGCGGTGCCCTCGCCCCTCCTCAGCCAGAGCCTTTGCTCCCATCTTTTGCGGCCGTTCATGGCAATGACTCAAGTTTCAGGCCCGGGACGGCGCCTCTCCTTCCCCGCATTCCGCGCCGTAATGGTCGAGGGAGTATTCGCCCAGGAAGAACTGCATCTCGTAGAGCCTCTTGTACTCGCCGCCCCTGGCCATGAGCTCGGCATGGGTGCCCTGCTCCACCACTCGTCCCTCCTTGATGACCACGATCTTGTTGGCGTGGCGCACGGTGGAGAGGCGGTGGGCGATGGCGATGACGGTGCGGTTTTCCATGAGCTGGTCGAGGGCTTTCTGGACCTCGCGCTCGGAGCAGGTATCGAGGGCGGAGGTGGCCTCGTCGAGGATGAGGATGGGCGGATCCTTGAGCAGGGCGCGGGCGATGGCGATGCGTTGGCGCTCTCCGCCGGAGAGGCGGACGCCGCGCTCGCCGATGATGGCGTTGTAGCCGCCGGGCAGGTTCATGATGAAGTCGTGGGCGAAGGCGGCCTTGGCCGCGTTAACGACGTCGGCCTCCGACTTGTCGTCGGAGCCGTAACGGATGTTGTTGAAGGCGGTGTTGTTGAAGAGGAAGGTCTCCTGGGTGACCACGCCGATCTGGTGGCGCAGGCTCTTCAAGGTGGCCTGCCTGATGTCCACCCCGTCAATGGTGATGCGGCCGTCGGTCACGTCGTAGAAGCGGGGCAAGAGGTTCACCACGGTGCTCTTGCCCGCGCCCGATTCGCCGACCAGTGCCACCAGCTCGCCCTTCTTGATGGTCAGGTCGAAATCCTCGAGCACCATGTCGTCGATGTACTTGAAGTTCACGTGTTCATAATGGATGCTTTCCCGGACGGGCGGGATCTCGACGGCGTCCGGGCCCTCCGTGACCGTGCTCTGTTTCTCGAAGGTCTCCTGGATACGCTCCACCGCTCCGGAGGCGCTGGTGAAGTTGCCCCACAGGGTGCCGATCCTCTTCACCGGCTCGAACATCATGGCGACGGCCGCGATGAACGAGCCGTAGGCGCTGATGATGTCCGGATTCTGCTGGAACTGCGCATAGAAGCGGCGCAGGATGAGGACGGAGACCAGGGCGATGCCCAGCGAAGCGATCACGCCGATCATGGGCGAGATCATGTGCTTGGCGATGGCGTAGCGGAAATAGATCTTGAGCAGGCGGTTCATTTCCTTGCTGTAGCGCTGGATTTCCTGCTTTTCCATGGCGAAGGCGCGGACCACCTTGGCCCCGGCGTAGGTCTCCTGCAGGATGGTGTTAATTTCGGCCACCTTTTTCAGGCCCTTCTTGGTGTATTCCTTCATGCGCTCCGAGATCCTCTGCACGGGGAGCACGGTGAGCGGGATGGCGATCAACGCGTACAGGGTCAGCTCGGGCTGCTGGTAGAAGCACACTCCGACCAGGCCGAAGACCTTGAAAATCTCGCGGAAGCTCTCGATGGCGATGGGCACCATCCGGTTCATGTAGGAGGCGTCGGCCACGGTCCGGGCCATCATCTCGCCGGTGGTGGTCCGTTCATAATGGTCGAGGGAAAGAAAGATAAAGTGGCCGAACAGCGCGATCTGGATGTCGTTGAGCACCTTCAAGCAGATCCGTTCCAGGAGGTATTTGGACAGGAAATTGAACGTTCCCCGGTAAATGAATATGCCGATGACGAAGATCGGGATCAGCCAAATGATTTTTTGGCCTTTGACCGGGTCGAGGATGAAATTTTTCAGGAACGGGGACACCGACAGGGCGCCGATTGATTCCGATGATGACGCGATCACGGTCAGCATCAGGACCAGCGCCACCCCCCACCGCTGCGGCTTGAAGAACGGGAGCACGTAGCTCCATGATTTCTTGAAGCGCTTCCAGCTGGGCGGCTTTTTGTCCTTTTTCAATCCAAGTCCTCCGGCCGCGGCGTGCGGCGGATGCAATCCAGGACCGCGATGGCGGTCTCGAGCGCGAGCTTGCCGTCTTCCCCCGACACCGGCGGCTTTTGTCTGGTGCGCACCGAGTAAAGGAAGCTCCGGACCTCCTGCTCCAGCGCGTCCTGGCGGTCGAGCTTCACTTCCTCGATCATGATGCGCGACATGGGGTCGTCGTCCCGTCCCTGGCCCAGGGTGAACACGGCCATCTTCTGGGCCTGGTAATCAATGCTGATATAGCTCTCGTGCTGGAAGATCCTGATCTTGCGCACGGCCTCGCCGAGGGATACGCGGCTGGCGGTCAGGTTGGCGGCGGCGCCGTTTTGGAATTCGATCCGGGCGTTGGCGATGTCCACCTTGTCCGAGAGCACCGGGATGCCGACCGCGGAGATGCGGCTTATCGGCGCGCGCACGAAGCTGAGCACGATGTCGAGGTCATGGATCATGAGGTCCAGCACCACGTCAATGTTGGCGGCGCGCTCCTTGAAGGGCCCCAACCGGTCGGCCTCGATAAAGGCCGGCTTCACCACCGTGTTCTTGAGCTTCATGATCGGCGGGTTGAATCGCTCCAGGTGTCCCGCCATGAAGACGCGATTTTTCGCGCGCGCCAGCTCGATCAGCTCTCCGGCCTGGGCCACCGTCTCGGTGATGGGCTTTTCCAATAGAATATCACATCCGGCGTTCAAACAGTCGCGGGCGACCTCGAAATGCCGCGGCGTGGGCACGGCAATGGACACCGCGTCCACCTCTTCGATCACCGATCGGTAGTCCGTGGCGGGCTTGGACCCCGTCTCGGCGGCGACCTCCGCCGCGCGCTTGCCGTCAGCGTCCACGCAATACAGGAGCCGGGCCTCCGGGATGGACGCGTATTTCCGCGCGTGGAAGCGGCCGAGATACCCCACGCCGATCACCGCCGCCTTGACCGGGTCATGCTTCATCTTCCGCGACTCCCGGCCCGCGCACCCCGACCAGGGCGATGCCGGCCGAGTCGGCAAAGGCGATCATGGCCTCCTTCTCCACCATGAGCACCATGCCCGACTCCACCGCCAGCACCGACGCGCCCGCCTTTTGCATGTTCTTCAGGGTCTGCATGCCCACCACCGGCACGTCGAAGCGCAGGTCCTGGCCCGGCTTCGCCACCTTGACCACCACCGCGCCGCCCTTGGCCAGGTCCCCGCCGCGCAGCACCGCCTGGTCCGTGCCCTCCACCGCCTCCACCGCCATCACCGCGCGGTTCTTGACCACCACGGTCTGGCCCACGTCGAGCGCGCCCACGGCCTTGGCCATGTTGAATCCGAAGCTGATGTCGTCGCGCTCCTTTTCATTGGGCTCGCGTCCGGTCATTGCTCCGGGCGGGGCCAGCCGGTCTTCGAGGAAATCCACGGCCTTTAATACCTCGATCCCGCGTTGAAACAGGAGCTCGAGAAGGGCGCGCATGATGGTGTCCACCCTGCGGTCGGGCAGGCGCTTCCAGACTTCGAGGGCGAGGTCGTCGAACCGGGGCATTCCTCCGATCACGCTCATCTGGGCGATGGAGCCGATGGTCACGGCCTTTTTAACGCCCCTGTCCTCCATGCGGGCGAGGATGTCGCCGAGCCGGCAGAAGGGGAACTCGTGGAACGCCGACGTGGCCTCACTCAGGCCGGGCGGCATCATGCCCTCGAAGCCGAAGGCCTCCACCTCGTAGCCCTTGGCCCGGGCGCTGGCGGCGATCAGGAGCGGCAGGTCGCCGCCGCCGGCCAGGAGGCCCAGCTTATTCGCGGATGATCCCACGCGCGCTTCCCCGGATGAACTCGATGACGTGGCGGACCTCGGGAACATTGCCCAGCTCCGTCTCCGCCCGGGCGAGCCCGTCGGCGAGCTTCGAGCCCTTGGCGAAGATGATGCGGTAGGCCTGGCGCAGGGCCTTCTTGGCCCCTTCATCCATGCCCACGCGCTTTAGTCCCACCCGGTTCAGGCCCACGAAGCGGGGCGGCTCGCCGCCCACCAAGGAGTAGGGCGGCACGTCCTGGACGATCTTGGCCATGGCCGCGATCATCACCACGCGGCCCACCCGGCAATACTGGTGCACTCCCGTGAACCCGCCGAACACCGCGTCGTCCTCCACCTCCACGTGCCCGGCCAGGGTGGCCAGGTTGGCCAAGATCACCCGGTCGCCCACGATGCAGTCGTGCGCGACGTGCGTGCCCACCATGATGAAGTTGTCCGAGCCCAGCCTGGTCTCGCCGCGGCCCCCGGCCGTGCCCCGGTGGATCGTGACCTGCTCCCGGATGCGGTTCCTGTCACCGATCACCACCGCCGTGTCCTCCCCTTGATATGACACGTGCTGCGGCGGGCCGCCGATGTACGCGAACGGGCCGATCCAATTGTCGCGGCCGATCACGGTCCGTCCCTCGATCACGGCATGGGCGGAAACCACCGTGCCCGCGCCGATCCTCACCTGGGGCCCGATCTGGCAAAAAGGCCCGACCGTGACGCTCGGATCCAGCTCCGCGCCCTTCTCGACCGCGGCCCGCGGGTCAATCGCCGTCATGCCTGGCCCCACTACTGTTTGTCCACCGCGGCGATCACCTGGTCCGTGATATCGAGCGCGGGGTTGCGATACAGGATCGGGTTGAAGCTCGGCATGTTGGCGGCCGGCGGCGACACGTCCAGGATCACGCAATAGCCGCCCTTCGACCCGATCTCTTCCATGACCTTGTTCAGCTTCTCCTCCAGGGGCTTCAGCTTGGCGTCGTTCTTTTTGCCCAGGTCCTGGGCGATCCTGGCCTTTTCATTCTGGAGGTTCTGCAGGGTGTTGTTATATTTCATCTGCATGCTCTGCAGCTCGATCTTCTTGGAGTTCATGGTGTAGTCGTCCCAGACCTGGCCCTTGGTCACGATCTCCTGGGTGAGCGCGCTGATTTGACCTTCCAGTTTTGCCAGCTCGTCCTGCTTGGCCTTGAGCGGCGCAAAGGCCTTGTCGCGCTCGTCGTCCAGGGATTTTTTCAGGACCTGGCCCTGCTTGCTCTGCTCCAGGACCTTGGTCAGGTTGACGAAGGCGACCTTGCAGCCCAGGTTCGCGTCGGGCGCCGGGGCCGCGGCGGCGGGAGCAGGGGCCGTTGCCGGCGCCGGAGCGGCGGCGGGCGCGGCCGGGGCCGCGGCGCCCTGGGCCGGCGCCCGGCCCGGCGGGGCGAGCGAGGCCGCGAGGGCCAGGGCGATGACCGCCAATCCTTTAAATGTTGATCTCATGACTTGTCCTTCCTTTCCCTGATTTTCCAGTCCGCGGCCGGCAGTCGCCCGGCGGCATTCGTTTTCAAGTTGTTACAGTACAACCGACATCAACCATGATTAATCTGGTTTTATTTTTTTGCCGCAGATGAACGCAGATGAACACAGATAAGAGAACTAATTTTCATTTATTATCTGCGTTAATCCGCGTTCATCTGCGGCTATAAATTTTTCCAAAGTTCCTTCCTTAGCCCCCGTGCGACCAAACTTCACAAGAACGACCCCACCGAGAAGACGAACTGCTGGGACTTGTCGTCCTTTCTGGGGTCAATGGGGAACGCCAGCTCAAAGCGCAACGGCCCCATGGGCGACATCCAACGCAGGCCGAAGCCCCAGTCCTTGAGCAGGTAATTCAAGTCCATGTCCTCATTGTCGTTGTACACGTTGCCCACGTCGTAAAAAATCACGGCCTTCATTCCCATTTCCTCGGAGATGGGAGCGATGAACTCGAACGACATGAGCGCGTCCTTGTTGCCGCCGATGGGGGTGAGGTCGCCGTTGTCCTCTCGGAACATGGGGCTGACCGACGCCACCTCGAACCCGCGCAGGCTCCGCGAGCCTCCCTGGAAATAGCGCTCGGAGATGAGCAGGGAGTCGCCCTGGTTGTAGCTCATCCAGCGGAAGCGGGCGTGGAAATCGCAATAGGTTCTGCCATAGACCGGCAGGAAGTAATAGCCTTCCACCGAGGTCTTGATGTAGTCGTTGCTGCCTCCGAAGATGTCGTATCCGGCGGTTTCCACGGACCCGGTGAGGCGGGTGCCGTCGGAGGGGTCGAGGTTGTTGTTGAGGGCGTTGTGGTCGAGGGTGAGGGTGAGGCTGCCGATGTCGGTGTTGTCCGGCTGCTTCTTATAGATGGTGGCCGTGCTCTGGTAGCTTTGCAGGTTGGTGACCACGTAGGCATAGGTGGCGTAGAAGCGCACGTTTTCGAGGTGGGGGATTCGGCGGCCCACGGTCAGGCTTCCGCCCCGGCGCTTGTCCACGAATTGCACCTGGTAAATTTCCTGGGAGAACAGGTCCACTCCCAGGTACCAGTCGGAGTCGAGGAAGTAGGGGTCTGCATAAGAGACCGAGCCGGTCTGGGTCTTGTCGGAGATGAGCGCGTTCAAGCTGAGGTTAGTGCCGCGTCCCAGGAAGT
>DATKZS010000008.1:0-33865 GCA_035527835.1 bacterium
ACGGGGTCACCCTGATGCACCGCCTGGCCGCGATGGACAACGCGACCCCGTACATGAAGCTCGCCATCCAGGCCGGCGCCCCCCTCAATGCCCGGGACCGGAACGGCGGCACCCCGCTCGCCTACGCCGTCAACGCGGACCAGTTGGACGTCGTTCGCCTGCTAGCCGACGCCGGCGCCGACCTGAGCGCCAGGGACAACAAGGGACAGTCCATCATGCAAACCGCCCAGCTCCATGGCAATCAACCCATCATCAAATTCCTCTCCGACTGCGGCGCGCATTAGCGTTTTTTGTTTGCTCTCTCGCCCAACACCGGTTATAATTACTGGCTGCGAAACAAGGCCCGGCGGAGGGAAGTGCTCGGGACAGGAGTGTCCCGGCCACCAGTTGAGGGGAAGGCGCGGGACAAGAGTGTCCCGCCCACTATGATATGCCTGCGGCGGGGCAGGGGGGTATTAACGGAAATGGCCAAGAAGATCAAGATCACGAGAAAGCAGATGAAGCGGCCCGACGATTTCCTGAGCTGGTCGGAGCTGGTCTGGGACTGGTCCGAGAAGCACACCTGGCTGGCGGCGGGCGCGGTGGCCGGGGTCGTGGTTCTGTTCCTCGCCATTCAGGGAGTGGGCATGTTGATCCGCTCCAGCGGCCAGAGCCCCCGCGCCGAGCTGGCCCAGTCCGTGCGGACCTTCAAGGCCCCCATCATGGCCCAGGACCAGATGAACATGCCCGGCATGGCCGAGGCCTATGCCACGGACAAGGTAAAGTACGAAAAGGCCGCGGCCGGGCTCGCCACCCTGGTCCGGAAGTACCCGGCCAAGCCGGTGGGCGAGATGGCCATGATCTACCTGGCCCGGAGCAGGCAGGAGCTCGGGGACTACGACGCCGCCATCGCCTCCTTTCAGAAATTCCTGAAAAGCAATATGGCCGGTCAGGAGCCGACGCTCAAGTACTCCGCCCTCATGGGCCTGGGCCAGAGCTTGTACGCCGCCGGCAAATACCAGGAGGCCCTGGACTACTACAACCAAGTCAAGGACTCGGACTCCGTTTTCAAGCCGGATGCCATGCTTGCCGTTGCCCGCTGCCAGTTCAAGCTCGATCACCCGGACAAGGCCAAGGAAGGCCTGGCAGAGGCCAGAAAAGACTTCCCGGACGCATGGCTGGCCGAGCCTTCCGACTTCCTGGCCGGCTACTGGGAAGAAATGAAAAATCAGCAGAAGATAGAGCAGTTTAAGATCGAGACCGGAGAATCTTCATCAAGTTCCGAAGAGGGCGCGCCCGGATTGAGTATCGGCGGCACTGAAAGCAAATAAACAATATAACATAATGTTGTTTAATAATTATTGCTTATAACCAATGAATATTAATATTAAAAACCTAATCAATATGGCCGCGATTATTTTGCTTGCGGCTGTTTTTTGCCTTGTTCCAATTTCCCGTGCGGTTTCCGATGGTAATTCCTTCATAAAACCTGTTAGTTTCAGCGTAGAGCCGATGAGCTTGATGAGGTCAAGAGACTTGAGGCCGCAACGGGGGTCGCCGGTTATTTATAATGATCTCATCTACGTAGTCAGCTCGCGGGGCAAGCTGGTGGCATTTGATCTGGCGGGGAACCGTGGCTCTTCCGTGGCCATCGCGTTCAAGCCTCTGGCCACTCCGGCCATTGACCAGGGCAGGCTGTTCGTTGGCGGAGACGATGGCAAGTTCCATTGCCTGGACCTGGGGACCGGCAAGGAAATCTGGTCTTACGATCTGAAAACCATTGATTTTTCGCCCGCCGCGGTCTATGGCTCGAACGTGATCTTCCAGAGCGCGAGCGATCGCGTCATGGCTCTCGACGTCGAGACCGGGGCCTGGCGCTGGGAATACCAGCACTTGCGCATTGACGACCTTGCGGTCCGCGGCATGGCGTCGCCGGTGATCAAAGACGGCGTGGCATATGTTGGGCTGTCCAGCGGCTTTGTCGCGGCCATGGATGCTCAAACCGGCCGGCTGATCTGGAAAAAGCGCGTGTTTCAGGGAGAGCAGTTCAAGGACGTGGACGCGCCGGTCCAGGTGGACGATACCAGCGTTTACGCCGTTTCCGATGCCGGCGACTTGGCCGCCTTGAGCCGCAAGACCGGGAACGTCTTCTGGACCTACCAGGCCGGCGGCATGGCCGGGCTGGCCCTCGATGGAGACAACCTGTACCTCGCCACCGACGAGGCCGAGCTCATCGCCCTTGACAAGATCACCGGCAAACCCGCCTGGTCCACCAAGCTCCTGGCCGGACGAGCCAAGTTGTCTTTCCTTAACCTGCCCACCGCGCCCCGCATGATCGGACCCGAAATCGTCACCGTGAGCCGGGATGGACAGATTTTCTTCCTCGATAAGTCAACAGGCAAGATCGAGGCCCGGCATCACTACCACACCGAGACCGCGAGCCCGGCCATATCCGTGCCTGGAGGAGGAGTGCTGTTCTGCGATAATAAAGGCATTGTCAGATACTGGCGTCAGCCGGCCTCGATAACGGATTAGCTTTAGCTTCCCTTAATATATATTATGTTAAAAGATTGAAGCCCCGGTAAATATTGCTTTAAAACTCAATGAAGTGATTGGAATGAGCCTTATGTTAAATGATTGAAACCCCGGTAAATATTGCTTTAAAACTCAATGAAGTGATTGGAAATGAGCCTTATGTTAAAAGATTGAAGCCCCGTAAATATAGCTCTGAAACTAGCTAACTCCATGAGAAGTGAATAGATATGGGCCTATTGAAAATATTCAAAGACATTAGGATTGCATTCTTCAGCAGGGTCGCGGACAAGCGCAAATACCCGCGCGTGCCGTTTTCGGTCAAGGTCACGAACCATAACAGCGGCAACTTCTCCTATTACCAGGCCACCAACATCAGCATCGGCGGCATGTTCCTCAAAGCCGACGAGCCGCTGCCCATAGGCGCGACCCTCGATTTGCGCTTCTCTCTGCCCACTCCGGACAACCGCGACCTGGACATCCAGGTCCAGGCCCAGGTCGTCCGCGTCCAATCTCCCTCCCCTCAAGACACCTTCCCCTCCGGTATGGGCGTCAAATTCCTCTCCCTGCCCCGCGAAGCCAAAAAGACCATCAAGGCGTTCATAAGGAGGAGGATGTAGCTGGATTCGCCAGGAGGCAATTTGGGGCTGGGCGTGAGTCGTCGTGGTGTCCTTTCTCCCTGCCCTGTTGCGGGTTGTACGGGGGGGATACGAGGGATTAAGAGGGTTAGAAGAGTTAGAAGGGTAAGAAGGGTAAGAAGAGTTAGAAGGGTAAGGATCTCATGGCTCCTTCTTATTCCCCTTCTGCTTTTCCTCCTTTTCCTGCCTCTCCTTTTCCTCGCGGGCCCGGATGTTGACTAGTTGGGCTTCGCGCAGGGCCTTGATTCTGTCCTCGGCTTGTTCGCCCTGCCGCCGGGCGGGGCGGGAGAATTTTTCGCCCTTGTAGGCTGAGCCCTGGAGGTAGGCGATGAAGTTGGAGATCATGCCGCTGGTGCGGCGCGCGAGGTCACGGAGCTTATTGTAATCCTGGGCCAAGATGTAATCCTGGTCCCTGGCGATTTGGAGCTGGGCCCGGACCTCGCCGCACGAGCCCTTGGCGATGAACAAAAACTGGATGAATTCCGATGACGATCCGCGCTCAAAGCCTTCGGCGATGTTGGACATGATGGAGACGCAAGCGCGGCGGATTTGGTCGCAAAGCCCAAGGTCCCGGGCGAATTCGCCTTTGCGGGTCAAGCCGTAGACCAGGTTGGTCAATTCCCTTGCGCGCTGGTATATATGCAGTTCCTCGAATGACTCGGCGGCTTTTCCCTTCATGTCCTTTCTTCCTTTCCGTCTTTCATACCCTTCTTACATTCATACCTTCTTACCCTTCTTACTCTCCTTCCCTTTCTCATCATTCACCTTCATCTTCCCGCGCATCCAACCTTATTCTATTCCGTATCTCTCCATCATATCCAGCGCCAGCGCCGGCCAGGTGAACTTTTGCGCGCCCTCCTTATTATCGGGAAAAATCTTCACAGGTGACGGTCGAAGAATTCCATCATCCGGTCGAACGCGTCCCGGCTGTCCTTCCCCTGGAAGTGGAAGTCGAAACCGTGGGTCTCGAAGGGGTACTTGACGTACTCGGCCTCGACGCCGGCCTCACGCAGCGCGCGGTAGTAGAGGTTGGACTGGGGGGGGTAGAGGGGGTCGAGCTTGCCGCAGACGAGGAGCGTGGGCGGCGCGCTCTTGACGAAGTTGATGGGCGAGGCCAGGCGGTAGTTTTCGGGAAGCTGTTTTTCCGTTCCGCCCAGGAACTTGCGGTTCAGTCCGATCCAGTGGATCACGTCGTTCCTGGAAAAGTCATAGACGCCGAAGAACGGGACCTGGGCCTTGACCGCTCCTGCGAGCGACGCGGTCTCGTGGCCGGTGGGCTTCCAGAACGGGTCGCCGGCGGCGGAGGACACGAGCGCGGTGAGGTGTCCGCCGGCGGAGCCGCCGGTGACGCCGAGACGGGAGGCGTCGCCGCCGTACTCGGCCGCATGTTCGCGGACCCAGGCGAGCGCTCCCAGGCAGTCGTTGACCGCGGCCGGGAACGGGTACTGCGGCGCCAGGCGGTAGTTGACGTTGAAGACCACGTAGCCGCGGGCCGACATGCGCCGCGCCCACGGGTCCATCTGCGACTTGTCGCCCTCGGTCCAGCCGCCGCCGTGGATGTAAACCAGGACCGGCAGACCATGCGCGCCGTCCGGGAAGTGCGCGTCGAGCTTCATGGCCTCGTCACCCGGATACCCGGAGGCGTAAGGCACGTCGTAGATCGAATGGTCCGACGTGGGGAAGCTCACGCGCGCCGTGGAGCAGGAGCCAAGGAAAATCAGTTGAATAAGGCAGGCGATAAGAAATGACGTTTTTTTCATGGAAGGAGCTCCAGAAACGGATTGATTTCACGCAAAGACGCAAAGTCCGCAAAGCCCTTTATCCTCATTATCGCAATTCTCCCCTTTGCGAACTTTGCGCCTTTGCGTGAAATACATTGCGCCCGGCCATACCCCAAGTCCCCCTGCCCTTAAAGCCGAAACATAAAACGAGGAGTTTATTTATTGGGGTATTCCTTTCCGGTCCACTCCTTCCAGTGCTCTTTGGCTTTTTTCTGGGCGTAGCGGTTATAGGCTCGCTCTTCGGGGAAGGCGCCGGGGTCCATTTTCAGGGCTTTGTCCAGGGTGGCCAGGGCCTCGTCCTTTTTGCCCCGGTTGTGCTGGAATTCGGCCAGGTAGGCGTAATTGTCAATAAAGCGCGGCTCGGAATTAATGGCGTCCGTCAGTTGTCCATATGGCTGGTCCGGGTCCTGGCCCACCATCTTGATCACGATCGCGGGCACGCGGGTGACCACGCGCGACCAGAAGCGGGCGTAGCCGCCGTACTTGTAGTGCTGGTCGTGCGCCTCGATCCATTCCATGTGGGTGTTGAGCTCCGGAAAAATGGCGGCCTGCGAGATGATGGAATTGTTCTCGTTCATGGCGGCCAGGTTGGCGGCGCTCCAGTAATGCGCGCCGGCGGTCTCCTTGACCGCCATGGCCTGCTTGGCGTAGTCCAGGCCCGTGGTGAAATACTTGGCGCGGGCCTCGAAGTTCTCGTCCGAGCCCATCGGCATCTGGTCGCCGCGCTGGTAATACTCGTCCGCGAGCTCGACCAGGAGCTCCTGGTTGTTGGGGTCGAGCTTCAGGGCCTGCTCCATGTACTTGATGGTCTCGTCAATCTGCTTGAGGCCCATGTCCTGGTCCTGCGCGTCCCAGCCCTTGTCAATCAGGGCCTGGGCCTCCGGCTTCGCGCTCACGGGCTTCTTGGGCTCGCTGGCCAGGGCCAGAGGCGAGAGAAGAAGCGCCGCGACGACGACGGCCAATATCATGGTCATTGTTTTTTTCATCTTAATGTCCCCCTTCCCTTTTCAATTTATTCGTGTTCCTGAAATTTAGTGGCAGCAAATTCCCTGGAGGTTGTCCACTCCTCTGCCCTGCCGCGCGGTCAGTCCACCTTGACCATCAGCTTTTCGCCCAGCTCCTTGAAGCGGGCGAGCCAGGACTTCATGGAGTCGTCTCCTTCCTGGTACTTCTTGTTGAAGGCGGGATAGGTTTCGCGCAGCATTCGCCAGTAGGCGTTCTGGGCGTTCCAGAGGTCCATCTTGACCGGGGTGGAGCGGTCGAGCTCGATCATGAGGAGCAGCGATTCAAGATGGGCGATGTCATCGGGGTGTTCCAGTAATTGGACGGCCTTTTTTTCGATGGCCTTCCGGAGGGCGTAGCTGAGCTCGACCATGTCGAGGGTGAGGTTCAGGGCCTTGGCCTCGTCGAGCAGGGCGTGGACGCGGTGCGGGTCGAACTCGGTGTCGAAGATACGCTCGAGGTCCTGGGTGATGATGAACTTGGCCACGGTGAAGAAGCCGCGCGGAATGGGAGCGCCGAGCCCGGTAAGAAAGCGCATGAGCGGCGCGTGATAATCGAAGAACTGGCGGAACACGGCCTCGCCGTCCTTCAAGGCGGCCGCAAGCAGCACCCGGATGATCTTGCGCTGCTGGTCGCGGAACAGCGACTTCAGGTTGTGGGCGGCGCCGTTCATGCGCTTGTCCAGGATGCGGATGGTTTCGGGGAGGTCGGCGGAGGAGAATGCCGTGAGGAGCTCCGCGGCCAGGGCCTTGTACTCATCAATGGTGCCGGCGGCGCGGACCCCGGCGTTGACGTTGTGGTCGCCCAGGTGGAGCACGCCGAATTCCAGGTCGGCGGATTCCAGCGTGATGCGCGACGAGAAGCGGGCGCGGCCGACCACCATTCTCGCCCGTCCCGCCTCCTCCCTCCGATAATCGGAAAGCTCGACGCCGTAGCTGTAGATGCCGGTGCGCTCCGGGTACTCTTCGAACAGCGAGCTCACCGCGTAGTGCGCGCCGACCTTGGTGAGGTCAATCATGGCCGGCCGCACGTGTTTTTCATAGATGGCCCTTCCGTCTCCGTACGCGGGGTCATTGCTTTTGGCCTCGCCGAGCATCGCAAGGAATTGCGGCTCCAGTGAATCGCCGAGCACCTCCGCCGCGAGCTGGAGCACGCGGCCGGCGTATTGGATGATCTGGATGGTCTCGATGCCCGAGATGTCGTCGAAGAACCAGCCGCAGCTCGTGTACATGAGAAGAGCGTGGCGCTGGAGCTCCATGAGCTTGAGCGCCACTACCTTTTCTTCCGGGCCGAGCGGCCGGGCCTGGTGCGCGGCCAGGAATTTCTCGACGCTCTCCGGCGAGCGGTCGAGGATGACGCTGATGTAATCGTCGCGCGCGGACCACGGATCTTTAAGCAGCGCGGCGGCCTTCTTTTCGTAGGCGGGCTGGGCGGCGTCGCGGAGCCAGTCCAGGGATTTCCGGAGCGGCGCGCGCCAGGCCTGGTTCCAGCCCGGGTGGCCGCCGGTGTTGCAGCCGCAGTCCGAGCGCCAGCGCTCGACCCCGTGGGCGCAGCTCCAGGAGCTGTTCTCGAAAATCCCGGCCTCGTGCGTCGGCGGGAACTTCTCCAGGAACTCGCCGTAATTGGTGAGCCGCGCGAGCCCCTGCTCCTCGATGTAGCGCAGCGCGTAAGAGAGCGCCATGTTTCCGAACTTGTGGTGGTGGCCGTAGGTCTCGCCGTCGGTGGCGATGTGCACGAGCTGGGTCCAGGCCCGCTGATCGGAGAAGGCGGCGGCGAGGCGGCGGGCCAGACGGTCGCCGGCGGAGAGCAGCTTCTCAAAGGCCACGGCCTGCGAGGTGGGGCCGTCGTAGAAAAAGAGCGCGAGCTTCTTGCCGGAGGGCAGCACGATCTGATAGGCCATGGTGGGATCAACGCTCGCGTTGCCCACGTCTTGCCAGTCGCGGTCCCCGATCCTGCGCACGCGCGCGGCCTGGTGTGGCGCCAGCACCGCGAAGCGCAGGCCCTGGCCGGCCAGGACCTCGAGCGTCGCCAGGTCCACCGCCGTCTCCGGCAGCCACATGCCCTCCGGCTCCGCCTGGAAACGCCACTCGTAATCGCGCCGGCCCCACGCCACCTGCGTCACCTGGTCGCGCGCGTTGGCCAGCGGAAGGATCATGTGATTATACGCCTGCGCCAGGGCCGAGCTGTGCCCGGAAAAGCGGAGGCGCGACTCGCGGTGCGCCTCGATAATCGCCTGATACGTCTGTGGCGCCGAAGCCTCCATCCACGCCAGCAGCGTCGGACCGAAGTTGAAGCTCAGCTTCTGGTAGTTGTTCACTACCTTGAGGATCCGGCCCTGCCCGTCGAGGATCCGCGACATTCCGTTGGCCGCGTAACACTCCGCGTTCACCCGCTCGTTCCAGTCGTGATACGGATACGCGCTGTCCTGGACCTCGATCGCCTCCAGCCACGGGTTCTCCCGCGGCGGCTGGTAAAAATGGCCGTGGATGCAGATGTAGCGGTCCATTAAGCCAGGCACCTCCGTATTGACCATGACGATACGACCAGGATTTTATTATGCACGCAAAGGCGCAAATAACGCAAAGAAAGATCGGAATTCATTCCTCTTCATTATCCTTTGCGTTCTTTGCGCCTTTGCGTGAAAAAAAGATTATCTTGCGAATGCTTCACTTTCCTCAAGCTCCGGACTTGAAGAAGACGGCGGCCAGCGGCGGCAGGGTCAGGTTCAGGGAGAAAGGGCGGCCGTGGGAGGGGCGCGGCTCGGCCATGAATCCGCCCACGTTGCCCATGCCGGAGCCGCCGTAGAATTTGGAGTCGCTGTTGAAGATCTCCTTCCAGAACCCATCGCGCGGCACTCCCACGCGGTAGCCCATGCGGGGAACGGGAGTGAAGTTGAGCGCGGCCAGGATGATGTCCTTGTCCGAGCGCCCGCGCCGGAGATAGGTGAGCACCGAGTTCGAAGCGTCGTTGGCGTCAACCCACTCGAACCCGCGCGGGTCGTAATCCAGTTCATGCAGCGCGGCTTCGCTCTGGTAGATGCGGTTGAGGTCGGCCACCATCTTTTGCACGCCGGCGTGCGGCGCGAACTGGAGCAGGTCCCAGTCCAGGCTCCGTTCGTGGTACCACTCGTCCCATTGCCCGAACTCGCCGCCCATGAAAATGAGCTTCTTCGCGGCCTGCGAGTACATGTAGGAGAAGAGCAGCCGGAGGTTGGCGAACTTCTGCCAGTCGTCGCCCGGCATGCGGCGCAAAAGCGAGCCCTTGCCGTGCACGACCTCGTCGTGCGACAGCGGGAGCACGAAGTTCTCATGGTAGGCGTAAAGCATGCGGAAGGTGAGCTCGTTGTGGTGGTGGCCGCGGAACACGGGGTCGCGGGACATGTAGCGCAGGGTGTCGTGCATCCAGCCCATGTCCCATTTCATGCCGAAGCCGAGCCCGCCCAGGTACACCGGCCGCGACACCGCGGGCCAGGCCGTTGATTCCTCCGCCATCGTCTGCACGTCCGGGTAGTTCTTGTAAATCTCCTCGTTCATCCGCCGCAGGAACGCGATGGCGTCGAGGTTCTCGTTGCCGCCGTACTTGTTGGGGATCCACTCGCCTTGCTGGCGCGAGTAGTTCAGGTACAGCATCGAGGCCACGGCGTCAACGCGCAGGCCGTCGGCGTGATACTTGTCGAGCCAGAACAGCGCGCTGCTGAGGAGAAAACCGCGGACCTCCTCGCGGCCGTAATTGAAAATGAAGCTGTTCCAGTCCGGATGGATGCCCTGCCGCGGGTCCTCGTGCTCGTAAAGGTGGGTCCCGTCGAAAAAGCCTAAGGAGTACTCGTCGCCCGGATAATGCGACGGCACCCAGTCGAGGATCACGCCGATGTTGTTCCGGTGCAGGTAATCAATGAGGTACATGAAGTCCTGCGGCGATCCGAACCGGCTGGTGGGAGCGAAGAACCCGGTGACCTGATAGCCCCACGAACCGTAAAACGGGTGCTCCATGATGGGCAGGAACTCGACGTGCGTGAAGCCCATCTTGATGACGTACTCGGCAAGCTTCGGCGCCAGCTCGCGGCAGGTCAGGAACCGGTCACCCTCCTCCGGCACCCGCGCCCACGAGCCCAGATGCACCTCGTAAACGGAAACGGCCGCGTCCAGCGCGTTCGCGGCCTTGCGCTTCTCCATCCACTCGCGGTCGCCCCACTCATAACCCAGGTCCCACACGATGGAAGCGGTGCGCGGAGCGGTCTCGCTGAAAAAGCCCAGCGGGTCGTACTTGTCCACCTCGTAGCCGTGGTGCTGGGACAAGATGTGATACTTGTACAGCTCGCCCGCCTTGACCCCCGGGATGAAGCCCTCCCAGATCCCGGAGCTGCCGCGGGAATTGAGGAAAAAGCCGGACTTGTTCCAGCCGTTGAACTCGCCGATCACCGATACGCGCTCGGCATTGGGCGCCCATACGGCAAAATATGTGCCCGCCACCCCGTCCGCGGTCAGCGGGTGCGCGCCCAGCTTCTCGTAAAGCCGGAAATGCGCGCCCTGGTTAAAGAGGTAAAGGTCGTCGTCGGTGAGGAGCGAGGTGATCTCGACCGGCTGCTTGGGCGGCGGCCCCGGCTCGCGGGCCGGGGCGGACCTCGGGCCCTTCCCCGCGGCCGCGGATTTATTCTTGACTGCCGGCGTGTCTTTCTTCATGGTCCCCTGCCCTTCCCTGCCTTGGCTCACTCCGATAATTTCATTTTATCAGACATTGCGTTCTTCTCGAAATCGGCGGCGGGGATGGGAACAATGGTGGGTGGGACATTCCTGTCCCGCTCCTCTCTCAACAATGCCGATGCTGCCCGACAAGAGTGTCGGGCCTACCTGTGTGGATGTCCGCCAGTTATCGCTCACTTTAGCAGAATTTCGGCAGCCACTTGTTGTCCTGGTACCAGCGGACGGCCGCGGCCAGGCCGGCGCGGGCGTCGGGGTGTTGAAGCCGGTAGCCCAGCTCCTTGAGCGCGGAATTGTCGAGCGCGTAGTCCGCGTTCATGTAGGAGAGGAAGTCGCGGTCGAGGCGCGGCGCGAGGGCGGGCTCAAGCGAGTGGGCGGAGACCACGCCCTCCCATTTTTTCTGGAACCATCCGTTCATGCGGCTAAACGAGCTTTCCGGGAGCGCGAGCAGGGCGCGGATAAAGGGCCAGTAGGCGCGGGTGAAGTAGGGGTAGTGGAAGAGCGGCTCCATGTCCAGGCCGGGCATGAGGGCCTCGAACAGCTCGCCCTGCCCGAGAGGCGTGTCGTCGGCGACGTTGAAGGCGCGGCCCACGACCTTTTCCGCCGGGGCCGTGAGCACCGCGGCCACGGCGCCGGCTACGTCCTCCACATGAACGTGCTGCATCTTGGGTCCGCCCTTCATCACCGGGATGCGCCGCCGGCCCGAGTGCCGGACGAGCGCCAGCAGCGCCATGAACGCGGCCTGGCCGTAGCGCGAGCGCGGCCCGTAAATCCCGGCCGGCCGGAGCGTGACCGCCGGCAGGCCCTGCTTCACGAATTCATCCACCACCCCCTCCCCTTCCTTCTTGCTGCGCTCGTAATTGTTCTTCGCGTTCAGCGGGTGGTCCTCCTTCATGGGCACGGACACGGGCTTGCCATAGACGGCGATGGAGGAGATGTGCGCGAAGCGGGAGACTCCGGCGGTAAGCGCGGCCGCGCACATGTTGCGCGTGACCTCGACGTTGGCCCGCTGCAATACCTCATAGGGCAGCGCGTAATTGAACAGCCCCGCGATGTTGGCCACGAGGGTGACACCGTTAAAAAGCGGGGGCAGCACCTCGCGGTCGAGCAGGTCCGCCTCGATGACCTCGGCCTCGGCCCGCCTGGCCGGGGCAAGGTCCGAGCCGGGCAGGTCCGTGGCCCGCACCTTAAGTCCCCTGGCGCACAACGCCTCCACCACGCACGAGCCTAAAAACCCGCCCGCGCCGTTCACCAGAACCATGCCTGATTCCATGTTCCCCTCCGATGGAATTTAGCACCGTCTATAATATAATGTCCTCAAGTGATTGCCCAGGGCCGGTTTCATAACCAAGGCGGCCAGCTCGGATGAAAAGATTATTAACAAGGATATTCAGGATTCCCAGGATAATTGCCGTTTTTTCGAATCCTGAACATCCTGAATATCCTTGTTGAAAATTCTCTCTTGGCGCGGAGCGTGAAATGGGCTCCGGGAGGAGGCGGGAGATGACGGAAAACGGGGATCGGCTCCGGTATTTAAAAATCATCATGGCGGCGGGCGGCGGCTATGAGATGTTCATGGGTCTCACGATGATCTTTTTCATCGGGTGGTTCTTCCGGTTATTGGGCGCCGGCGATGAGATCCGCTACCAGATGTTCCCGGGGAGCGTGGGCGTTCTCGCGGTTTGTTTCGGCCTTCTCCTGCTCCTCGGCTCGCGCGACCCGGAGCGATACCTGTTGGTGGCGCTGGTTTCCATTCTGCTCCGGGTGTTGATCCAGGTCCCGATCATCACCGGATGCCTGCAAACGCCGGAGCTGACCCTGCCCCTCATCGGCTTCGGCGCTTTTGACCTGGCCTTCGCGGCGCTTACCGCACACGCCATCCGTGCTTCAGGGATTGACTGGGAAAAATTTTAATATTATTCCTGCTTGAAAAGATGTTCATACACCTTGCGCAGCTCCGCCCGCTTGGGCTTGAAGCTGAAGGTCATGGGCAATTCCTTGACCACCACCACTTTGCGCGGGCACTTGTAGGCGGCGATGTGGTCCTTGGCCCAGGCCATGAACTCTTCCGGCTTGAGCTCCGCTCCCGGCCGCGGCACGATCACGGCCACCGGGAGTTGGCCCTTGATCTCGTCGGGCACGCCGATCACCACGGCCTGCTCCACGTCCGGGTGCTTGATCAGGTGGTGCTCGATCTCGGACGGGAAAATGGAGTACCCGCCGCACTTGATCACGTCCTTCTCCCGCTCCATGAAATAAAGCAGGCCCATCCGTCCCCGTTTCATGATGTCGCCGGTGCGGAACCAGCCGTCCACGAAGGCGTCCCTGGTCTTGGCCTCGTCGTTGTAATAGCCCTTGGTGATGGTCGGGCCCTTGAGCACGAGCTCGCCGGAATCTTTCCGGTTCACCGGCCGGCCCAGCTCGTCCACCAGCCGCCACTTGAGCATGGGCACCACCCAGCCCGCGCACGCTCCCTTGACCGGCCACGGCGGCGTCATGCACACGTGGCCGCCGGTCTCGGCCAGCCCGTAGCCGCGCACGAACATGGACTTCACGCGCAGCGGCCCGAGCCTCCACCCGCCCCACTGCCGGAAGGTCTTGACCAGGTCCGGAGTGAAGGCGTCGGCGCCGCCGCCCCACACCTGCATCGAGGACAGGTCGTAATTCTCGATGCCGGCGGCCAGCATCATCTTGTACATGGTGGGGATGCCGGCGAAGAAGGTCACGCGGTGCTCCTGGATCATGCGCCCGACCTCCTTCGGGTCGAACCGCGAGACGAAGATCATGGGGATGGCCATCGCGATCAGGATCAGCATGTTCTGGTGGCCCGAGGTGTGCGCCACCGGCATGACCAGCAGCGCGAGCTGCTTCGTGTTCGTGGGCAGGAGCGCCAGCAGCCGCGCGTAGTTCCGGATCGTGAACATCATGCTTTGCTGGCTGAGCTCGGCCCCCCGCGGGACCCCGGTGGTGCCGGAGGTGTAGAAGATGATGGCCGTCTCCTCCGGGTCGCGCGGCTCATACGGCTCGAGCGTTTCATAGGCGCCGTCGGCCAGGTCCTCCAGCGTGATCGCGCCCGTGACCGGCTTGCCTTCGCCCACCACGATCCATTGCTCGATGCAGGGCACGAGGCCCGGGTCCCGGATGTTTTCCTCGAACACCTTCCGGTCCGCGATCAGCACCCGCGTGCCCGAGTTCTCCATCTGGTAGCGCACTTCCTCCGCCTTCAGCATGAAGTTGAGCGGCACCGGCACCGCGCCGATCTTCCACGCCGCGAACTCCGCGAGCGCCAGTTCCACCCGGTTCATGGTCATCAGCCCCACCCGGTCGCCCGGCTTGACGCCCAAACCCTTGAGCCCGTTCCCGATCCGGCTCGCGAGCATGGCAAGAGCGCGGTACGTGACCTTGTCCTCGGGGCAGCACTTGAAGCTTAAGCGTCGGTCCAGGAAAAACACCGGCCGGTCCCCGTACACCTCGCCGAAGATGTCCGTGAAATTAGCGGTATTGAGCCGCCCCCCGTCAAGGACCAGGCGGCGGAAGCGCTTGATGTAGCCCGGGGCATTTCTGATTTTCGGGATGTTCATTGGTTGTCACCTGATGAAGATAATTTATGCCCATACCATAAAGTCATTCGGCGGATGGAATCCTCATTTAAGCCTGTCGGCCAGATACTCTTTACAATGCTCAACGAATTCCTTCGCACGCCTCAAGGTTTCGGCGACTTCCTCGGGTGGAATCATCTCCTCCACCTTGTAATCGGAGCGGAGGCGGTCCTCGAACGCCTCGTGCAGCCAGCGGGAAAATTTTTTATCGAACGCGCCGTCTTTGATGAAATCCAGGTCGAACATTGCGATGGCGCCGCTGTGCTTTGATGTCCCCTTTCCCGACAAGATCAGGAGAGCGAGCACCGCATAAAACATGGCATAATATGACCGGTTGATGGCGGCGCGGTAACGTTCATTCGACAAGAGCAGGCCGGCATCGGCGAGGGCCTCCTCCGCTTGATCCATCCGCCGCTTGATCAATGATCGCGCCTGTTCGCTGCTCACGCCGCCACTCCTTCTTGGAGAATGTTCTTCACCAGAGGGCTTACCGAGTCAGGGCCCCGGTAAAATTCCGATTCGCTGAAACAGAGGGTGGTGATAACCATCTCATGGCTGAAGGATACTTCCCAGGCGATCTTCGATACCTTGCGCTCCGCTTCCCGGTCCGCATTGTTGACGACAATGCATATATCAAAATCAGAATCAGGTTCCGCGTCCCCGCGCGCCCGCGAGCCGTATGCCCAGATCCGCGCTTCAGGAAAGAGCTCTCGCACCCGGCCGGCGAACTCCTGAAGAACGGCGCTGTCTGATTCCTTGATCATGATAAAAATTCCTCTCCATTAATTGCAGCAATCAACTCCTGGCCTTTAATCTACATTCCCCGCCCTCCGACCGCAACCTTTCAGAAACACCCCAGCAGCTTCCCGATGATCAGCCGCTGGATCTGGTTGGTCCCGCCGCCGATGGTGCCCAGGAGCGCGTCGCGGACGTAGCGCTGCATGTCGTACTCCATCATGTAGCCGTACCCGCCCATCACCTGCATTCCGTCCTGCGTCACCTTCTTGGCCATCTCCGTGGAGAAGAGCTTGCAGTATGACGCCTCCAAGGAGCACGGCAGCTTCTGGTCCTTGAGCCACGCCGCGCGGTAGGTGAGCCACCTCGCGGCCTCGATCTGCGTCTTCATGTCCGCTAAAATCTGCACGACCATCTGGTAGGTCGAGATGGGCTTCCCGAACTGCTCGCGCTGCTTGGCATACGCCAGCGCGTCGTCGAACGCCTTCTCCGCCAGCGCCACGTGGGCCGCGCCCATCATGATCCGCTCGATGTCGAGCTGCATCAGCATCTGCGGCCAGCCCTTATTCAGCCCCTCCGGACCGCCCATAATCAGCTCCTTCGGCACCCGCACGTCCTCCAGAAAAATCTCGCAGGTCGAGATGATCCGGCCGCCGAGCTTTTTCAGCTTATTGATGGTGATGCCCTTGGTCTCGCGCGGGACCATGAAGATGCTTATGCCCTCGTAGCGGCGCACCTCCAGGTTGGTCTTGGTCACCACCATGATGTAGTCGGCGATCTCCGCGCCGGTGATGAGGGTCTTGTGGCCGTTCAGCACGTAGTCGCCGCCGTCGGCCACCGCGCGAGTGGTGACGCGGGAGGCGTCGGAGCCGGCGTTGGGCTCGGTGAGCGCGAAGCAGCCCTTCAGCCTCCCCCCGATGATCTCGGGCAGGAACTTCTGCTTCTGCTCCTCGCTCGCATTATTCAGGATCATCTCGCCGGCGAAGAACACGGGAAGCAGGAACAGCGCGCACGCGGCCTCGCTGTGCTTGGCCAGCGTCTCGACCGCCAGGCAGAAGTCCATGGTCGAGCCGCCGGTCCCGCCGTACTTCTCCGGGAACGGCAGCCCGTAGAGGCCGGTCTTGATGAGCTTGTCGTTCAGCTCGAGCGGGTAGCGCTCGTTCTCGTCGCACTCGCGGTCGAGCTCACGGGAGGTCTCCTTTTTGCAGAAGTCCTCGATCATGTGCACCAGTTGCTTCTGGTCGTCGGTAAGGCCGAAATTCATTTTCTTTCTCCTGGAATTCAATTTTTCTTTTTGCCGCAGATGAACGCAGATTAACGCAGATAAGATTTATTTTTCTTTTTGCTTCTGAATTCTTGCTTCTTTATTTCTTATCTTAATCTGTGTTCATCTGCGTTCATCTGCGGCTAAAATACTCTTCTCACTTCACCGGCCGGAACACCGGCAGGTGGACCTCGTCGTCAATCTGCTTGAACAGGACCTCGACCGGCATGCCGATGTAGATGTCGTCGTTGTCGCATTCCACGATGTTGCTGTGCATGCGCGGGCCTTCCGCGAGTTCGATGATGGCGGTGTTGTAGGGAACGTCGTCGGCGTAGCCGGGGTAATAGACCTGGTGGAACACTACCCAGCTCCAGACCTTGCCGCGGCCCGAGAGCTTCACCCACTCCGACTCATCCGAGAGGCACTTGGGGCAGAGCACGGACGGAGGCATGCGCACGTGGCCGCAGCTCGAACACTTCTGCAAGCGCAGCTCGTGCTTGGCGCAATACTCCCAATAAGGCTCCGTGTCCTCCGTCGGCGCCGGCTTGAATTTTTCCCATTCCGCCATCTTCGGCCTCCAGAAATATTTTTTCAGACGGGATTAACAGGATTTACAGGATGTCCCGGATTTGATTTTTTATTGATTCTTTTTCATCCTGTAAATCCTGTTAATCCCGTCTTGAAAATTCTCCGTATCGCGGCGCCTTTTCCGGGTGAGCTGTTCTCCTGAAAATCATGGGCGGCTCAGGATCAGCGTCGAATACGCCAGCGCCGCCGGGTACGTGTGCGGTGCGCCGCCGTAGCCGGTAACGAAGCACGTGCGCGCGTCCTTCACCTGCCGCTCGCCGCAATCGCCGCGCATCTGGCGCACGCCCTCCACCACGTGGCCCATGCCCATCAGGTGGCCCTCGCTAAGCAGACCGCCCGCGGTGCAGCAGGGCAGCGACCCGCCCACCTTGAGCTTGCCGTCTTCCACGAACGGACCGCCCTCCCCTGTCGGACAGAAGCCATAGCCCTCCAGCGATGTGATGACCAGGATGGTGAACCCGTCGTAAATCTGGAGCACGTCCATGTCGCCGGGTTTCATGCCCGCCATCTCGAAGCACATCCTTCCGGCGGGCACGCCGTTACGGTGGCCCGTTTTCGCGGGCCACGGCTCGATCAGCTCGGCCGAGTGCGACTGGCCCATGCCGGAGATCAGCGCCGGCGGCTTTTTCAGGTCGCGCGCGCGCTCCGCGCTGGTCACGATCACGGCGCCGCCGCCGTTGGTCTGCACGCAGCAGTCGAAGAGCCTGAGCGGCTCGACCACGAAGCGCGAGCTCTGGTGGTCTTCCACGGTGATTGGCCCTTTCGAGTGCATCTGCGCGGCCGGGTTCAGCAGAGCGTTGTGGCGGAAAGCCACGGCGACCTGGGCGAGCTGCTCGCTGGTGGTCCCGTAATCGTGCATGTGCCGCCGCGCGATGTGGGCCTGCAGCGCGGTGGCCCCGATGTCGCCGTAGGGCATGGTGAACTCGAGGTTGGGAATGGCGAAGGCCGCGCCCTGCGGGTTTTCCGAGTGGCCGTAGGCGCAGACCACGACGTTGGCCATGCCCGCGTCAATGGCCATGGCCGCCGTCTGCACCATGCCCACCGGCGTGGCCCCGCCCAGGTCCATGGTGGCGGTGAAGGTCGTCGAGATTTCAAGCAGAGCCGCGATCCGCGAGGCCCACCCGTGCTCCTCCCCCATCATCGCCGGCAGCGCCACCAACAGCCCGTCAACGTCGTCGCGCGTCAGCCCCGCGTCATCGAGCGCCCGCTTGATCCCGGTCAGCGTGAACCCGATCGGGCTAAAGTCCCACACCTTGCCGAACTCCGACAGCCCGACGCCCACGATCGCGTACTTGTCCCTTAAATTTCCCATGAGTCTTCCTTCAGCAAAAGATAAACGCCAAGACGCCAAGAATTAATAATGATATTTACTATCTGCGTTCATCTGTGTTCATCTGCGGCAAAAAAATCTTCTTCCCCTTGGCGTTCTTGGCGTCTTGGCGGTTCTCTTCCTCTCTACTTCTGGTTCTTGCGCTTCTCAAACCACGGCGTCAGGTCCTGCCACCGCACCACCCATTTTCCGTTCTCGAAGGCGGCCGGGAACTCGCCCCGCTTGGCCCGCTTCACCAACTCGCCGTAATCCACCTGGATCAGCGCCGCGACCTCGGACAGCGGGTAGAGCATGCCCCGCTCCTTCATCCGCTCCACCACCGGCCCGTTCTCGTCCGAGACGTAGCACGCGTTCTTCCACTGCTCGAAGCTCATCTCCATCATGGCCGCCGCGTCGAGCGTACCGTCCCGGAGCGCGTTGGCCGCCTGCTCGATGAAGCGCACGAACGAGCCCTGCACCGCCACCGGCGCCATGGCCAGGATCAGCGTCAGCACGTGCGGGCAGGTCTTCACCCGAGGGAACAGCTCGTGCGCCCGCCGCGTGAACCCGGAAGCGATCCGCTCCCCTTTAAGCCTCTGATACTGCTCCCTCACCTCGCGGCACTCGGCCTCCGGAGTGTGCGGCATCGTAACGTCAATGTCCAGGATCGTGAAGTCCGGCAGCCGCACCTTCATCACCACGTCCATGCCGTGAATAGTCTCGCTCTCACCCCCGCGCGTGCCCATCCCCTGCGGCCGCTCGTCGCGCAGCTTCCCCCGCAGCTCCAATAAATCCGGCGCCGGCGTAAAACACTCGACGTGAATGTCGCGCACGTGCACCGGCTTCGATTGATCAACCATTTATTCCATCCTCATTATTTAAGCATGCCTTTATCTCGCCCCTTCAGGGCTGAAAAGGATATTAGAGACTCCGCTATCCCAGGGTAGGCCGAAGACGGCCAACCCTGGGCTATCTTATTTCCGCACTTTCAGGGCTGAAGAACAAGAACCAATTAGATCCCAATAGAACAAATTATTCTTATCTGTGTTCATCGGTGGTTAAAAAGATCCTTCTCCCCTCTCCTCTGTCTACTTATTCTTCCACTCCGGCTTGCGTTTCTGCAGGAAAGCCAGCGGCCCCTCGGTCGCGTCCTCCGTGCCGAAGACCTCGGCCGCGAAGTTTAGCTCCAAGTCCAGGGCGTCGGGGATGGACATGCCGAGCCCGCGGACAGCGCTCTCCTTCACCCTGCGCACCGCGTACGGGCCGTTGGCCAGGATGCGCGCCGCCATTTTTTCGGCGGCCTCCATCAGGGCCTCCTTGGGCACGACCTGGTTGATGAGCCCGATGTTGCAGGCCTCCCGCGCGCTGATGGGGTCGCCGGTGAGCAGGATTTCCATGGCGCGCGCGAACGGGATCTGCCGCGGCAGCCTGACCGTGGACCCGCCGCCCGGGAACAGCCCGCGCTTCACCTCCGCGATGGAAAACACCGCGTGCTCCGCCGCCACCCGGATGTCCGTGCCCTGCAGCATCTCCATGCCCCCGGCCGAGCAGATGCCGTTCACCGCCGCGATCACCGGCTTATAAAGATCGCCCTCCCGCAGCACCGCCACCAGCGGCGCGCGCGCGTCGAACTCATCACCCAGCAGCGACTCGTCGAAGTTCGCCAGCTTCTCGATGTTCTCGGTCACCGCCGGCACGAACTCCTTCAGGTCCGCCCCCACGCAGAAATCGCGCTCGCCCGCGCCGGTCAAGATGGCCACCCAGCATTCCGGGTCCTCCCGGAAATCCGTCCACGCCATGGCCAACAGCCGCATCGCCGGCAGGTTCAGCGAGTTCCGCCGCTCCGGACGGTTGATGGTAACGTAGGCGATCCGGCCCTTTTTCTCATAAAGCACTTCGTTCGCCATAAATAATCTCCATCATCATTAGAGATTTATTTAACCGCAGAGGCGCAGAGGACGCGGAGAAAATTTATTTTAAAAAAATACCTCTGCGTTCTCCGCGTCTCCGCGGTTAATAAAACATTTAAAACTTCATCTCCTCTTCCTTGAGGCCCAGGTTGGTCTTGATTCCTTGGTACTCGATCACGGCGAAGCCGTCGGGATCGTAAGTGTTGAGATACTCGACGCGGCGGGGCAGCCAGGTGTCGGGATCAAAGACCACCGCCATGTCCTGGATCTGGCCGGGCCTGGGCTTTCCGGGCCGCTGTATGAGCGCGCGGGGCATGGGTCTCCCGGCCACGGCCACCATTGACGTGGACACCTGGCCGTTCGTCTCGTACCAGCGCATCCGGTCCCGAAGCGAGAACAGGTCCATGGAAGCGAGTCCCTCGCCGAAAGCGAACCCGGAACGCGGGTCGTCCACGCTCATGAGCTGGACCCCCACCACCCGCATGGCCCCGCTCCCGAGTGCCGCATACAGGCGCTCGTCGCGGTGATAACACACCTTCACCCCTGACGATGCCAGGTGCAGGTGGTTGATGCGGAAGTCAGGATCGAACTCGAACAGGAAAAACCGCGGGTCTTTGATCACGCTGTGCACGAGCTTGCCCTGGCTCCGGAGCCGGAAATATTTTTGCGTGAACATGAGCTCGGCGCGGTAGTCCTTGATCCGGTCCAGCGCCGCGGTGAAACGCTCATGCAATTCCGGGAAGGCCGGCGCCTGCCCGGCCGCCGCCAAGAGCGGCTGGTATTTTATTTTGTCCAGGCCCTTGCCGTTGGCCACGAACTGGGCCGGAAAGCTCCACAGCGACAGTCCCTCGAACTCCACGTCATCCGGGGTCAGCCCCACGTTCGTTTCCAGCGTCTTCAGCTCGTAATCCATCACGGGCTTAGTGCTTCCGTGAACAAAGCCCTGCCAGCGCCGCGGCAGGCGGTCGTCAGGGTCAACCCATACGTCAACGCGGCTCACCGCGGCACTGCCGCCGAACGACTCCGCCGCATACGTGATGGTAATCACCTCGAAGCGCTTGCCCTGAAACGCCTCGCTTCGCAGCGCGAGGGAACCTTGTTTGAGCCTGGCCCGCCAGATCTCAAGCTGGTCCCACATCGCCTCCTCTCCGGGCCGCTCGCCGTTCAGCCACGTGCACTTCACGTCCTCCGCGAAAATGTGGATCACGCCCAGCAGCCGCTTTGCGCCGGTGAGCAGAACCTTGAGCTCGTCGCCGCGCGAGTCAAAGATGAGCTGCGTTCCCGGCTCGGTGGGGTCCTTGAAGTTGTCGTCCATGGCCACGATCTTCACCCAGTAGAGCCGGGGCGAGCGCAGGAACTTGCCCACGGCCGTGCGCCGGCCCACGAGTGCGCGCTCTCCGGTGGTGGCGCTGTAATGGGTGAACTCCGCCCGGTAGTCCCGGACCGCGTCAATGGCCGCGGCCATGCGGGCAAAGGCCGCCTCCGCGTCCGGTCCGGCGTCGCCGGCGGACAGGCCCGCGCTCAGCGGCCAGGCCAGCGCGCAGACAGCCGCGATCAATACTTGCAACCCGCGCCCGAAAAAATGCCGGTTGCGTGTTCGCGACGGGTTGGGCATGGCGTGCTAGATGATGCCAAGCTGCTGGAGCTTGATGCCCGTGTTCATGTCGCCCTTGAACTTGAGCTTGCCGGTCATGAAGGCCTTCTGCCCGGACAGCTCGCCGTTCACCAGCTTCACGTAATCCACGTCCTTCATCTTGAGCGTGATCTTGGGGTTCTCGACGGTGCCCTCCCGAATGGCGGCCTTCTGGTCCTTGATCTCCAGGACCCAGTCGCCGCCTTGCTCGCCCGTGATGGTGAACTGCAGCGCGAAGTCCAGGCCCTTCAACTTTTCCGTGTTCGTGAGCTTGCCGGGAAGGACCGTCTCCATGAATTCCTTGGGTGAACTTACCGCCATTGTCGTTTCCTCCTCTTTTCTTTGATTGCGCCGCGAGGCGCTAATATCTTTTTCGTAGGGCGTAGAGCGGAGAGCGAATGGCGTGAAGAAAATCCGCGACGCTGTCCAGCTCTTCACGCCCTACGCTCTTCGCCCTACGCCCTACGTCTTCCATTGTTTACAGCCCAAAGTATTTTGCGATCACGAACCTCTGGATCTCCGAGGTCCCGCCGCCGATGCGCAAGAGGCGCGCCAGCCGGAACATGCGCTCGACCGGCAGCTCCTTCATGTAGCCCATGCCGCCGTGGACCTGCAGGATGCGGTCGGCCACGCGGAAGGCCATCTCCGAGGCGAAGAGCTTGGCCATCGAGATTTCCTTCATCGCGTCCTTGCCCTGGTCAATCAGCCACGCGCAATGATACGTCATCCAGCGGGCCGCGTAAATCTCGGTAGCGGAGTCCGCGAGCATCCACTGGATCGCCTGGTTCTTGCCGATCGGCTTCCCGAACTGCTCGCGCGCCTTGGCGTAGTCAACGCCCAGGCGCAGCAGATGGTCCGCCATGCCCACGCCGTCAATCGCCACGATCAGCCGCTCCGCCGACAGCCACTTCACGGCCTCCACGAACCCGAACCCCTCCGTGCCCACACAGTTCCCGGCCGGGACCTCGCAGTCGTCGAAGAAAAACTCCGACTGGAAATCGTCGTCGCCCATGGACTTCTGCGTCCGCCGCGTGAAACCCTTTGAGTCCGCGTCAATCAAGAGCAGCGAGCACCCGCCGTTCATGCCCTTTGACGGGTCCGTCATCACGAACGCCTGGGCGAAGTCGCAGAACGGCCCGTTACTGATGAAGTGCTTCTGCCCGTTCACGATGTACTTATCGCCCTTCTTCACCGCGCGCGTCTTGATGCCGGACACGTCGGAGCCGGCGGAAGGCTCGGTCAGCGCGAAGCAGGTGGTCTTCTCGCCGCGCATCAGCGGCCCGAGGTAATTCTCCTTCTGATACGGCGTGCAGTTGGCGAGCATGACGGTCGGTCCCATCGGCGGGTCGCCGAGCACGAAAAGCCCTAGGATCGAGGAGCCGGATCGCGCGATGGTCTCGCGGAACGCGGTCATGGCCACGTGGCCCATGCCGCCGCCGCCCGCCGACTCCGGCATGTGCAGCGTATAGTAGCCGAGCTCGACCGACTTCTTCCGGATGCCCGCGCCCAGCTCCCGCACCTTGTCGTTGAACTTGCCCTCCCAGATCTCCTCCTTGTGCTTCTCCTCCAGCGGAAGCACCTCCTTGTCCACGAACCGCTTGATCGCATCATTGATCTGCTTTACGTCATCGCTAAGATTGAAGTCCATTCCCGTCTCCTTCCCTTCACACCTTCTTACCTTCTTCTCTTCTCACACCTTCCGGTACTCCCCCCAATCATAATCCTCCCGCTCCAGTATGGTCGTCCCGCCCTGGCCGTAGCCGCCGCAGATGGTGGCCAGGCCCCAGCGGTTGCCGCGCCGGTTCATCTCGTAGGCCAGGTGCCCGATGAGCCGCGCCCCGGTCGCCCCGACCGGATGGCCGATGGCGCAGGCCCCGCCGTTCACGTTGATGATGGCCCGCGCCTTTTCCGGGTCCATCCCGAACTCCTTGATGAACACCAGCGGCACGCAGGCAAACGCCTCGTTGATCTCGATCAGCTCCATCCGGTCGAGCTTCATTTTCATCATGGCCAGCGCCTTCCTGGTGGCCGGGACCACGGACCAGCCCATGATGGTAGGATCGCACCCGGCCACCGCCATGGCCCGGACGGTGGCGAACGGCTTCAGCCCCTTTTTTCTCGCCATCTCCTTGCTCATCACCATGCACACGGCCGCGCCGTCGGCCGTGCCGGAGGCCGAGGCCGCGGAGATGGTGCCGTCGCCCGGCTTGAATGGCGTGGGCAGCTTGGCCACCTTCTCATAAGTCGTGTCCGCCCGCGGGCCCTGGTCGTAGTCCAGCATGAACTCGGCGCCCTGCTGGTCCTGCGCCGCCACCGGCATGATCTCATCCTTCAGCTTCCCCGCCTTTTGCGCTTCCACCGCGCGGAGGTTGGACATCACCGCCCAGTGGTCCATCTCCTCCCGGGTGAAATGGAACATGTCCACCAGCTTCTCCGCCGTGATGCCGCCCACCAGGTCCAGCGGGTTCATGGTGCCGTACATCTTCGGGTTCGGGTTCATGGCCGAGAGCATGGTGTTCTCTTGCTTCAACAGCTCATCGAAGTCCGTGTCGGGCGTCACCACCGGCAGCGCGATGTGCGTCATCGAGTCGAGACCGCCCGCGATATAAATGTCGCCCATCCCCGCCATCACCGCCAGCGCCGCCACGTGCACCGAGCTCATCGCCGTCACGCACGCCCGCTCCACCGACAGCCCCGGCACCTCGTAGGGGAACCCCGCCAGCACCAGGCAGTTCCGGCCCGGATGCGCCTGCTCGCCAAGCTGCTCCACCGCGCCCAGGATCACCTCGTCAACCTCCTTGGCCTCGATCCCCGTCCGCTTCACCACCTCCTGCAGC
This sequence comes from bacterium, assembly GCA_035527835.1. Classification (GTDB taxonomy): domain Bacteria; phylum RBG-13-61-14; class RBG-13-61-14; order RBG-13-61-14; family DATKZS01; genus DATKZS01. Next base: position 24,505 of record DATKZS010000008.1, read on the forward strand.
ACCATCACCCCCATGTCGTCCGACCTGACGTTCCGCAAAAACCCCTTCTCCTTGTGCGCCCGGCCGAACGGGGTCCGAACGGCGTCAACGATAACCGCTTCTCTCAATTCAGTCATTTAAGCACCCCCGAAAAGTTGTTATTTCACGCAAAGGCGCAAAGCACGCAAAGGAAAAAAGGAATTAAATTATTCTTTAAAGAAAATTCTTTGCGATCTTTGCGCCTTTGCGTGACAAAAAAATATCTCATCCCAATACCACCGTCGCCTCGACAACGATCTTCTCCTCCCCCTTCTCCACACCGATGCCCCTCACGTCCAGGTCCAGCAGCTTTCTGTCTCCTTCCTCGTATTTCTTCTTGACCACAGCGGAAAAGCGCAACGTCTCGCCCGGCCACGTCTGCTTGGCGAACTTGGACCAGATGCGCCGGATGCTGCCCACGCCGAACAGGTCGGTGATGTACTTGGCGGCAAAGGCCATGAGCAACATGCCCTGCGCGAAAACCGTCGGATACCCCAGGTCCTGAGCGTACTCCTCGTCCGTGTGCATCGGGTTACCGTCCAGCGACGCCTCCCCATAAGCCTGGAACAGCTCGATCCCGATCCCGCCCCGGTCCCACGGATCGAACTCCCGGCCTTCCTCTATCTTCTGCCAATCAAGCTTCACCGCCATGTCTGCTCCTTCATCATTGAAGTTATTTTTGCCGCAGATGAACGCAGATTAACGCAGATAAGAATAAGATGAAAAAGAAAATAAATTTCTTATCTTGGATTTATCTGTGTTCATCTGCGTTCATCTGCGTTAAAAAAATACCACCTTCCCCCTCACCCCTCCTTCGCCCGCTTCGAGATCAGCGTCATCCGCGCCGTGAACACGTGCTCCTGGCTCTTTTCCTCGACCGCCTTGGCCTCGAAGCGCACGAAGTCGAGCATCCCGGACCGGCCCTGCTTTTCCCAGACGTCGTCAACCTTGCCCAGGATCGAAAGCTTCTCCCCGGCCTTGACCGGACGCTCGTAGATGAACTCCTGCTCCGCGTGGACGATGCCGGCCATGTTGAGGCCGAGCTTGAAGAACAGGTCCGGGTCCAGAGCGTCAAACAGAAAGCGCATCGGATACGTCGGCGGCGCCACCAGCGCCCCGAACCTGCCCGCGGCCGCGGCCTTCTCGTCCACGTACTCCGGCCGCGTGTCCCCGATGGCCTCGCAAAACGCCGCCATCTCCTCCGCCACCGCCTCCGCCATACCCGGAGGCGTCTCCGCTCCGATCAAGCTCCTGTCCGCCATATCTGCTCCTTATAGAATGTTTTTTCAACCACAGATGAACACGGATGAACACTGATGAGAAGAAAGAATCAAATAGCAAGAATACAGTTATCTGAATTTCTATTATCCGTGTTAATCCGTGTTCATCTGTGGTTTTTAAAATACCCCCGTCCCTTTCGCCTCTAAACGATCTCCTTCATCTTCTCCGTGAGCTCCGCCACCGTCCACCGCCCCTCCTTGGAGATGCTCTTGATCGGCTTCCACGGCTCGAAGATCTCGATGTCGCCGGCGGAGACGCCGATGACCTGTCCGGTCACTTCCGCGGCGGCGGCGGAAGCTAGATACGCCACCAGCGGGGCCACGTTCTCGGGGGCCATGGCGTCGAACTCGCCCTCCTCGGGGGTGAGGTCGCCGAACGCGGCCAGGGTCATGCGCGTGCGCGCCGCCGGGGCGATGGCGTTCACGGTCACGCTGTACTTGCCCATCTCGCGCGCCCAGATCAGAGTCATCGCCGCGATGCCGGCCTTGGCCGCCCCGTAATTGGTCTGACCCACGTTCCCGACGAGCCCCGCCGCCGAAGTGGTGTTGATGATCCGCCCACCCTCGCCCTTCTCGCGGAAATAGCGGCACGCCCATTTGCCCAGGTTGAACGTGCCCTTCATGTGCACCGCGACCACCGCGTCGAACATGGCCTCTTCCATGTTATACACCATCTTGTCGCGCGTGATCCCCGCGTTGTTCACCACGATGTCGAGACGGCCGAACGAGCTGATTGCCTGCTCGACGATCAGCCGCGCCGCCTCGTGGTCCGACACGCTCTCCTGGTTGGACACGGCATCCCCGCCCGCCGCCATGATCTCGTCCGCCACCTTCTGCGCCACGCTCTGGTCCCGGCCCGAGCCGTCCAGCTCAACCCCCAGGTCGTTCACCACCACCTTCGCGCCCTCCGCCGCCAACAGCATGGCCTCGGCCCTCCCGATGCCCCTCCCGGCCCCGGTCACGATCGCGACTTTTCCGTCCAGCAGTCCCATACTCCACTCTCCTTTCACCGATCGGTGAAATTATACTAAAAATTAACCGCCAAGGCGCCAAGACGCCAAGACTCAGAAAAGAAAATTTCTTAATTTCTTTCTTGGCGTCTTGGCGCCTTGGCGGTTAATCTTCGCTTAACTCCTCTTACAAAGTCCGGACAATAAATCTCCTCAGCTCCCGCTTCCTTTCCTCCAGCGCTTCCTTGGAAGTGGGATCAACCTCCCAGAGCCGCTCCAATAAAGGCGCCACCATGAAGTAAAGCAGGTTGGCGCCTCCGAAGCTGAGCAACAGGTGCTGGACCTCGCGGCCGTTGCCCGAGCGCGCCCCGACCAGGTTGCCCAGGTAATTCTCTCCGGCCGTGAAAATGGGCTTGATGTAACGCTCGGTGAGCAGGGGCAGGAGCTTGCCGCGGTTCATGATCTCGCGCATCAAAATGCGGATCGGCTCCTCGTAGCGCGAGGCGAAATAAATGAAATTGTCCGAAAACCGGATCAGGCTGAGCCACGGGTCGTCAAGGTCATCCGGGGTCACGCAGAAATTATCCAGGAACTTCTCGACCTTGCCGAAAAAATCCTCGAGCGCGGCCAGGTACAGCTCTTCCTTGTTGTTGAAATAGTAGAACACCAGCCGCTTGTTGACGCCCGCGCGGTCGGCGATCTCCTGGGTGGACGCGCCCTCGAACCCCTTTTCCGCGAACAGCGACCGGGCCGAATGCAGAATCTCGGTTCGCGGCCCCGCGGCATACGCGGGCGCGGCAGGCCGGGGCAATTGTTTCGATAGCGCCTTCATTTTCACCGCTTGGTGAAATTTATAGCATGGCAGAAAGAACTTGTCAATATATTTTTCAGCGATGGATGGAAAAATCTACCCGTCCGCGCCCCTGCCCCTTGACTCCGGCCCCAGGGCGCTATATGTTTTAGCTTTCGCTACGGGATGGTCCGCTCTGACGAATGCCAAGAGCGTGGATTAAATGCGGGAGACATGCAAGGTCCGGTAAATTGTTCAACCATGAAAAACAACCGCGTTAACGTCCTCCTAATCGTTGAGAGCCCCGCCGACGAGCGCAAGCTTCGCGGGATGCTGGGCGACTCCGCTTCGTTCATTTTCCATTGCCATAGTGAAGACAGCCTGGAAAAAGGCCTGGCCCGGCTGAGTGACGGGGACTGGGACGTGGTCCTGCTCGACCTCTCTCCCGCGGGCGAGCGGTCGGAGATGCTCAGCCGGTTCCGTTTGGCGGCCCCGCGGGTTCCGATCATCCTGCTCACTGATGCCCCCGACCGCGACGTCGCGGCCGGTCCCATGCCGGAGGGCGCGCAGGATTGCCTGAACAAGGGCGGATTGAATGCCGGCGGCTTGTCGCAGGCCATCTCCAGCTCCATCCAGCGCAAGCTGGCGGAGGAAGAGCAGCGCTCGCTCACTGAAAACCTGATCAGCATCAACCGCCGGCTCAAGGAGACGCAGGCGGAGCTGGTGAATTCGGAGCGGCTGGTGGCGGTGGGCCATTTGGCCGCCGGGGTGGCGCACGAGATCAACAACCCGGCGGCGTTCGTGCTCTCCAACCTGGGCACGCTGCAAAGCTACGTGAAGCAGCTCGCGGACATTTATAATGAATGCCGGCAACTGCTTGTGGATACGGCGCCGCCGGAGCGGGTCCGGCAGTTCCTGGACCGCGAGGCCGAGGTCTCGTTGATCACGCAAGACTCGCTGGACCTGATCAAGGAATCCCTGGACGGCATGAAACGGATCCGGGACATCGTGTCCAGCCTGCAGTCCTTTGCGGCGACTGGCCGGGCCGAGCTCGCGCGGATTGACATCAACGAGGTCCTGGAATCGGTGCTGACCATCCTGGCGAACCAGGTCGAGTACAGGGCGGTGCTGGTCAAGGAGTTGAATGCCGCGCCGGCGATCATGGGCGACCGGGCCAAGCTGGCGCAGGTTTTCCTGAACCTGGTGCTCAACGCCGTGCACGCCATCCCGGAGGGCGACCAGGCCAATAACCGGATCCGGGTCAAGAGCGAGGCCGCGGGAGAAATGGTGATGGTCACGGTGTCCGACACCGGTGTTGGAATCGAGCCGGAGGCCATGGCCCGGATCTTCGACCCGTTTTTCAGTACGCGTCCGCTGGGCCAGGCCGCCGGGCTGGGTCTGACCATCGCCCAGGAGATCGTCAAACAGCACCAGGGCCGGATCGAGGTCGAGAGCGCTCCGGGACATGGCTCCACCTTCCGCGCGTATCTGCCCGCGGCTTCGACAGCGCCCATCGAGTTCGCGGCGGCGGCCAAGTCCCGGCAAATAGAGAGGCGCATCACGGCGCGGATCCTGATCGTGGACGACGAGCCGAACATCCTGAGCTCTTACCAGCGGGCGCTGCCGGTCACCATCACGGCCGTCACCGCCGGCACCGGCGCGCAGGCGCTCGAGATCCTCGGGCGCGACTCGGACTTCGACGTGATCGTCTGCGACCTGATGATGCCGGACCTGAGCGGGATCGAGGTCTATCAGCGCGTGGTCAAGGAAAGGCCGCGCCTGGCCGGACGCTTCCTCTTCGTCACCGGCGGCGCCTATACCGAAAAAACCATGGATTTCATCCAGGAGATGAAGAACCAGTTCCTCAAAAAACCCTTCCCCATCGAGGAGCTGATCGCCGCCATCGAAAGCATCATGAAAACCCGCCGCATCGGACGATGAAGAGGTTTGAGGTTTGAGGTTTGGGGTTTGAGGTTTGTGGTTCAATCCCCGATGTACCATTCCCCCCAATTGTGGCGCAGGCGTCCCGCCTGCAACATCCTCCCCGATGCCGCCCCCCGAACGGCGCGAAGCGCTTTGGAGTGCGCGCGGCTTGCCGCCGCTTTGACGAGCCGGGAGCTTGATCCCGGCGGAGTTTCCTTGTGCAACTAAAGTCGGGGAGTACGTCAAGCATCTTCATTGCTGATTGAAGAGCTTCTTTCGGTGCCGGCCAGCAAGCTGGCCGAGCGAAAGCGGCGGCAAGCCGCTCGCACTCCAAAGCGCTTCGCGCACCCCTCTCCAGCGCTTTTTCCTGGGAGCGCCTCAGGCTGGAGAATGCCGCCCCCCTTGGGGCTGAAAACCCGTCCTGATCCGGCCCTGGCCCGCCATCTTGGGTTTCTTCAAACCTCAAACCCCAAACCTCCTCTGTCATCCTTCGGGAACGGTGCCTCGGGAACGGGAACGGGGGAACGGCGGGGAACGGTGCCGGGAACGGTGCCTGGCACCAACTTAATCAACTTAACTCGATCCTTGCTTCCGAATTCTTACTTCTGAATTACTGCTTCTTGCTTCCCGCTCCTCTTCCAATGCAACCACAAAGACACCAAGGGCACGAAGTAAAAAAATAATTCTTCTCTTCCTTTTTTAAAACTTTGTGTTCTTGGTGGTTCAATTCTCTTCTCTTCCTCCCCCATCCTCCTGCGTCATTTTGGCCGGAATTTTGGCGATGGGGAGGAGGACGGTGAAGGTCGAGCCCTTGCCCACTTGGCTCACGACGCGGATGTGGCCTCCGTGTTTTTGGACCATGCCCAGGGACACGGAGAGCCCGAGTCCGGTCCCCTTGCCGGTGGGCTTTAGGGTGAAGAAGGGGTCGAAGATATTGGGGAGGACGTGCTCGGGGATTCCGGTTCCGGTGTCGGCGACGGCGACTTCGAGGAAGTCGGTTTCCCTGGAGTTGCTGGCGGAGATGGTGAGGGATCCTCCTCCGGGCATGGCGTCGAGGGCGTTGAGGATGAGGTTTAAAAATACCTGGGTGAGCTGCTGGCGGTCTCCGTGAATGGGCGGGAGGTTGGGCGCGAATTTGCAGGCGGCCTTGACGCGGGCGAGCTTGATCTGGTTTCCGGCGAGCTGGACGGTCTCATCGAGGAGCTTGCCGATTGAGAGGAGGTCGGTGCGGATTTCGGATTCGCGGGCGAAGTCGAGGAGGTTTCGGACGATGCGCTGTGACCGTTCGGCCTGGTTCAGGAGGTCGCCGATCATGTCGAGGCGCTCGTCGTCGGAGAGGGTCTTGTAGTCCTCCTGGAGCATGGCGGAGGTGAGCATGATGTTGTTGATGGGGTTATTGAGCTCGTGGGCGACGCCGGCGGTGAGCGTGCCGACGGCCTTTAGCTTGTGGGCCTGGACCAGGAGCTCGTGGCGGTGGACGAGCTGCCGCATCATGTGGTTCATGGCCATGGCGAGCTCGCTGAACTCGTCGCGGTAGCGGCGGCTGGGGGTGATGGGCGTGAAGTCGCCGTCGGCGATGCGGGAGGTGGCGTCCATCAGCCGGTTGAGCGGCCGCATCATCTGGCGGGTGATGAAGTTGGCCACATAGATCATGAGCACCAGCAGCACGGCGAGGAAGACGATGGGGATGCGCTTGGACATGAGCAGCATGTAGTTCACGGACTGGCGTTCCTTGGCCACCAGTTGCTCGGCCACCGCCACCATCTCGGCGCCGTGGGTGCGCAGCTCGGCCTCGATGGACTCGTAATTCGGCGGGCCCGAGCCGCGCACCTGGTCCAGCTCGCTGAGCCGCTCCAGCAGGTCCTCGTAGCGCTCCACGTGACGCCGCATGGTGTCGAACCGCTCCCGCCCCACCACGGCCGCCATCTGCGCGCTGTTCTTCTCCAGGATGGAGCGGGCCTGGTGCACGTGTTCGAGCGCGTCGCTCAGGTTGGTGCGGTACAGGAAATAATTCTTCTCGAAGCGGCGGGCCTGCTGGATCTCGAAGGTGTAGTTCCCGGCGGACTCCATGAACAGGAGCTTGTTCTGGACGCGGGAGAGGATGACCAGCGACGCGATGGTGATGCCGAGGCTTAAGATAAACCAGAGCAGGAACCCGAGCGTGATGCGGGCGCGGATCGAGAAGCTCGGGCGCTCCTTGAGCGCGCGCTGGGCCTCGTATTCCAGGGCGTCGGGCAGGTTCTTGTCATCGGCTCCCGGGGTGGACATTGCAGACTCCTTATTTTTTAACCACAGATGAACACAGATGAACACGGATAATTAATTCATTCTCACCCCGCAAGGGGTGGCAATATGAGTAGCCGTAGGTGCAACCTACGGTAAAGCGCCCAAACCCTGGTCCTCAACCCTGAAAGGGTTGAACCAAAAACGCCGGCGAGGTGCGACCCCTTCGGGGTCGAAATGGTGTTGCGCCCGGTTCCGGGGGTTTCACCTCCCGGCTACTCACATCGTTCCCCTTCGGGGAAATAGTTTGGACAGCAATGATGATTAATTTATTTTTTCATCCGTGTTAATCTGTGTTCATCTGTGGTTCACTTCCTTGCTTCCCTGGACGGCATCACAAAAAAGCCTGGTAGTCACCGGCCTGGAACCGCTCGACGAAATGGTTCACGGCGGCCTCGGAATCGAGGAGCATGTCGAGCTGGCGCGCGCATCCCATGAGCCGGCCCAGGAGCGCGAGCGCCTGCTCCGAGGCCTCCCGCGGATAGCGGCTGAGCCAGGCCGTGACCAGGTCGCCGCGCCGGTCCACCGCGAAGCTCTCCTGCAGCAGCACCCGGGAAAGAAAAAGGGCGCGCCAGGAGCGGCGGTCCTGGCCGGCCCCGCCCCCGCGGAAGCGGAAGTTCACGTAGTTGTTTTCGGCAACCTCCGCCACCAGCGCGTCCACCATGGCGAAGTGATAGGCGAGCCGCGCGTTGAAGTTCACGTACTCCGGCGCCACCATCAAATAGTTCTTCCCGCCCAGCCCGCGCACCGCCGCGCCGCGGTCGGCCATGGACGCGGCCATCACCGACATGAAGCCGGCGCCGGACACGCGCGAGCGGCCGGCCCAGCTCACGGCCGGGTCAGTGATGCCGCTCCACAGCGCTTTAAACGGCGTGGACCTGATCTCCTCCGGCTTCACGGTCCCCCGCTTGCCGGCCGGCGCCTTTGGCAGCGAACCGCCGAGGTCGAGCACGTAGATGTTGAGCGACATCTTTGATTCGAGCCGCCAGGTCGGCTGCCGCGACCGGCCACCCGCCTCATCGCCCAGCTCGAACATGGCCGATACGGCCTTTTCATGGGTGAAGCGCACGATGTCGTGCACGGACTTGCAGTTCCTGGCCCGGAACGACATGGCCAACGGGTCGGTGAGGTTCAAGGTCAGGATCAGGTCGTGGAGCGGGCTCTCCGGCCGGCCGGAGCGGGCCTGGACCATTCGCGCCTTGACCCGCTCGCGGACCTCCGGCCACAGCTCGCCCTCGTACGCCCGCCGGTGCGTGGCGTCAAGGCTGATGACCTGGCCCGACTTGATCTTGAGCGCGCCCTTCATCCCGAACACCGCCGGGACCCCGAACTCGCGCAGCAACGTGGCCGCGTGCCCGCTCGGGTTGCCCTGTTCCGCGATCACGCCCGCCAACGACGCGAGCACGGCGCCGATTTCCGGAGTGGCCTGCCGCACCACCAGCACCACGCCCTCCCCCGCCTTGGCCAGGTCGTCATTGCCAACGGCCACGAACGCCGGGCCCACCGCGCGACCGGGAAAAATGGTGACGCCCGCATCCAGGAGCGGCGCGCGGGACTCCACCGACTGGCCGCCGTGGAGCCGCCGCTCCTCGGTGCGCAGCCTTCGGGACTGCACGATCATCAGCTTGCGCCCGGGGGTCAGCACCCACTCGATGTCCTGGGGCCTTCCGAAATGTTCCTCGATCCGGAGCGCGGTCTCGACCAGCAGCTTGACGTCGGCGGGTGAGAGCGATGGCCCCGGCGGATGACCCGGCGCCTCCGTGCCGGCGGGCCTTGACGGGAGGCGCTGCTCGATGATCTCGCCGGGGCGTTCGCGGCTGGCCACGAAGGTGTCGGCCGCGGCCTCTCCCTGCACCAGGCCGTCGGCCAGTCCCCACACCGAGTTGATGAGCATGCGGTCGGAGGATTCGTCGCCCGGGTCGCGGGTGTAGAGAACGCCGGCGGACCGGGCCTCGATCATGGGCAGAAACAGCACGGCCATCGGAGTGTCCACCTCGGTGAACCCGCCGATCAGGCGGTAGAGCACGGCGCGCTCGGTGAAGCGGCTGGCGATCACCTGCTTGTAGGCCTCGCGCATGCCGTCGGTCGGCACGTTGAGCACGCTGTCGAACTGCCCG